>CALYAI010000001.1 GCA_944393475.1 uncultured Clostridia bacterium
GCACCAGTAGCTTAGCTGGATAGAGCGTTCGGCTACGAACCGGAAGGTCGGGGGTTCGAATCCCTCCTGGTGCACCAGGCACAGTATTTTCTACTGTGCTATTTTTTATGTTATAGTATCATAGAAAAAAAATTAAAAAATTAATTTACACTAAATTACATTTATGATATATTATTCAAAACAAATGTTTACAAAGGAGGAAACAATGAAATTTGTACATATAGCTGATATGCATTTTGATAGCCCTTTTACGAACTTAGGAAGAATAGAAGGATTAGCAGATATACGTAGATTGGAACAAAGGAAAGCGTTTAAAAAAGTAATTGAATATATAAGTGAGAACAATATAGATTTTTTATTTATTTCTGGAGACCTATACGAAAATGATTATGTAAGACAAAGTACAATTGAATATATAAATAATTTATTTAAGACAATACCAAATACAAAAATATATATTGCTCCAGGAAATCATGATCCATATTTAATAAATTCATATTACATGAAATATAATTGGAACAAAAATGTACATATATTTAATTATAAATTAGAGAAAATAGAGATGGACGAAATAGATATATATGGATATGGATTTAGCAGTTTTTATTCTGAAGGAATTAATTTAAATAATATTAATTTAAATGAAGAAAAAAATAATATATTAATAATGCATGCAGATTTAGATGCATCTAAAGAAAGTGGAGAACTATATAATCCAGTGTCTACAAAGGAGCTATTAAAATTTGACTATGTAGCACTTGGACATATTCATAAACCAAAATATGATAATAAAATTGTATACCCTGGGTCTACTATAGCATTTGGATTTGACGAACTTGGAAAACATGGCTTTATTGCAGGTGAGATAAATAATAAAGAAATAAATATTGAATTTATTCCAATTGATGAAAGAGAATTTGTAGAAATTAACTTTGATATATCAGAAATAAATTCAAAAGAAGAAATGGTAGAAAATATACAAGAACTAAAATTAAATAAAAATAATTTATATAAGATAAATTTAATTGGAAAAAGAAATTTTGAAATTAATTTAATAGAAATAAATAAATTAATTCAAAATAATAATATTTTAAAAATTAAAGATAAATCTGAAATAAAATTAAATTTAGAAAAAATAAAAAATGAAAATAGTTTAAGAGGAATATATGTAAAATTATTATTAAATAAAATAGAAGAATTAAATAATGACGAAGAAAAAAATAAATATTTAAAAGCGATAGAGATTGGATTGGATTCTTTAAAAAATTAATTCTAAAATACGTAGGAGGAAAAATTGAAAATAGAAAAAATACAAATAAATGGATTTGGAAAACTGGAAAATAAGGAAATAGAATTAACAGATGGAATTAATATAATCTTAGGGAGAAATGAAAGTGGTAAATCTACATTACTAAAATTTATTAATAGTATGTTATATGGTATTTCTAAAAATAAAAGAGGAAAAATTATTTCAGATCAAGAAAAATACAAACCATGGAATACAGAACAATATTCTGGAAAAATAAAATATAAATTAGATGATAAAAAAGAATATGAAATATATCGTGATTTTAAAAATAGAGAATTAAAAATATTTAATAATTTTGGTGATGATTTAACTCCATTATTTAATGTAGAAAAAAATAAAGAAATTCCATTTTTTTACGAACAAACAAAAATTGATGAAGATTTATTTTTAAATAGTACAGAGATAGTCCAAAATGAAATTAAAATAGATAAAATAAATCAAAATTTAATTATACAAAAATTATCCAATTTAGCATCAACCGGTAATGACAATACTTCTTATAAAAAAACTATGGATAAATTAAATAAAAAACAATTAGAAGAAATTGGTACGGACCGTAGCCAAGACAGACCAATAAATAAAATAATAAATAAATTAAATAAATTAAAAAATGAAAAAAATGAATTGGAAAAATATGAAGACGAAAAATACGAAATAGAAAATAAAAATAATTTAATTAAAAATAATTTAAATGAATTAAATAATAATTTAGAATTTTTAAATAAATTAAATAAAATAAAAAATATTTATTTAGAAGAAAAAAATAAAATAAAAATAAATAAAGAAATAATAGAAGAATATAATAAAAAAATAAATAATTTGGAAAATGAAAAAAACAAAATAAATAATTTAAAAAATAAATTTAAAAAAATAAAAATAAATAAATATATTTTTATAGAATTAATTTTATTAATTATTTTTATTTTAATTAATTTAAAAATAAAAAACAATTTATTTTATTTATTATTTATCTTCTTATTAGTTCCGATAGTAATTTATTTTTATAAAAAAAATAAATTAAATAATAAATATAAAAAAGAAATTATTTTTAATTTAGAAAAAATAAAAAATGAAATTAATTTATTAAACGAAAATAAAAAAGAAAAAATAAATGAATTAAATAATTTAGAAAAAGAAATAGAAAATAAAATAAAAAATGAATTAATTAAAAATAATATTAATTTAATTAATTATGAAAAAATAATTTCTAATAATGAAATAGAAGAAAAAATAAATTTAATAAAAAAGGAAATAAATGAAAATGAATTAGAAAAACATAAATTAAATTTGGATAAAGAAAATATTTTTCCAAAAATAGATAAATTAGCAAATGTTGAAGAAGAATTAGAATATTCTTTAGAAGAATATAATGAATTAAAAAATAATAGTGAAATAATAAATATTGCAAAAGAATATTTGGAAAAAGCATATAAAGAAATGAAAGAAAATGTAACACCAAGATTTTCCGAGGAACTGTCTAATACAATATTAAAAATATCAAATGGTAAATATAATAATATAAAGGTTTTAGATAACGACATCATGGTAGAAGTAGAAAGTGGAAATTATGTTTCTGTAAGCCTTTTAAGCGTAGGAACAATTGACCAACTATATTTTGCTCTAAGAATGGCAATACTAAAAGAAATAACACAAGAAAGCTTACCAATATTCTTGGATGAATCATTTGTATTTTTTGATAAGTCTAGATTAGTAAACACTCTAGAATATTTAAAAGACGATTGCGATAATCAAATAATAATTTTTTCATGTACGGAAAGGGAAATAGAGATATTGCAAGAGCTAGACATTGAATATAACTTAATAAGAATGTAAATCCTATAGAAATATAGGATTTTTTATCTAATAAAATTAAAGTAAAAGAATATCATTAAATTAAGACAAAATCTTGTAATTTCTACGGATATATAATAAAATAATAAACGTAAAATAACGATTATAAATACAAAAGCTAAAATAGATAATAAATATATCACAAATTGTAAAAAACTTTTTTAATATACATTACTTAAAATGACAAAAAAAGTTAATACAATATAATAAAATAAGACCTATATTAAAGAAGTTATGAGGTGGTAAAGGATGTTTCAAAATATTAGTGCTTCTACAGATTATATTGAAGACAGCAAAATAAACGAAAAAAATAATTTTAGAAGAAGTTTTATTAAACAGAATTTTTCTAAACAGTCTATTTTAATTTATATACTAACATTAATGGTTTCTATGGTACAGTTTGGCAATGGCTTAGCTCCATTTGCAATAGCATTAATTGCAGCAACAGCAGCTAATAATATACCAATATTAATTCCATTTGTATTAACTTGTATAGGAACATTAATTGGATTCGGAGGAACAGGATTACTAACATATATTTTAACAAGTTTGGTGTTTATGGCTATATCAATATTTGCATTCCCTAAGGTTGATCCAGAAACTGAGCAGAAAAATTTGATGCCACATCTAATAATTGCTACATTTATTGTACAAGTTGTTAAAATTTTATTCGGACCGGTATTAATTTATGATATATTTTCTGCAATATTATTAACAATATTAACAGGAATTTTTTATAAAATTTTTAAGAGTTCGATTTCAGTAATAAAGGATTCAAAAACAAAAAAAGCTTTTTCGATCGAAGAAGTCATTGGGACAAGTTTATTAATTGCAATTGCAGTATCTGCATTTAAGGAGCTTACAATATTCGGATATTCAATTAGAAATATTTTAAGTGTTTTAATTGTTCTAATATTGGGATGGCAAAATGGAGTTTTAGTAGGAGCAACATCTGGAGTAACAATAGGTGTAGTAATTGCTATAATTCAAAATGGTGATCCAATGCAAATTGCGGCATTTGCAATCTCTGGTATGATTGCTGGACTTTTAAACAAGATTGGTAAGATAGGAGTTATAATTGGATTTATTTTAGGAAATATAATTTTAAGTTATGCTGCTAACGGAAATGTACATTCTATTATTATGGTACAAGAAATTTTAATTGCAGCAATTGGTTTACTTGCAATGCCAAAGAATGCAAGAATAAATATAGAAGATTTAATGCCAAATGTTAAGTATTTACCAAAAGCACCAGAAAACAGATTGGAACAAAAAGAAGATATGATATATAGATTAAACAATGTTTCTGATGCAATTTCTGAAATGGCAAATACATATAAAGAATCAGCTGTAGATGGTGAGCAATATAATAGGAACAAAGAAATATTTATAACAGAGTTAGAAAATAATATATCAAATTTAAAAGATAATGTTTTATATGATGACTTAATTGATGATGAATCACCAATATTGGAGGATGTTTTTAAATTATTAACAGAAAAAACGGAGATTACGAAAAAAGAATTATTAAAAATATTTGAAAATCATAATAATTATATTTTAGGATTTGATGATTCAGAAATTAGTAATAGATTAGAAAATGAAATTGAAGAAATGGTAAAAGCCATAAATAATTCATATAGAATTAGCAAAATAAATTTTATATGGAAGAAAAAAATAGAAGAAAATAAAGAAGCAATGGTAAACCAATTAGATGGTATATCAAAGACAATATCAAATTTGGCTGAAGATATTAATAAAACAAACACAAATAAGGATAACGAAGAAGAGGAAATACTAAAGCTTTTAGAACAAAAGAAAATAGAAATTAAAGAGCTAAAAATAAATAAAGAAAAAAATGGAAAAATAGAAATAGGAATATATACAAAACCATGTGAAGACTATAGTAGCAAAAACTTAGAAATAGAAGAATGTATATCCGACAAAATAAAACAAGTAATTGCAAAGTTTTATAAACAAGAATTTGATGTTCAAATTGTTGATTGTGCAATGCAAAAAGCAAATGATATATGCTATTTTAAATATGTAAGCAAAAATAAATATAAATTACAAATAGGTCTTGCAAAAGCAAAAAAAGATGGAAGTTCAGTATCTGGAGACACCACATTAAAAATGAAATTAGAAGATGGAAAACAAGTAATTGCAATAAGTGATGGAATGGGTTCTGGACCAAATGCAAGAAAAAGTAGCAAAATAGCAATACAAATGCTAAAAAGATTGCTTAAATCAGGATTTAACAAAGAGACATCATTGGATATGATAAATTCTAGCATGTGTTTGAATTCAGAAGATGATTCTTATGCAACACTGGATATAGCAATATTTGATTTGTACGAAGGTAATGTAGAATTCATTAAAAATGGTGCATCACCTACGTATATAAAGAATAGAAGACATGTTGATATAATAAAAAATATTACTCTTCCAGCAGGTATTTTAAATAATATAGAATTAAAAATTTCAGATAGGGATATGGAAGAAAATGAAATATTGGTAATGTGTAGTGATGGTATTGTTGAATCAAATGCAGAATATGAAAATAAAGAATTATGGTTAAAATATTTATTAGAACAAATGGAGACACAGAATGTGCAAAAAATGGCTGATATTATTCTATCAGAAGCAATAGATAATAATTACGGAACACCTAAAGACGATATGACAATAATCGTATGTAAGATAGTAAAAAATTAGTTGTAATTTGTATTAAGAATGTGGTATATTGTATTTACGGAGGAAATAATATGAGTAGAGGCAAGAGGTATAATGGAGAAGCAAAATTAAATATGAAAAAAGTTCTTGCAGTTGTTGTAGCACTTTTAGTAATAGTAATGTTTGTTTTTGTTATATATAAATTAGTTTCAAATGGTAGTGGTCAGAGGATGACAAATGACTATTATTTTACATCTTTTAAAGACAATAAATATGGAGTTATTAATAACAAAGGAGAAGAAATAATAGCACCATCCTACCAAGAATATATTGTAATTCCAAACAATAAAACAGATATATTCTTATGTACATATGATGTGGATTATACAAATAACACATATAAAACAAAAGCTTTAAATTCTAAGAACAAAGAAATATTTACAGATTATGAAAATATAGAGCCAATAGCAAATTATGATTCTAAAAACACTATTTCTTATGAGCAAAATGCTATAAAAGTTCAAAAAGATGGAAAATATGGAATGATAGATATAACTGGAAAAGAAATTCTTCCATGCGAATATGATGAACTATATTCATTAAAAAATACGGATAATAGTATTATAGTTGTTAAAGATGGTAAAAAAGGACTAGTAGATAGTACAGGAAAGAAGATAATAGAGCCACAATATAAGGAAATTAGAGGATTGGGAACAGATTATAAATTAGGTTATGTTGTAATAACAGAAGACGATACTTACGGAATTGTGGATTGTAATAACCAACCTGTATTAGAAGCAAAATATCAAGATATAAAAAGTATTGCAGAAAATGGAATATATGCAGTAAAAGAAAACAATGATTGGGAATTAGTAAAGAAAAATGGAGAGATTCAACTAGATACAGGATTAGAAGAAGTACAAGATATATTAGGAATAAAAAACGGAAATGTTATAGTAAAAAATGCAAACAACAAAGTTGGTGTTGTTTCGACAGTTGGAGAGACAATATTAAATATGGTATATGATGATGTAAAACCAGCATTTCAAGATACATTTATAATTATGCAAAATGGTAAATATGGAGTTGCTAAAAAAGGCGACGAATTAGTATTAAATCCAACATATACTACAATGAATTATGTGGATACAGCTGACATAATAGAAGCAAGTGAAGACGGAATTACATCAAATTTATTAGATGCTAATTTAGAGACTAAGTTAACAGGAATTGTTTTAGAAATTAATACATTAAAAGGATATATTAAAATAAGACAGGACAATGAAGATAAATATTATAATTTTAAATTCGAAGAAAAATCAGAAAGAGATATAAATGCAGGAAATACACTATTCTTAGACAAAAAGGATAATAAATATGGATATGTAGACAAAAACGGAAAAGTGGTAGTTGATTACATATATGATGATGCAAAAGAGCAAAATGCGTACGGATATGCTGCTGTTCAAAAAGATGGAAAATGGGGAGCAATAAACGAAAAAGGTGAAGAAATTGTTAGCCCACAATATGATTTTACAAATAATTTAAATATAGACTTTATAGGTGAATGGCATCTAGGAAGTATAGATTCTAATGCAGTATATTATACAAAATAAATTTTAACAAAAGAGGTAGAAGTAAATGGAACTAAAGACAAGGTATCAATATACTTATTTTATATACCCTTATATAATTGAGGAAGATAGCTACGAAAAATATTTGCAAAATTTACTGCACAACGATAGATGCAAACTAAGAATCTTCGAAAAACAAAGGGATTTGGATATATATAATAAGTTTTTGCCAAAACTAAAAAGATTTATGTTTCCAACTTTTGATTTTTCAGAAGCAAAAAGAAAAAAATTTCAAGAGTTTGACGAGACTATTCAAGCCAAGATATTAGCGAAACATACTTGTGCTATATTTGAATATGACTTAAATAAAAGTATTCAAGGAAAAGCTGGCAGAGATGAAGGAATATTTTTTAGAATAGATAAGATAGAAATAATATGTTTTTCTACTGGAGAATGTTTTATTTCTATGAAAACCCTAATAGAAGATTTGGATAAATTTGATGATGTATTAAACTTTAATTATAAATTTAAGGATATAAAATCAGAATTTATTTCTATGAAGCAATTTGATAATATAAAAATACAGGCAAATACATTTGATACAATTCAAAAAATAACAGATTTAGTAAATGAATTAGTTAGTGATAATGAAGAAAAATTTAATATAGATACAAATAGATTTTTAACATTTTCATATGCATGCATAGACCAAGAATATTGGAATAAAAATAGGAGCTTCGAAGAAATAAAACATCAATTTTATAAATATTCAAATGTATTACCTAGCAATTATAATTTAAATGTAAAACTTGATAAACCAGAAAAACAAGTAGATATATTGGATAAATGGGAATTTATTAAATTCGGTTTTTCTAACCAATCAACAGTATTATTTACATCTGGGGTAGATACATTTAACTATACGAAATTACCATTTTTATATGAAAAAGTATATATTTATATGTACATATTGCAATTATATAAGAAGTTCCATATACAAAAATTAATAGAAGAATATAAAACAGCTACAAAAGTAAAAAGCTTAAGAAAAGAGTTTTTAAACTTTACACAAAATATATGGACACAAGAAATTACAACTGACAATATTGGTGTAATGTTGTGCAATAGTTGGGCAAAGAAATTGGATCTAGAAAAAACATATTGGAGATTAAAAAACGAATATGATATTTTATACAAAGAAGCAAATATCGAGAAAACAGCAAAAAGCAATAAGATAATAATGATTGTACTAATAACTTCATTGATATTAAATATAATAAACTTTGTAATTTTGCTAAAATAGGAAAATAGGGATAAGGGGACATTCCTTAAAATCCCTATTTTTTATTATATATGGAAAGGAATAAAAGAATGCAAAAGTGTGGAACAGATATAATAGAAATATCTAGGATTAAAGATGGGATAGAGAGACTTGGGCAAGCATTTAAAAATAGAATATATACGGAGAAGGAAATTGAATATTGTGAAAGTAAAAATGTTCAAAAATATCAAAGCTATGCAGGAAGATTTGCCGCCAAAGAAGCAATTTTTAAGGCTTTATCGGATATAATAGAAGACAAATACAAAATAAAATGGACTGATTTAGAGATAGTAAATAATAAGTCTGGTAAACCAGTTGTGCATATAAATACAAATATAATACCAAAAGAAAAAATAAAAAGTATTAATATAAGTATTTCACATTGCAAAGATTATTCAATTGCGATGTGTGTTGCAGATCTTGAATTTAACACAAAATAGAAATGAAAGAAGAGGATAATATGAAGCTGTTTGATTCACATTGTCATTTGGATGACGAGAGATTTAATGAAGATAGGGAAGAACTAATAAAAAAGCTAAAAGAAGATGGTGTTTATAAACTAGTTACAGCTGGTTATAGTTTGCAAGGAAGCAGAAATGCTGTTGAACTTTCTAAGAAATATGACTTTATATATGCAACAATAGGTATTTCACCAAATGATGTGCCAGATACACAAGAGGAATTAAATAGGCAAATAGAAGAGCTAAAAGTATTATATAAAAACTATAAAAAGATTGTAGCCGTAGGAGAAATTGGACTGGATTATCATTGGAATACTGATAACAAGGACATACAGAAGATGGCTTTTATAAAACAAATAGAATTAGCGAATGAACTAAATTTACCAATACAGATTCATACAAGAGAAGCTATTATGGATACAATAGAAATATTAAAAAACAACAAAGTAAATAAATATGGGATTTTTCATTGTTGTCCATTTAATAGAGAACTTGTGAAAGAAGGAATTAAATTGGGATTTTATATTTCTTTTGCGGGGCCAACAACATTTAAAAATGCAAAAAATGCACCGGAAATAATAAATTTAGTTCCAGAAGATAGATTTTTAGTAGAAACAGATAGTCCATATCTAGCTCCGGAACCACACAGAGGAACAAGAAATGATCCAAGAAATGTTAAATATATAATAGAAAAAATAGCAGAAGTAAAAGGGAAATCATTTGAAGAAATACAAAATTTAGCATGTGAAAACGCAAAAAGAATATTTAATATAGAATAAAATGTGGAAAGTTTAAAAATATAAATGAGATATCCACAAAAATAAAGACAATTAAAGCTTGGTATTTATACCAAGCTTTATATTTTAAAATTATTTTAATTTTCTAATAGCTTCTATTCTATCTTCTATAGAAGGGTGAGTAGAAAACCAGTTAGTAGATTTTTTTTGTTTACCCTTAAATGGAGTTACTATATACATATTTTCTGTTGAGTTATTTGCTTGTGACAATGTTGATTGATCACTATCTAATTTTGTTAAAGCAGAAATTAAAGCATCTGGATTTCTTGTAAATTCAACAGAACTTGCATCAGCCATAAATTCACGTTTTCTAGATACAGCAAGCTTCATTAATTGGCCAAAAAAGCCTGCTAAAGCAAGTAATAGAATACTAACTAATACCATAATTCCATTAGAGCCCCTGTTATCATCATCAAATCTACTCCATAAAAAAGCTCTAGAGAAGTAGTCTGATAATATAATAACAAGTCCTACCATAACTGTTAGCACAGCAGATAGCCTAATATCATAGTTTTTAATGTGTCCCATTTCGTGTGCTATAACGCTTTCAATTTCATAATAATCTAATTTTTCTAATAATGCAGTTGTTACGCAAATTACTGAATGTTTTGGGTCTCTTCCTGTTGCAAAAGCATTTGGTTGGTCAGATTCCATAATATATAATTTAGGTTTATATTCCAATCCGGAAGAAATCATTAATGCATCAAAAATATTTAGTAATTGCTTATTTTCTTCCTCTGTTGCTGGACGCGCCTTATTAATGGAAAGGACAATTCTATCACTATAGTAATATGATCCCCAGGCAGAAGCAATCGAAACAATTAATGCAAAGACTATGGAAAAAACACCAAAATCTAAAGCATAACAAATATAATAAATAATTAAAGTAATTATTATAACATAAACAGAAATAATAAATCCTGTTTTTATTTTATTCCTTTTAATATCTTCGTACATTTTCTACCTCTATATATTAGTATATATTTAAAAAGATTTCTTTATTCAAAAAGAAATCCTTTTTTAAAATTATTTAGAAAAATCAATTTTAACATTTTGTTTTTCTTCTTCATTTTCAACTTCAAATAATTCGCTTGGTTTAAATTTAAATAAACTTGCAATTATGTTTGAAGGAAATACTTCTAATTTTGTATTATACATTGTAACTGTATCATTATAGAATTGTCTTGAATAAGCAATTTTATTTTCTGTATTTCTTAATTCTTCTTGTAATTGTGTGAATGATGTGTTTGCTTTTAAGTCTGGATAATTTTCTGAAACAGCCATAAGAGTTTTTAGAGTTTCTGTTAATTGATTAGAAATATCAGCTTTTTGAGCAACTGTTTCTGCTGAAGCCCAAGCTGTTCTAAGTTCAGCTATCTTTTGGAATGTTTCATTTTCATAAGTCATATATCCTTTTACTGTTTCTTGTAAATTTGGAATTAAATCAAATCTTCTTTTTAATTGAACATCGATTTGACTCCAAGCATTTTGAACTCTTTGACGTAAGCTTACTAAACTGTTATACATTGCAGCAATTACTATAACAATTACAACGACAATGATTATTGCGATAACCATACCTACATCTCCTCCTTTCGCTTATTTTAGCATATTATAAAAATTTATACAATATTTTATACCAATGTAATATAAAAAATATATGAATATATTGTGAAATAATGAATATAATATAGTAAATACTGGAAGCACATACGGATAATGGTAAATTTTAAAAAATTTGACATCAACAAAAAAATATAGTATAATTAAACTTGCTTATGGCAAAAAACCTTTTAAAGGAAAACAACAAAAATATCTATGGTGGTAAATATCTGCGGATTTAAAGCTTATATTAAAACTATGGATAGTTGTTGAAGGAGGAATTTATGTTAAAACAAAAAGATGATGAACAAGCATCGATATCAGTAAAAAGAATAATAGGAATTTGTTTAATATTTTTATTTATATCAGGTATTTGTGTGTTTGCAGCTAATAAACAAGTTAAAAACGTTAAAATAACACTTGCAAATGGTTGTGAAATGAACGTTGTAACTTCAAAAACAAAAGTAGCTGACATCTTAGATGAGAAACATATTATATTATTACCAGAAGAAAAAGTAACTCCTAGTGAAGATGCAACAGTAGGAGCTAATGGTAAAATAATTATATCAGAAAAATCTGCACAAGAAGAAGTTTCTGATATGGTACAAAATTCAGAAAATGAAAATAATGAAGTAAATAGCGTAGAATTAAATATAGAAACAATTGCTCAAGCCTACAATCCAATTACAGAAAAAATAATTGTAGAAGAGCAAGCTATTCCATTCGAGACAGTTACAAAAAATGTCGCAAATGGATCTAACGAGACTCAAGATAAAGTTATACAACAAGGTAAAGAAGGAAAGAAACAAGTAACTTATAGAGTTAAATATCAAAATGATGTAGAGATAGAAAGAAAAGAAATTAGTTCAGTTGTATTAGAGGAACCAGTAGATAAAATAGTTCAAGTAAGAGCTGTAACAAACAGATCTAGTAGGGTTTCTGGAATAGTAACAACAGGAACAGTTGGTGAATATCAAGCATATGCAAGAGAAAGATGTAGTGCATATGGTTGGTCAACAAATGACTTTAATTGTTTAGTATCTTTATGGAATAAAGAAAGTAAATGGAATCCTTATGCACGCAATTCAGGATCAGGTGCTTATGGTATACCACAAGCATTGCCTGCAAGTAAGATGGCTGCTTATGGATCAGACTACAAAACAAACTATAAGACTCAAATTAACTGGGGATTAAACTATATTAAATCAAGATATGGTTCACCATCTGCAGCATGGAGTCATTTTAGAACACAAGGTTGGTATTAATAAAAATTAAACATTGGGGGTATATTTATATACCCTCTTTTTCTATGTAAATTAGCTTTTTATTGTACATGTGTTAAAAATATAGTATAATCCTATTGGGTTTTAAATTAAAACGAAAAAGAAGGGAGAAATTAAATGAAATTAATATCATGGAATGTTAATGGATTAAGAGCAGTTGTGAATAAAGGATTTAAAGACTTCTTTACTAGTATTGATGCAGATATATTTTCTATTCAAGAAACAAAAATGCAAGAAAATCAATTAGAAGAAAATATATTAGATATTTTTAAAGGATATAATATGTTTTGGAATAGTGCAGAAAAAAAGGGATATTCTGGGACAGCCATATTTACAAAAAAGAAGCCAATAAATGTATCATATGGAATTGGGAAAGAAGAACACGATAAAGAAGGAAGAGTAATAACATTAGAATTCGAAAAATTCTATATGGTAAATATATATACACCAAACTCAAAAAGAGAATTAGAAAGATTGGACTATAGGCAAATATGGGAAGATGAAATTAGAAGTTATTTATCAGAATTAAAAAATAAAAAACCGGTAATTATGTGTGGAGATTTAAATGTTGCACATAAGGAAATTGATCTAAAAAATCCTAAAACAAATAGAAAAAATGCGGGATTCACAGATGAAGAAAGAGGAAAGATGACAGAACTTTTAGATGCAGGATTTATAGATACATTTAGGTATAAATATCCAGAGCTCGAAGGTAAATATAGTTGGTGGTCATATATGTTTCATGCAAGAGAGAAAAATGCAGGATGGAGAATTGATTATTTTATAGTATCTGACGACTTAAAAAATAATATTGAAGATGCAAAAATTTTAGATAATGTATATGGCAGTGACCATTGTCCTGTAGAATTAGATATAAATATATAAAGGGGTAAAGTAAATGAAGAATAATACATGGAAAAAGTGGCTATATTGGTTTAGCTTTGCGGTTGCAACAATATTAGTTTTTAATATTTTTAATAATTTTGACAATTTAAAACATATTATAGGAAATTTCTTTAAAATATTAAGCCCATTTTTAGCAGGGATTTTAATTGCATATATTCTATTTATACCAACTAGGGGGTTGGAAAAACAAATAAGCAAAAGTAGATTTAAAGTTATAAAGAAAAAAGCAAGACCTCTTAGTGTCTTAATAATATATGTCTTTATTGTGATTATTTTAGCAATCGCTATGAAATTTCTTATACCAAAGGTATATAGTAGTATTATTGAATTAATAAATAATTCACAGGGATATATAACGGAAATAATGAATAAATTTTCTGCACTACCAGAAGATTCTTTTATAAAGAAGGATTTTGTGGAGCAGGCAATATCTAGATTAAAAGAAATTGACATTATGCAAATCTTAAATTATATTTCCGGAATATTTAGTGTAGCTACAAGTTTAATAAATGTTTTTGTTGCAATTGTTGTATCCGTATATGTCTTAGCAGAAAGAGCAAAACTTGTTAAAGCATTAAAAAGATTTGTGATGGCAGTATTTAAAACAAAAGTTGCAGACAAAATTATAAAATATTTTAATAACTCAAACGAATACTTCTTTAAATTCCTATCTAGCCAGGTACTTGATGGAATAGTAGTTGGAACATTAGCTTCTATTGCAATGTCAATTTTAGGTGTAAAATATGCGGTATTATTAGGATTTTTTATAGGCTTATTCAATCTTATACCATATTTTGGTGCAATATTTGCGGTTGCGATATCTGCAATAATAACTGTTGTAACTGGTGGATGGGCACAAGCAATTTGGATGTTAATAATAGTAATTATATTACAGCAAATAGATGCAAATATAATAAATCCAAAAATTATAGGAGGATCTTTAAAACTAAGTCCACTATTAGTAATATTTGCAGTTGCAGTTGGAGGAGCATATTTTGGAGTATTAGGAATGTTCTTAGGTGCACCTATTGCAGCAATAATTAAATTAGTTTTGACAGATTTTATAGATTATAGACTGGAAAATAAGAAAAAACAAATAGAAGAATAAATATAGAAATAATTTAATGTAAAACAGCAGTTTCATAACTGCTGTTTTTTATAAAGAAGATAAAATCCTTAATAAAAACTTAAGAATTTACATTCTTTTTTCTTAATAAATATCGTGGTATAATAGCGATGAAAAGTAAAAAGAGGGGAAAATAAAATGTATAATATTTTAGTTTGTGATGATGATAAAGAAATTGTTAATGCTATAGAAATTTATCTAGAAAAAGAAGGTTACAAAATTTATAAGGCATATAACGGAAGAGAAGCTTTAGATATAATAAATACTACTGAACTACATTTAATTATCTTGGATATTATGATGCCAGAAATTGACGGAATTGATGTTGCAAAAAAAGTAAGAGAAGGTAAATCCATTCCTATTATTATGCTTTCTGCAAAATCAGAAGATTACGATAAAATAAAAGGTTTAAATGTTGGAGCAGACGATTATGTAACAAAACCATTTAATCCAATGGAATTAATAGCAAGAGTTAATTCACAAATAAGAAGATATACAAAATTGGGAAGTATTAATTCTAAAGAAGAAAAAGAAGATGTATATAAATCTGGAGAGTTAATTATAGATGACAGCAAAAAAGAAGTTACTGTTGATGGAAAGCAAATAAAGCTAACACCTACGGAATACAATATTTTATTATTCCTAACTAAAAACAAAGGAAAAGTATATTCCATTTCACAAATATATGAAAATGTCTGGGAAGAGGAATCATACGGAGCAGAAAATATAATTGCAGTACACATAAGACATATAAGGGAAAAAATAGAAATAAATCCGCGTGAACCAAAATATTTAAAAGTTATATGGGGAATCGGATATAAAATAGAAAATATTTAAAAGGATGTGATGAAATGTGGATAAGCAAATTCTAAAAAAACAAGGATTAAAACTAGCTGCATTTATTACTTTACCAATTTTTATAATGATGATAATAATGGATTGCATAATAATTTACTATTCTGTGGCACATCCAGAAATTAAAGAAAACAAGGATTTTTATGATACGGATATGTTTATAGATTCGTATATGATCTCTGTTAAAAGTAAAGGAATGAGTCTTAAAGACGAGATTGATAATGGATATTTTATAGATGAATATGGTTCGACCTTTCGACTAAATGATGGCTCTAACTTAGAACCAATATATATACAAGATGGTGAATATAGGGTATATTACCAAACAAATCACAGTAAAAAGAAATTTATTTATCTATTAATAAATGAAGACACTAAGATAGCATATACAAATATTCAGCAAACTTCTAAAACCAATAGTTTGGAAAAATTAAAACAGGAGATAACCACAAATAAAAAATATTGGTCAATATCTAATGATTCAATCGAAACAAATATAGACAGATTATCCGAAGAAAATATTGTAAGAAATAAAGAATTACAAAACTTAAGTGAATTTTCCGTTAATAAGCAATACTATACTGCTTTTGACGAGACAGTAAATAGGTTCGATTCTGCAAGTGATATAACATTAAATAAAGTATTATATAACGAGACGAGGGAATTATACAATTATTCATATCCTACTTTAATAGTTAGCATAATAATATTCGCAATAGAAGTTATATTTTTAATATGTAGTGTAGGATATGTAAAAGATAAAAAGGAAATATATTTAAATTGGCTAGATAAAATTCCTTTGGAACTTTTAATTTTTGGTTTTTCTCTTTTATTTGCTACGGAGATGGCAATTTTAATAATTTGCTTAAGTGTGGTAACAGTTGATGTTAATTTAAGTATGATGCTTATAATGTTAGCAGGATATTTTTCTGTATTAAGTGGATTATGCTTGCTTGGAACATTATTAAAAAGAATTAAATCACACACATTTTTTAAAAATACAATTACATATAGATTTTTTAGATGGGTAAGAAATAAATATAGAAATCTAAAAAGTGCAGTAACATCGGATAAAAAAATTGGAAGAAAGATAGCATTATACTTTATTGGAATAGTATTTATATCTATAACATTAGGATTAATTTTCAAAGAATTCGGATTTTTATTAGACATAGTATTTTGGATTTGGTGTTATTATAAAATAATGAAAGAAATAGAAAAATTCAAACAGATACATGACGCAGTAGAAAAGATTTATAATGGGGATACTAAGATAAGAATAGATGTGTCATTATATACAGGTGTTTTAAAGGAGCTTTCATTATATATTAATGATATTGCTGGAGGATTTACAAATGCAGTAGAAGAAAGCTTAAAAAGTGAAAGACTAAAAACAGAACTTATAACAAATGTATCACATGATATAAAAACACCACTTACATCAATTATAAATTATGTGGATTTATTAAAACAGGAAGATATAAAAGACGAAAAGGCAAAAGAATATATAGAAATATTGGATAATAAATCACAAAGACTAAAAAAACTAATAGAAGATTTAGTGGAAGCTTCTAAGGCTTCTTCAGGAAATATAAAAATAAATAAAGAAGTATTAAATGTTAAGGAACTACTAAATCAAATAACCGGAGAATTTGAAGATAAATTTAATAAACGTGGTTTAAAAATTATAACTAAGTTCCCAGAAGAGGATATATATATTAAAGCTGATAACAGATATCTATATAGAGTATTAGAAAATGTATATAGTAATATCACAAAATATGCAGAAGAAAATACTAGAGTATATTTGGATTGTATAATTAAAGATGATGAAGTATCTATTTATATAAAAAATATTTCTAAAGATGAATTAAATATTTCTACGGAAGAATTAATGCAAAGATTTGTTAGAGGAGATAAATCTAGAAATACCGAGGGAAGTGGATTAGGACTTTCGATAGCAAAAAGTTTGACAGAACTACAGGGTGGACAATTTAATATATATTTAGATGGAGACTTATTTAAAGTTGGAATAAAATTTAAAAAAGTATAATATTGAGGCATAGGATGAAAATCCTATGCTAATTTTATATTTATAATAATTTATATAATAGTATTGCGAAAATCTGTTCACTATGGTATAAATAATAAAATAAAAAATTTATTGTCTATAAAATAAATTATGATATAATTTGCAAGGAAACAAAAAAGAAAGGAGAGAGTATATCAAACAAAAGATATACAATAAAATAATGCAGGATTTATTAGAAGGATTAAATAACAAACAATATGAAGCTGTAATAAATACAGAAGGACCATGCTTAGTAATCGCAGGAGCTGGTAGTGGAAAGACAAAAGTATTAACACATAAAATAGCTTATTTAATTAATGAAAAAGATGTAAAGCCATGGAATATACTTTCAATTACATTTACAAATAAAGCAGCAAACGAAATGAAAGAAAGAGTAGAAAATTTAATAGGAAATAGTGCACAAGATATATGGATGGGAACATTTCATTCTATTTGTGTAAGAATATTAAGAAAATTTATAGATAGAATTGGATTTGATCATTCATTTGTTATATTCGATACTTCTGACCAGAGAGCTCTAATTAAAGAATGTTTAAAAGATTTACAAATTGACGATAAGATGTTTACAGACAGAAGTGTTCAATTCGAAATAAGTAATGCTAAAAATGACATGAAAGAACCTGAAGAATACGAAGCAATGGTAAAAGGTGATTTTAGAAGAGAGAAAATAGCTACAATATATAATTTGTATCAGAAGAGGCTTAAAGAGAACAATGCGATAGACTTTGACGATATTATAAACTTCACAATAAAAATATTTAAAGAAAATGCAGATGTATTAGATTATTATGCTAATAAATTTGAATACATATTAGTAGATGAATACCAAGATACAAATAAATCACAATTTACTTTAATCAGATTGCTTGCAAGTATACATGGTAATATAACTGTAGTTGGGGATAACGACCAGGGAATTTATAGTTTTCGTGGAGCAGATATAACAAATATTCTAAATTTCGAAAAAGATTTTAAAGGAACAAAAATAATAAAACTAGAACAAAACTATAGATGTACACAGAATATATTAAATGCAGCTAATTCAGTAATAAAAAATAATGAGGTAAAATATAAAAAGAAATTATGGACCGAAAATGAAGAAGGAGTATTACCAATATTCCATACAGCTGATGATGAATATGATGAGGGAAGATATATTGTAGAACAAATAAATCACTTAAGAAGAGAAGAATATTATAAATATTCAGACTTTGCAATATTATATAGAATGAATTCACAGTCAAGAGCAATAGAAGAGATTTTAAGAAGAGAAGATATACCATATAAAATTGTTGGTGGTTTAAAATTCTATGAAAGAAAAGAAATAAAGGATATAATTTCATATTTAAGATTAATAAATAATCCTTCCGATAATTTAGCATTAAAAAGAATAATAAATGAACCAAAAAGAGGAATAGGAAAAACTAGCTTAGATAAAATACAAGCAATTTCAGAACAAACAGGGATACCAATGTATCAAATAATTAAAGAAGTTGACCAATATGGACTAGCTAGAGTATATAACAATGCAAAAGGATTTATAGAAATAATAGAAGAGTTAATAAGCAAAAAAGATGAGTATACAATTACAGAATTAATTAAGCATACTCTAAAGGAAAGTGGATATACTAAGGCGCTAGAAGATGAAAACACAATAGAAGCTGAAAACAGAATAGAAAACTTGGAAGAATTTTTAACTGTAGCAGTACAATTCGAAGAAGAAGAGGCAGATAATGATTTAAGTTCTTTCTTAGAAGGAATAACACTTTCTAGTGATATTGATGGAATGGATGATGAAGAAGAATCAGTAACATTAATGACATTACACTCTGCAAAAGGTTTGGAATTTCCAGTAGTGTTCTTAGTTGGTATGGAAGAAGGAATATTCCCGGGATATAAATCTATTGGAGAACCAAAAGAACTAGAAGAAGAAAGACGTTTATGCTATGTTGGAATTACAAGAGCTAAGAACAATTTATATTTAACATGTAGTCGACAAAGAACAATGTTTGGTTCAACTAGTTGCAATCCTGTATCTAGATTTGTAAAAGAAATACCAGAAGAAATGCTAGATGGTGCAGACGAAATTAATAGCAAAAAAGAAGACACATTTGCAAATACAAATTATGAATGGAGCTATGGAAGATACGGAAACAAAGGATATGGAAATAATAGCGAAGTAGTAAGCTATAAAATAGATACAAAGAAAACAGCTCCTGAGCCAAGTTTTGCATTTAAGTCAGCAGAAAGTTTCTTAGCTAAATTAAATAATAAGAATAAAGAAAATAATAATACGGATCTTTCAAAATTCAAAGAGGGGCAAAGAATTTACCATAAACGTTTTGGAGAAGGAAATATTAGTAAAATAGAGCCAGAAGGGGATGACCTAAAGCTAGACATACAATTTGATAAAGCAGGTCATAAACGTTTAATGGCAAAATTTGCGAATTTAGAAATAATAGAATAAAGAAAATTATTATGTAGAAAAACGAAATGCTAATAAAAAAGCATTTCGTTTTTTGCATATGTATAAAAATAAAAAAATTGTAAATAATATATGAAGAAATATGTAAAGGAGTGATTATATGCCAAACTTAAGTCAAATAGAATTACAAAATTTAAGACATCTTATAGGAGCACACGAAACTTCATATCAAAAATTAAATGCATATTCTTCAGAGGCAGTTGACCCACAAATTAAGCAGATATTTGCTAAATCTGCACAAGATGCATTAAATACAAAACAAAAATTAATGAGTTTTCTAAATAATTAAAATAAGTTTGTGAAAGGAATGAAAATTTATGAATGAAAAAATAATGGTAAATGATATTTTATCTGGAGTAAAGTCAAGTTTATCAACATATCAAACAGCAATAACAGAAACAGAGAATATGGAATTAAGACAAACTCTTCAACAAATAAGAAATAATGACGAGAGTTTTCAATATGAATTATTTAAGGTTGCGCAAGCAAAAGGTTATTATAAACCAGCAGCAAAAGCGACTGTAACTGAAATTGATGAAGTGAAACAATGTTTACAATAATTTTGCTTTGTAAACTGAAAAGGAACCATTATATAAAAAATAGTGGTTCCTTTTATAATTTGTCAAATGAGCTATTGCGAAGGATTTTAAAGAATTAAGTAACAAATAAAAATATTACAGAAATATTAACTCATATAGAAAAAAAGAGAAAACAGGAAAAAAAGAGATATAAAGCGTAAAAATATTTAAATAATGGCTAAATACAAAATTTGAAGAATAAAAACTTTTATTATATGATAGTGTCATCGCAAAGGAAAAGGAGTGTTAAAAATTACTAGGTCAAGAAAAGTATTAATGAATTTTAGAACTTTAATCAAGTTATTTGCAATACTCGCAATAGCGACAGCGTTAATATGGGCATTAATTGTTTTTGTATATAAACCAATATATAGTGTTACCGTAAATGGACAATTTTTAGGATATTGCGAAGATAAAACAGAAATGCAGAATAGGATAAATGACTATATGGATAATGGTTCTGGCGAAAATGTAGCATTCGTAGAAATAAATGATTTGCCAGAATATAAAATGTGTTTATTAAAAAAAGGAATTCAAACAAATGATGATGAAATTTTTAATAAAGTAATATCACAAGGGAAAAATTATTATACATATTACGCATTAGCTGTAAATGGTGAAGAAAAACTATATCTAAAAAATCTTGAAGAAGCAGAAAGTGCTTTACAAGAATTAAAAGATAAAGATAGTGCAAACAAAGACAATATAACAATAGAGGAAAAATATAATACCGAGCTTGCAACTTTGGTTGCAAAGGAAGATGCGGTTAATCAATTATATGTAGAAAAGAAACCTGTAAATGATAAAATTTTAATTGCATCAACAGCAACAAATAGAAGTACAAGCAATAGAATAAGTACTTCAACAAAAGTTTCAAAAGGAAAAGCAAATTTAGGAATTACATTAATAGAACCAATAAGTGGAATAATTACAGCAAAATATGGAGAAGTTAGTGGTGTTCGTTCAAGTTCACATACAGGACTTGATATAGCTGCACCAAAAGGAACATCAATCAAGGCTGCTGCCTCTGGAACAGTAGTGTTTGCTGGTAGAAAAGGAAGCTATGGCTTAATGGTAGCAATATCACATGGTAATGGAGTGCAAACATATTATGCACATTGTAGTAAATTATTAGTTTCTGTTGGACAAACTGTATCACAGGGAGAAGTTATTGCAAAAGTTGGAAGTACGGGTAATTCAACAGGAAATCACTTACACTTAGAAGTTAGAGTAAATGGACAAAGTTACAATCCACAAAAATATGTATATTAAATAAAAAATGGGAGCTTTAGCTCCCATTTTTAAGTATTTAAACTTTTAGAAATCGTTTTATAAAAATTATTTTTAATAATAAGATGTCCATATTCGGATAATCTACTTTTAAATAAATTAGAATTGTTTACACTCTTACCAAATTCTGTTAAGGCACATAAAAATTGTTTTATACCTATAAAATCTTTGTTTATATTTTCCATGATTAAATAATAATTACTTTTGTATATATATAATGAGAAACTTTTTGTAAAAGTAATTAATCCAGGAATATTTTTATTTTTTAATAATAGTACAAAGTCGCATATATCATCATATGAATTAAACTTATATATAATCGTATCCGTATTTAAATTCGCAGATTTTCTTTTTGCCATTATTGTTTTTTTCTTATATGTATTTATATCTGGTAAAGACCTTGTTACAGTTATTATAAAATCACCATCAAAAGTAGCTAAAGCTTCAACCATTAATTTATAATCTTTAGTTTTAAAGCCAATTTGTTCTTCAGCTTCATCTAATATATCCATAAAAAGTTTTTGGGTATCAGATGAATTAGACATAAAAGATTGGTAATCTATATCATTATCTTCTAAATCTTGAAGGTTGAGAATAATTCTAATTTTGTCATTGCTCAATTTCTCGAATCTCATTATATATCCCTCCCGAAAAATTATAATTGTATGTAAGTAATTATTAGAACCTATATTCATTATACTATATTAAAAGAATAATTAGAATCTGAAATATTTGGTAATATAGTATATTCTACTAAATTAATTTTTGTACATTTAATATAGCACAAAGGAAAATAAAAGAAAAGAAAAAAATGGAAAAAAATATACAAATTTTTATTGTGTAAATATTGTGAATAGACTTGAAAAAACGATGTGAAATATATATAATGTTATGGAATTAAATTGTTAATTTCCGTAAGGAAAAAGGGGGAACACTAATGGCAACAAAAGATAAAAATATATGGATTTTAATAATATTTATTTTAGCAGGATTAGTAATAGGTGGATTACTAGGACAACTTGCATCTGGAGTGGACTTTTTATGGTGGTTGGGCTATGGTAGTAGCTTTGGACTAGCAGAACCTCTAGTATTAGACCTAAGTATAGTAAAGCTTACTTTTGGTCTAGTAATAAATGTAAATATAGCAAGTATAATTGGAATATTATTAGGAGTATTAATATATAGAAAAATGTAATTAACTGTTGGGGGCAGAAAGGATATAAGATGATTATAAAAAAGCTCCCAGAGTTAGAAAGACCATATGAAAAATTAGAAATATATGGGGAAGAGAATTTATCTAATTCAGAATTACTAGCAATTATTATAAAAACAGGATCAAAGGATAATTCTGCTTTAGATTTAGCTCAGAAAATTTTAAATCTTGGAAACGAGTGTAATAAGAACGACATTACATTTTTAAAAGAACTTACAATACAAGAGCTAATGCAAATAAAAGGAATTGGAAAGAAAAAGGCAATACAAATTAAAGCTGTATGTGAACTTGCAAAAAGAATAGGAAAGCCAATATATGCTAAAAAAATAATAATAAGAGGAACAGAGGATGTTGCAAATTTATTTATTAAGGAATTAGCAGGAATAAAAAGAGAAATAGCAAAATTAATTATTTTAAATAATAAAAATGCAATAATAAAAATAAAAAATATTTCTTTCGGTGGACAAAATTTTGTAATGATAGATCCAAAAGATATTTTTACAGAAGCTATAAAAATGCAAGCACAACGAATAATACTTGTACATAATCATCCAAGTGGAGATCCAACTCCGAGTAAAGAAGACATTATTCTTACAAACAGAGTTAAAGATGCAGCCAACCTACTTGGAATTTCTTTTTTAGACCATGTAATAATAGGAAATAACAATTACGAAAGTGTTTTTTCAATAATGAGAAAGAAAGGATTGTTTTAATATGTTTAATTTTTTAGGACTTAAATCAAAAGATATAGGAATAGACTTGGGAACAGCTAATATTTTAGTTACACTTAAAGGAAAGGGCATTGTTCTTAACGAGCCATCAGTTGTAGCAATAGACAGAGCCAGTGGAGAAATCTTAGCGACAGGTTATGAAGCAAAGGAAATGTTGGGAAGAACTCCAGAAACAATAAAAGCTGTTAGACCATTAAGGGATGGAGTTATTGCAGATTTTACTGCTACGGAATTAATGCTTAAAAATATAATAAGAAAGGTTTGTAGACAAAATAATGTTGGAAAGCCAAGAATATTAGTAGGAGTTCCATCTGGAATAACAGAAGTAGAAGAAAGAGCAGTAGAAGAATCTGTTATGCAAGCAGGAGCTAAAGAAGTATATTTAATAGAAGAGCCAATGGCAGCTGCAATTGGTGCAAATTTGGATGTATCAGAACCTAGCGGAAATATAATCGTAGATATTGGTGGTGGTACAACTGAAGTTGCTGTTGTTTCTTTAGGAGGAATAGTTATAAGCCATTCTTTAAGAATTGCTGGGGACGAATTAGACGAAGATATAATGAACTATATAAAAAGAGAATTTAATTTAGCAATTGGAGATACAACAGCAGAAGATATAAAAAAGCAAATTGGTTGTGCTTTACCTCTAATGACAGAGATGACAATGGATGTTACAGGAAGAGATTTAAATACGGGATTACCAAGAAATATTGTTGTAACATCTAGCAATATACAAGAAGCTATAGAAAATTCTATTAACGAAATTGTAGAAACAATAAAAGCAACATTGGAAAAAACACCACCTGAGTTAGCTTCAGATATCATGGAAAAAGGAATTGTTCTTGCTGGTGGTGGAGCATTAATAAAAAATTTGGACAAGCTAATTAGCGAAAGAACAGGAATGCCAGTTTATGTAGCAGAAGATCCTTTGGATTGTGTTGTTAAAGGAACTGGAAAAACATTGGAGAACATAGAAAAACTAAGATCTGTCTTAATTAACGCGAGAAAAAGAATATAATTTCTTGTATTAGTAACAGGAAATTAATTTAAAGAAAGGAAGTAAGAAATGTATAAAAAGAAAAAAAACGGAGTTGTTGGAATAGTAGTTACCGTAATAGTTTTAATTTTATTAGTAATACTTTCAAATATAAAAATAGAAAATTTAACATTTGTAGAAAATGTTTTTAGCACTATAGTTATGCCATTTCAAAATGGATTTACAATGTTAAAAAATAAAATTTCTGGAAATGATACATTTTTTACTGATTTGGACAACTTAAAAAACGAAAATGAAGACTTAAAACAAAAAAATAGTGAATTAGAACAATCATTAAGAGAACTAGAGATAATTAAAGCAGAAAATACTACTTTAAAAGAACAAATGAATCTTAAGGAGAAATATAGCGAATATAATACTGTATCTGGATATGTTATAAATAGGGATCTTAGCAATTATACAGGCATGGTAGTTATAAATGTTGGATCAGATGATGGTGTACAGCCTAATATGACTGTAATTGCAGATAAAGGATTGGTAGGAAATGTAGTATCTGTTACATCAAATACTGCAAAAGTTCAAACAATTGTAGATCCTGCAAGTTCAGTAAGCTGTATAATTAGTACATCAAAAGATGCCTTTATAACAAAAGGAAGCATAAATAATAGCGGAAGAGAGATTAGAGCAACATATATACCAACAGATGCGGTTTTAGTTCAAGATACCAGTGTAGAAACTTCTGGTTTGGGTGGAATTTATCCAAAAGGAATTCATGTTGGAACAATAAAAGAAGTAGTAAATACTAAAAATCCAACAGATAAATATGCAACAATAGAAACAGCAGTTGATTTTTCAAAATTAGATACTGTACTTGTAATTTTAAATTAGGGAGGGAGAGTTAATATGAAAAAAACAATATCGATCTTGTTAATTTTCTTAGCTTTCCTTATAATATATTTTTTGCAAAGTAATTTTTTTAATTGGTTTAATATAGCAGGAATTATGCCAAATATGTTTGTAATACTGATTATGGTAGTTGGATTATTTGCTGGTAAATATGCGGGCATTTCTGCAGGAGTAATAATAGGATTGCTTTTGGATATATTTATAAGCAAAAAAGTCGGAATTACAGCTATAACATTGGGGATAGTAGGACTTATATCTGCACTATTGGATAAGAATTTTTCAAAAGACAGTAGAATAACAATTATCTTAATGGTAATTATTTTAACTCTACTTTATGAAATATTAAATTATGCAATTAATGCAATGATGTTTTCTTATTCATTAGAAATAATAGATTTCTTTATAAAACTGGGTATAGAGACATTTTTTAATGTATTAATAACAATAATTATTTATCCACTAATTCAAAAAGGTGGTTTTGCACTAGAAGATAATTTTAAAGAAAGTAAAATATTAACGAGATATTTTTAATAGTAGGATTGGAAGTGATTAATTGAGCAAGAAACCAAATATAAGATTTAGATTTAATTTTATAACGACACTTATATATATAGTTGGGATTATCCTACTATTGCAACTTTTTAATTTGCAAATTGTTCATGGTAGTGAATATAGGGAACAATCCAATACAAGATTAACAAGGGAAAGTACTATAAAAGCTGATAGAGGATCAATATTGGATAAATCAGGAAATACAATTGTTGGCAATACAATGGGATTCAGTGTTGACCTATATAAAACAAAAATAGATGATAAAACACTAAATCAAACAATTTTAAATGTTGTAAATACATTGGAACAAAATGGAGACTCATATGTAGATAATTTTATAATAAATATTAATCCTTTTGCTTTTAATGTTTCTGACGAAAAAGTAGTTAAATTCAAAGAAAAATATGATATTGATGAAAATGCTTCTGCCGAAGAATGTTTTAATATTATGAAAGAAGAATACGAAATAGAAAACACGGATGTAACAGAAGCAAGAAAAATAATGGGAATTAGATATGAAATAGACGAAGAAGGATATAGTAGTACCAAGCCTTTACAAATATCAAATAATATAAAAAGAGAAACAGCATTAATTTTTAATGAAAAATCATCAGAATTTCCAGGAATTAATGTGGTTGTAGAGCCGGTTAGAAATTACGAACAAGGAACAACAGCATCACATATTGTAGGATATACAGGAAGAATCACATCTGAAGAATTAAAAACAAGAAAAGATACATATGACCAAGATGACATAATTGGAAAAAACGGTATAGAATCTGCTTTCGAAGAATATTTAAAAGGTAAAGATGGTGTAAAACAACTCGATATGAGTGTTGATGGAACGGTACAAGAGGAATATGTAACAGAAGAAGCTGTTAAAGGAGCAGACGTTGTTTTAACAATAGACTTAAATTTACAAAAAGTTACGGAGCAGGCATTGGCAGACACAATAAACAAAATAAATAGTGGTGGATATTCACAAAGATATGAAACAAATTCAGGGGCAGCAGTCGTAATGGAAGTAAAAACAGGAAAAATTTTAGCAATGGCTAGCTATCCAACATATAATCCTCAAGACTTTGTAGGAACAATTTCTACAGACAAGTGGAATGAATATAATAATAATCCAGATTTGCCATTAATGAATAAAACAATTCAATCTGCATATGCACCTGGTTCAATTTTTAAAATGGTAACTGCTATTGCAGGTTTGGAAACAGGAGCTACAAATACAACGGAAAAAATTCGTGACACGGGAACATTCTATAAATACAATAGTAGTTGGCATTGTTGGCTAAAAG
Organism: uncultured Clostridia bacterium; assembly: GCA_944393475.1. Classification (GTDB taxonomy): domain Bacteria; phylum Bacillota; class Clostridia; order TANB77; family CAG-508; genus Merdicola. Next base: position 27,907 of record CALYAI010000001.1, read on the forward strand.
GCGGACATGGTTGGCTTAATATAACTGGAGCTATAGAAAAATCTTGCAACTTTTTCTTCTATACAATAGGAAGTAGAATGGATATAGATACGCTTGCAAAATACGCAAGATATTTCGGATTAGGAGTAAAAACAGGTGTTGAATTACCAAGCGAAGTTTCTGGAACAGTTGCTTCTAGGGAAGCTGCAGGAAAAAGAGGTTGGTATGCAGGAGATATGATGTCTGCAGTTATTGGACAAAGTTATAATGCGTTCACACCATTGCAAATGGCAAAATATATTAGTATGGTAGCAAATAATGGAAATGTAGTTAATCCAACAATAGTCGAGTCTGTTATAAATGCTGATGGAACAGAAGTTCCAAAGGATGAAGTAGAAAAAACAATAAAAGAGAAATTAGGAGTAACCGATTTAGCTACTGAGGATTTAACAATATCACAAACAAGTATAGATGTTGTAAAAGAAGGAATGAGATCTGTTACATCTGATGAATCTGGTACAGCATATAGTGTATTTAAGAATTTCCCTATTGAAGTTGGTGGTAAAACAGGTTCTGCAGAAACACAAAGTGGTGCAGGAAATGGAAAGACAAATGCATGGTTTGCTGGGTTTGCACCATTTGACGATCCAGAAATTGCAGTAGTAGTTTTCGTAGAAAATGGTGGACATGGTTGGTATACAGGAGAAACCGTTAGAAATATTATGGAACAATATTTTGGAATGAATACAACACAAGTACAAGAAGATATGACACAAGCACCTTATGTAGAAACATATAGATAGAAAGGAAGTTTAATTATGGCACAATACATTACAATTAATTTAAAAAAAGACTTAATAGTAATGAAGATAAGTGAAAAAGCAACACAGGAAGATACTATAAAAAGTTTAAAGAAAAAATTACCAGAATTAAAAAAGTTATATCAGCAAGAGAAAACGCCAATATTTGTAACAGGTAGAATTTTAAAAAACAAAGAATTAAAAGAAATAGAAGAATTAATAACTAAAAGCATAAATGTAGATGTTGAATTCGATACACCTAAAGCTTTAGGATTAAATGAAATTAGAAGAACATATAATAAAGATGTTGCAATTTCAGAAGCTAAAATACATAGGGGCTCATTAAGATCTGGCCAAAGAATAGAATATGAGGGAACGATTGTAATTTTAGGTGATGTAAATGATGGTGCAGAAGTAATAGCAGGTGATAATGTTATAATCGTTGGAAAATTAAGAGGATTAGCACATGCTGGAGCAAAAGGAAACAAGCAAGCCATCATAGCAGCATATAGAATAGATACACATCAATTAAGAATTGCAAATATAATAAAAGAATTAGAAAAAGATGAAGAAGCATATAATGTAGCATATACATATGCATATGTTGATGAAAATGGAAAAGAAATAATCATAGAATAAATTATAAAAAAGAATGTACTAAAAGCTATAAACGGACAAGTACATTCTTTTTATATACATAAAATTTAGCTAAATAATAGTAAAAATAAACAAATTAATAATTCTTTATCCATATTATTTTCATTATATAAAATAAACATTATAAAAAGAATTATTAAATCATCTAAATACAATTCTAATCCCAATATGTGTATTATGGGAATTTCTCCATCATGGAAAACTATTAGATCATTCATTTTTATCACCATCGTTAAAATTATTAAACATTTCTAATAGAGGAGCCATGTTCATTAATTTTATGTACTGACCTAATTTTTCTTGTCTACTTTTTCTTAAAAAAGGTTTTAAAGCTAAAAGAAGATTTGTTTTGTTATCATTTTTTGAAGAATTTATTTTACACATTATTTCTTTAATCTTTAAAACTGTATTAATATCAATGCTTTCATCGATATTATTGCAAGAATTTGTATTGTTTGTATTTTGGGAAGACTTGTCAGTATTGTTTAAATTATTTATTAAATCTTTAAATTTATCCATATCTATATTACTATTCGAGAAATTTTTTATTAAATCTGACAAATCATCATTCATAAAAATACATACCTTTCTTAAATTATTCTAGATTTTTCTTTAATTTGTTTATAATTTCTTCCCTATTATCTGATTTCATAATTTTATCTGCAATTTCCATACTTTTTTGTAAATTTTCTTTATCCACAGTGGACAACAAATTCATTAATTTTTTCATATCTAAATTATCCATAAAATCACCCCTATTAATTTATATGAACTTTGTTACAATATTATATTAGCAATGTTAATAAAATGTTACAAAAAAAACAGATAAAATAATATTACATATTTATTAAATTTACATAAAATTCAATAAAAATTGGAAAATTGTTGAAAAATAGCTAGAAAGAGTGTATAATATATGATATATGGGATTATTATTTTTTAAGGAGGAAAATATGAAAAAGGATGTTGTAAATAAATTCATAGCAGCACTTTTAACAGTTTGTTTACTTATGACATATGTGTCAACTTTAACAAACTCTGTTTATGCTGCATATGAAGAATTAGAAAAACAAGGAATTGTATCAAACAACAAAAATGTCGAGTTCGATGCATATTTCAAAGAAGAAGGAAATAATAAACATAGTATCGAGGCAGAGACATCTGCTGAACAAAAATTATATGTAAAAGTAAAGGTTAAAGACATGGGGTATCTAGAAAATGCAACAATTTCAATAGATAATCCAAACTTTACAATTTCAAGAAGCTTTTCATCAGATAGCATAAAAACAATTGATTATGATAATAATCAATTCACTCTAAACCAAATAGAGAGTGGAAAAGAAGTTGAAATAGAAATTCCTGTAAACTTTGCAAGAAATGATAATATGGATTTAACATATTTTTCAAGAGAAACAAGCTTAAATTTAACAGGAAAATATTATGATGAAAATGAGAGAGAAAGAAATATTAAATCTGATATAAAAGTTAGATTAAATTGGACAGCTACACCAAAAGCAGTATTAAGCGAAGATGTAGTTAAATATGGTACATATGAAGATAAAGTATATATGCAAACAATATTAACTAGCAATCTAGAAGGAAACTCTCTTCCAGTAGAATTTACAAAATTAAATGTTAGCGCACCTAAGATAGGAGATAAAACACCGGAAGAAGTAAGAATTTTTGCAGATACAACAGCAACAAATGGTGGAAGCATTACAAAGGATATGTGGTCATATAATAAAGGAACAGGTATCTTAGAAATAAATGTAGAGAATAAAGAAAATAATAATCAAGTAAATTGGAGAACGGGAGCAGATAAATTCTACATTACATATATTTATGAGAAAACAGAGCTAGCACCTATAACAGTTAATTTAAATTCTACTTCAACATTAAATACATATGTTACAAATCAAGAAGTAACAGCAAGTGTTAAAAAAGATGTAAATCTTGAAGGAGAATTAAGTAATGTTGTAAGTACAGAAGTTACAGCAACACCGGAATTATATAAAGGATATATGTATGCAAATAATAAATACGAAACAGAATATTCATCTACAATATCAGCAAATATTGCATATACAGATGCTATAGACAAAGTATCTATAGAAGAAAATAATGCAAAATTTGTATTAACAGATGGTAGTGAGATTTCAGCAGGAAGTAATATTTATTATAAAGCTATATCTCTTAGTGGTGCAAAATTTAATGAGATTTTAGGAAACGATGGTAATATTCAAATTTATGACCAAAACGGAAATAGAATTGCTGGTATAGATAAAAATACAGCAATGGACCAAAATGGTAATATGGTAATTACAATAGATAATCAAAATGTTTCATCAATAAAAATAGAAACATCAAAACCAGTTACAGAAGGAATATTAACAATTAATTTAAATAAAGCAATCAAAGCTACAACATCTTTAAATAGAACTACAATATCAAGTATTCAAAGAATGACTACAGAAGTTTCTGGAGATATTTCATTTAAAGAAATTAAGACAGAAACTACAGAAATGAAAGAGACATCTACAAAGGCAGAATTATATATAAGCAATACAAATTTAACAACAACTGCTAAAAATGAAAATGTAGAGATAAAAGCAATATTAAAATCAAATGATTATACATGTGATTTATATAGTAATCCAACAGTAGAAATTACATTACCTAGCGAGATAGAAACTTTAGATTTAAAATCTGTAAACCTATTATACAATGGAAATATTACAATTGAGAACTATAATGTAACAACAGATGCTAATGGTAACAAAGTAATTAGAATTACAATGAAAGGTGAACAAACAGAATTTGTTACAGATATTAGTAAAGGTATAAATATAGTAATAAATACAGATATAACATTAAGTAAAACAGCAGCAAGTAGTGATAAAACAGCAACATTAAAAGTTACAAATCAAAAAGCAATGCAATATGAAAATGACGGATTTGTAACAGTTCCAATGAGTATTTATGCACCACAAGGTGTAGTACTACTAAGTAGTGTATCAAATTTTGATAGTACAAATTCAGAAGTAGTTTCTATGACAAATAAAGAACAAGCTGGAAAAATAGAAATAAATGGAACTGCAAAAAATATTACAATGAAAGCAACAGTTGTAAATAACTATGGTAAAGATATAAAAGAGCCAAAAGTTCTAGGTAGAATTCCATTCCAAGGAAACAAGAAAACTGATGGAGAAGAATTAGGATCAACAGTGGATACAATTTTAACATCAGGAATTACTCTTTCTGGAATAGATAGTAATTTAGCTACAATCTACTATAGTGAAAATGCAGAAGCAACAGCAGACATAAATAATCCGGACAATGCTTGGACAACATCAATAAATGATGCTACAAAGATTAGATCATATTTAGTTGTATTTACAAATTATGTAATGCCTCAAGCAACATCTTTCGATATGTCATACAATGTACAAGTACCAGAGAATTTACCACATAATGAAAATGCATTTGGTACATATACTGTATACTATAATGAAGAAGAAAATAACGAAACAATAGCAAGAGAGAGTATAGCTCCAACAGTTGGTGTATCTACAGGTAAAGGACCAGAATTATCTGCAAATATTTCTTCTAATGTTAGTACAGAAGTTTCAACAGTGGATATTATGGAATATAAAGTTACAATAAAAAATGATGGTGAAGTAGAAGCACAAAATGCAAAAGTAACAGTTAATTTACCAGATATAGTTGACTATGCAGAACGTATAGAAGAACCAATGGGAGAAAGTTATCAGCCAAGACCTGAGCAAAGAACAATAGAACTTTCTGTTGGAAATTTAGCACCAGGCGAGAGTAAAGAAACATCTTTCACATTAAAGGCAAATAAAGAGGGAACATTTAAATTAGATTTTGTTCTTTCTGCAGACAACCTAGAAAAAACAGCACAAGTATCATCACAAGAAATAAAAGTTACATTAGCAAGTTTTTATATAGAATTTACTACACCAACACAAACAAATGTAGGTGTAAATAGTGAGATAGATTACTACATAAACATTTCTAATGCAACTGATAAGAAAATAAACAATGTAAAAGCAACAATAACTTTACCAGATACAGTTGAATATGTACAAGCAACAAGAGGTGAATATGTAGGAGAAAATCCAACAGAAGAAGATGTAAGTTATGACGAAAAAGATAGAGTTGTAACATTTGATGTTGGTGATATCGAAGCAAATTCAGCTGCAGAATACACATTTGGATTAAAAGTTAAAGTTGTAAAAGATGAAGATATTAATATGCAAGTTGTAGTTACTGGTAAAGATGCAAATACACAAAAAAGTTCAGTAATTTTACATACAACAAGCGAAAACAAATTAGATGTAACAACAGAGACAGATATTACAGAAGATTATTTACAAATAGGTGATGTTGTAACATATACAATTAAAGCTAAAAACATAAGTTCAGGACTTATTAAAAATGTAAAAGTATCTGCAACAATACCAGAAAACTTAAAATATTTAAATACAACATATTATCTAGATGATACAGAAATATTTAATGGATATTTATTAGAAGATAGAGTTTCTTCAGCTACTATGGACCTAGATGCAGGACAAACATTAACATTTGTAGTAAAAGCAGCAGTAAATAAATTGACTGATCCATCAAAAGAGCAAGAAGATGCAAATGTAAAAGTAGAAGTAAGTGGCGATGGAACAGAAGATTATAAAACAGATTTTAAAAACACAATAGAAAATGACAACCCAACAAATCCAGATGGATCTAATACATATAGAATCTCAGGTACAGTATGGTATGACGAAAACAGAAATGGTACAAGGGATTCTAACGAAGAATTACTTTCTGGAATACCAGTTTCTATTGTGGATGCAGAAACAGGAAAAGCTGTTAAGAATTCAAATGGTGATGAAATTACAGCAACAACAGATGAAAAAGGCGAATATATTTTAAGTGATTTATTGCAAGGTAAATATATAGTTAAATTTGCATATGACAATTCAAAATATGCAATAACAGAATATAGAGCACAGGGAGCTGATGAAACAGTAAACTCTGACGCAATTAACACAACAGAAAATAATGGAACAGCAATAACTGACAACTTAGATATAACAGATTCTAGTATGAATAATATAGACTTAGGTTTAATAACAAAAGGAAACTTCGATTTATCACTTAATAAAACATTAACACAAATTCAAATGGCAGATGGAAAGACAACAAAATCAGTATCATTTGACCATGAAAAATTAGGTAAAATAGAAGTAGATGGAAAACGTATAAATAGTACAAACTTAGTAATTGAATATACAATGACAATAACAAACAATGGTAATGTAGCAGGATATGCTAAGAAGATAGTTGATTATGTTCCAGATTCATTATCATTTAGTTCAAGCTTAAATAATAACTGGTATGCTTCTGGAAATACAGTAGTATGTACAAGCTTAGAGAATGAATTAATTAATCCAGGAGAAAGTAAAGAAGTTAAATTACTATTAACTAAGAAGATGGACGAAAATGGAACAGGAACAGTTACAAATAAAGCAGAAATAACAGAAACATATAATGACCAAGGACTACTAGATGCAACATCAGAAAATGATGATACAAATTCTTCAGCAAATGTTATTATTGGTATAAAAACTGGTGGACCAGTTACATATATATTATTAACTGTATCAATATTAGCAATTGTAGGATGTGGAGCATACATAATTAATAAGAAAGTATTAAAGGTTTAGAAAGGGGGATGGAAGATATGAAGAAATACAAAGTATTAAGTATAATAATAATAGCAATACTTTTACCAATGATAGCAATTTTAGCATATTTTGCACCAATATCAGAAGCTAGTTCATTTTCATATTCATATTCATCACTTGGTTCACCTCCTTTTGTAACCAACATAGATGGTAAACCAACTGAAGTATATTGTTCTAATGCAGGTGGTGCCCTATGGTCTAGCTTTGGTACATTTACATTCTATAGCCAAGAGACACATACAATGGAACCAGGTTTAGCATATGCTTTAAGACAATGTTGTAGTATATACTCTAGACAGAACTTAATTTGGATGTCAAATATATCTAATAATACGATATATCCTGTATGGAAAACAGATTATGAAGATGCTAGAGCACAATATAATAAAATAGCCGGATTTAACAAGTATTATGAAGGTTTACAACAACATGGAACAGAAATAAAATTCCAAGATTCAGAAGCTCAATTACAAAGCTCAGAAAATGGTGTATTTAAATTAGGACCATTCAAATTAGACTTCTATAAGAGTAGCTATTCTGGATTATCTAAAATGTATTTACAAACAGATGATAATAGACAAATAGAAGTAACACAAGTTAATTTTGGTGGATATACAGGAAATGTATCAGATATAGAGCCAGGAGAAGAATTCTATGTATTATTATCTGAAGAAGATGCAGGACAAGCTTCTAAAGTTAAATTAGTAGCAGAATTCCAATATGTAGAAGCAAGTGGATCTTATACATACTATAAACCAAATAAATCACAACAAACAATTCAAGGTAAAACTGTTCAACGTTTAGTAACAATAAATTATACAGGTGGAAATAAAACAGATGACGCTGAAGGACCAGAAATTGAATTAACAATAGATTTAGCAGGTAAAGTATTTAAAGATAATCTAGCAAATAAAGACGGAACAGAAGATGGTATCTTAAGTACTGGTGATGAAATGTTAGAAGGAATAGAAGTAACATTATTCGATAATACAGGAGCAGAAGTAGCAAAAACAACAACAGACGAAAATGGTTACTACGAATTCTTAGACCAACCAGCATCTAAAGATTACTATGTAAGATTTAAATATAATGGACAATTATATGAGCCAACAACTTACCAAAGAGTAAGCAAGATAATAGATTCAGCAGGAACGTTAGGACCAACAACAATAGCTGAAAGATCTTATGCTACAGACGGTAAGAAAAACAGACAAGACTTTAATAATAAATTCACACCAGTGGATGGATCACATGTAGTTCCAGATAGAAATGATACTACAAATTCAGCATTTGATATTTATTCATATACAGGACCAAATGGTATGGAAGAATTAAAATACTATGGAGTATCAAACTCTAAGGAAGAATTACAAAATATCAACTTTGGTATTAAAGATAGAGAGCAATTTGATATGAACTTAAGAAAAGATTTAGTAAAGGTTGATGTAAATATTAATGGTAAATCACATTCATATGCATATCCAGGAGGAGACCAAGATCTAGAAGTTAATATAAGGGGTACAGACATACCGGATTATGAAAGAGCTATTAGATCTTCAGATTTACAATTTAAAGCAGATCAAAATTACACAGAAGGAAATGAAGATAAATTACAAGTAATTGTAACCTATAAAATTCAATTAAGGAATCAATCAGTTGGTAAAATAACAGGATATGTAACAGATTTAGCTGATTACTATGATACATCATATGAATTTATAAGATCATATGATGAAAACGAAACAGAGATCGCTTGGGAACAATCAAGTGATGTTTCTGGAAATGATACAACATATCATTCAATGCATACAACTGCATTATCAGAGCAAGGAATTACAGATAAAAAATGGATATTTGTAGAGTATAGAGTTACAGCAGATGCTTTAAGATCATTATTACAAGAAGGACAATCTACTAAGGAAAATTTAGCAGAAATAGCTGGATACAGAAATACTTATACAGAAGAAAGAAAAGACCTAAATGGACAAGTAATTACTAATGCAGGAGAAAATGCAGGATTAATAGATATAGACTCAACACCAGCAAACTTAGATCCAACAAGCTCAGAAGTACAAAACTTTATAGCAGAATCTAAGACAGATGAATATCAAAACTTAGATGGCGAAACAAAAACAAAACGTAGTATGGAAGTATTTGAAGATGATGCAGACTCTGCACCAGGATTAAAATTAATTGTAGATGATACAAATAAGAGAAGATTAACAGGTACAGTATTTGAGGATGCAGCACTTACAGAAAAACTAGAGCAAGATAACGAAAGACTTGGTAATGGTCTATATGAAGATGGCGAAAACTTAGTAAACCAAGTAAAAGTACAATTAATTTGTACAAATCCTAATGTAGCAGTAAAAGAAATAAGAACAAATGAAGATGGTTCTTATGAATTTACAGATTATATTCCAGGTGATTACACAGTTAAATTTATATATGGAGACTATGAATCATTAGTTGCAAAACAACCAAATGATGAAATGTATACAGGTCAAGATTATAAATCTACTATATACACAGAAGGAAATTATTCTGATTCACACTGGTATAATAACAATGCAGATACAAGAAATAATGATGCTAAAGATGACCAAACAAGAAGAGCAGAAGTTAATAGCTATAGTGAAGACTTAAAAAATACAAATGCAACTGTATTAAATTCTACAGCTACAACTGATGAAGCAACATTAAGAACTTTAGCGGATAAAACAAATATGAATGCAAATACAGCTCAAATGAGTATGGAAGTAGAATATGTTGGACAAGAAAATACAGAATATTTAGCAAAGAATATTGACCTTGGTATTATAGAAAGACCTCGTTCAGATGTATTTGTAGAGAAGAAAGTAACAAGCTTTAAGTTAAAATCTGCAGGTGATGGACAGACAATATTTGATGCAACACAATCAGTACCAAACTTAACTTGGAAGGAAAACACAAGAAATAATAGAGGACTTGTTCAAGCAACAGTGGATAATAACTTATTACATGGTGCAACAATGGAAGTAACATTCTCTATAAAAGTTATAAATACAGGTGAGACAGACTATAATGACGAAACATATTACAACACAGGTGTTATAACAGATGCAAGCAAAATAGTTACATATAAACCAGCAGTTGTAGCAGACTATATTTCTAATAATTTAGTATTTGATATTAATTCAAATACTGGATGGCAAGAAATAACAGATAAAACACAATTAACTTCTGGAAATGATCCATACATTAAAGCAATTGACGAAAATGCATTTAATGGATTACAAAAAGTTGTAGTATCTACAGCTGATAACCCAATAATTCAATCTGATCCAATCGTTCCAGAAAAGGCAAAAGATAAAGCTGGTAAATCATCAGAGACACAAGCAGCTACAGTATATGTAACAAAAGTACTTGCTTCTGATGAAAACACAACAGAAGATTCACAATACGAAAATGCAGCAGAAGTTATAGAATCTATTACTACAAATGGTAGAAGAACATATAACGCACAAATAGTTTCTATCCCTGGTAACTATAATCCAGATGAACCAGACTTAGGATTATCTGAACATATCACAGTAGTACCTCCATTTGGTGCAGCTGATGTAATTAAATATGTAGTTATAGGAATAGTAGCAATTGCAGTATTAGGATTGGGAATTTTAGTAATAAAAAGAAAAGTCTTAAGAAAATAATAAAACTTAATAAGAAGAAAGGCAGATAAAAATCTGCTTTTCTTTTTTTGAATATTGCGAAAAAAGTCGATCGGAATATTTGGACATTTATAATATTTAATGATAGAATATAGAAAAAAAGAAAGGGAGTAGATAAAATGACATATGGAGAAGAATTAAAAGATAAGCTATTTAAGAAAAAAGTAAATGGTTGGTTTAAAATTTCTGACGAATTAAGACAAGAGATAATGAATTATAGTCAAAGATATATGGAATTTTTAAACAATTCAAAAACTGAAAGAGAAATTGTTAAAAGCTCTGTAAAAATAGCTCAAGAACATGGTTTTAGGGATATAAACGAAGTAGAATACTTAAACCCAGGAGATAGAGTATACTATGTAAATAAAGAAAAAAGTATGTACTTAGCAGTAATAGGAGAAAATAGATTAGAAGATGGATTAAATATTATAGGTTCACATGCAGATTCACCAAGATTGGACTTAAAACCAAATCCATTATACGAGGACCAAGAATTAGCATATTTTAAAACTCATTACTATGGAGGAATAAAGAAATACCAATGGACAACCATTCCTTTAAGTATTCATGGAGTTATTATAAAAGCAGACGGAGAAAAATTAGAAGTTAGAATTGGTGAAGATGATAATGATCCAATATTTACAGTAACAGATTTATTGCCACATCTTGCTAAAGAACAAGAAAATGCAAAATTAAGAGATGCAATAAAAGGTGAAGATCTAAACCTTTTAATAGGAAGTGAGCCTTTTGGAGAAGAAATTCCAGAAAGAGTAAAATTAAATATCTTAAATATTTTAAATAAAAAATATGGAATTGTAGAAGATGATTTATCAAGTGCAGAATTAGAATTAGTTCCAGCATTTAAAGCTAGAACACAAGGATTTGACGAGAGCATGGTTGCAGGTTATGGACAGGATGATAAAGTATGTGTATATACATCATTAACTGCAATGATGGAATTAGGAAACATAAGTAGAACAGCAGTATGCATTATAGCTGATAAAGAAGAAATAGGTAGTATGGGAAATACAGGAATGGAATCACATGCATTTGATACATTTGTAACATATCTATTAAATAAAAGAGGAGAGAATAGGGTAAATCTATTAGAAAAAGTATTTTGTAATTCAAAGATGTTATCTGCAGATGTTGATGCATGTTTAGATCCAATATATGCAAATGTTTCTGACAAATTAAATGCAGGATTTATGGGATATGGTGTAGCATTAAATAAATATACAGGTTCTGGTGGAAAGTATTCTGCATCTGATGCAAACGCAGAATATTTAGCAGAAGTAAAGAGAATATTTGATAGCAACAATGTTAAATATCAAATATCAGAGCTAGGGAAAGTAGATGTTGGAGGTGGAGGAACTATAGCATATATTCTAGCTAATAAAGGAATAGATGTTATAGACTGTGGTGTACCAATATTATGCATGCATTCACCTTATGAAGTTGCAAGTAAATACGATATTTATTCTGCATACCAAGCATATAAAGCATTCTGGAAATAAAAAGAAGAGGATGTTCCAAACGGAGCATCCTCTTTATGAACATTTTAATATTAAAAACCTGTCGAACTTTGGCTATAAAAATACATTGAAAATACTAAAAAAACATGATATAAATTGGATTACCTTAGGATATTTAAATAATATAAAATATCTTAAATTTATTTTAATATAAATAATTAAAATCTTTTTAAATTTTATCTTAGATAATGAAATACTATATAATTTCATTATTCAAATTTTTTTGAATCAGGAGAGTTAAAATCTTACCTAATATCCTTATACAAGTTAAATAATAAATAATAGTTAATATATAGATACGAATGATAAAAAACATCCTAAGGAATACATTAATTTTTATTAAAATGTTGAACAAAAAATCAATTTTTGATAAAATGAAAGGAGCATAATGAATAAAGAAAAAACAAGAGAGCTCACAGAAGATTACATATTTAAAAGAGTATTTGGGAAAAAAGGAAATGAAGACTTATTAAAAGATTTATTAGAGAGTATATTGGAAATAAAAATACAGAAAATAGAAGTAATAGTTGGACCAGAAGTAGAAAAGATAAAACCAGAAGATAAATTAGGAGTGATAGACTTAAAAGCAACAATAAATGAAAATACCACGATAGATATAGAAATTCAAGTAAAAGATAATCATAATATGGTAGAAAGAAGTACATTTTATATAGCGGGTCTATACCATACCGGACTAAAATCAGGAGAAGTATATGAAGAAAATAATAAAGTAATAGGAATAAATATATTAATGTTTAATATATTTGAGTGGGAAAAGTTTCATTCAAAAGGAATATTAAAAGAAGATGAGCTTAATAAAATAATGACGGATAAAATTGAATTACACTTTTTGGAATTACCTAAAATAATAAATAATAAAAAAGAAGGAAGTAAAAGATTAAGACAATGGTTAGAATTTATTTATAATAAAAGAAAGGAGGAAATTGCATTGGCAGTAAAAGAAAATGCTAAAATAGCAAAAGCAAAAGAAGAGTACGAATGTTTAACGGGAGACGAAACAGTTCAAAGATTGGCATTCTTGAGAGAAAAATGGGAAAGAGACCATAAGTCAGAGTTATTGTGGGAAAAAAGAGAAGCACAAAAGGAAGGCAGGGAAATAGGAGAAAAGATAGGAAAGAAGATAGGGGAGAAGATCGGGAAGAAGATAGGAAAAGAATTAGAAAGAAAAAATATAATTAAAGAAATGATAAAAAAACAAATTACAGATGAATTAATTATAGGGATAACAAAAATTACAGAAGAGGAATTGGCGAAAATAAAAGAAGAGATGAAAGAAGAATAAAATTATATGTAGATGCTCCTAAAAACATAGGAGTATTTATATTTGTATAAATAACAAACAAAGTTACTTAGAAACAAGAAAAGCGCTATTGAAAAACTTGGAAAAATTGTGTATAATAGTAAATAGAGTTTATTAAAAGAGGAGATAATTATGTTTCAAAAATTAGAAGCGGTAGAAAAAAGATATGATGAATTAACAAAATTAATCAGTGATCCAGATGTTATTGCTAACCATAGTGAATGGCAAAAGTATGTTAAAGAACATGCGGAAATAACAGATATAGTAGAAAAATATAAGGAATATAAAAAAGTAGAAAATGATATGCAAGAAGCTAAAGAAATGATGGAAGACAAAGAACTAAAAGATTTAGCAGAAGCAGACTATTATGAAGCAAAGGAAAAATTACCAAAATTAGAAGAAGAATTAAAGATGTTGTTAATCCCTAAGGATAAAGACGATGATAAAAATATAATCTGCGAAATAAGAGCGGGAGCTGGAGGAGAAGAAGCAGCATTATTTGCCGGAACATTATTTAGAATGTATAATATGTATGCAGAAAGAAAACATTGGAAATTAGAAGTATTAAATGAAAATGCAACGGAACTGGGCGGATACAAGGAAATTTCTTTTATGATAACAGGAAAGGGAGTATATAGTAGATTAAAATTCGAAAGCGGAGTGCATAGAGTACAAAGAGTTCCAGATACAGAAAGTAGTGGAAGAATTCATACATCAACTGCAACAGTAGCGGTACTACCAGTTGTAGAAGATGTAGAAATAGAAATAAATCCTGCAGATATTAAAATGGAAGTTTTTAGAGCTTCTGGTGCAGGAGGACAACATGTTAATAAAACATCTTCTGCAGTTAGACTTATACACATACCAACAGGTATTGTTGCAGAATGCCAAACAGAAAGATCACAATTACAAAATAGGGAATATGCTATGAAGCTATTACGTTCAAGACTATATGAAATAGAAAAGACAAAACAAGATAGTGAACTTGCAAACGAGAGAAAATCACAAATTGGTAGTGGAGATAGAAGTGAAAAGATAAGAACATATAATTACCCACAAGGAAGAATAACAGATCATAGAATTGGGCTTAGCATATACCAAATGGAAGATTTCCTAAATGGAAATTTAGATGGAGTAATTGATAGCTTAATTGCAGCAGATAGAGCAGAAAAGCTAAAAGGAAATGAAGAAGAATAAAATGATTAAGGTAACAGCAATTTAAAAATAAAAAATGAACAAACAGTAAAAAAGGTGGAAAACTATTAAAATAAAAAATAGTTTTCCACCTTTTTTTGTATAAAAATTTTATACGGAAAGAGTAGTTCTGACAATTTTACATATATATTTTTTCATAATGTCGAAAAATACAATTAAATGTCATATTAGGGCAAAAAATACCTGCATAAAGCTTGCGTAAAGCGATATTGAACGAGACTTTAGCCTGCCAAAAACTGCTATTTTATATAAGTAGGAAACTTGATAAAATTAACCCAATGAAAGCTAAGAATTAACTGATTTTTGGAGGGTTTAGAGATGTTTAAAAAATTGAAAGGAACACAGATTAAATTTATACTAATTGCAAGCTTAATATTAGTAATACTAGCAACAGTAATTGCAGTAGTTACAATGAATGTAAGAAGAGCTAATATGCTAAAATCAAATCCAGAACTAGCAAAAGCAATGACATATGATGAGGTAAAAGACGGGGAAGAAAACGTGGATGGAACAGATGGA
>CALYAI010000002.1 GCA_944393475.1 uncultured Clostridia bacterium
GCTACTTTGTATGGAGCTACCTCTGGATGTAAATGTAATACTTCTCTTGTGTCTCCATCATCTAATTTTTCTTCTTCGTATGCATTACATAGAAATGCAAGAAATACTCTACCTACTCCTAGTGATGGCTCGATTACATATGGAATATATTTTTCTTTTGTTTCTGGGTCTAGATATGTTAAATCTTGATTTGAATGTTCCATATGTTGTTTTAAATCATAATCTGTTCTATCAGCAATTCCCCATAATTCTCCCCATCCAAATGGGAATGCAAATTCTATATCTGTTGTTGCTTTGCTATAGAATACTAATTCCTCTTTAGAGTGATCTCTTAAACGTATATTTTCTTTCTTAATACCTAAACTTAGTAACCAATTTTCGCAAAATTCTTTCCAGTATTTATGCCATTCTAGATCTGTTCCCGGTACACAGAAAAATTCTAATTCCATTTGTTCAAATTCTCTTGTTCTAAATATAAAGTTTCCTGGAGTTATTTCATTTCTAAATGCTTTTCCTATTTGTGCAATTCCCATAGGTATTTTCTTTCTAGATGTTCTTAAAACATTTTTAAAATCTACAAATATACCTTGGCATGTTTCTGGTCTTAAATATATTTCTGCTGTTTTATCTTCTGTAACACCTTGGAATGTTTTATACATTAAATTAAATTTACGAATATCTGTAAAGTTTGATTTTCCACAGTTTGGGCAAGGTATTTTATTGTCTTTTATAAAATTTATTAATTCTTCATCACTCATACCATCTGCAATCATATCTTGTCCATGGTCATGAGCCCATTCTTCTATTAATTTATCTGCTCTATGTCTTGTTTTACATTCTTTACAATCTATAAGTGGGTCAGAAAAACCTCCAACATGTCCTGAAGCAACCCAAGTCTCTGGATTCATTAATATTGCTGCATCTAATCCTACAATATTTGGCTGTTCCTGAATAAATTTCTTTCTCCATGCATTTTTAATGTTGTTTAATAGTTCAGTTCCCAAAGGACCATAATCCCAAGAATTTGCTAGTCCTCCATAAATTTCTGATCCAGGATAAACATATCCTCTTGATTTGCATAACGCTACCATTTTTTCCATTGAATCTACCATAATAAAACCTCCTAATACTTTATTTGCCAAGTACTAGAAGGTTTATAAATCTAAAAAACTTCCGTACCCAGCATATTAGCTAGGGACGAAAGTTATATTCCGCGGTTCCACCCTAATTGATAATTTTCATTATCCACTTCGTTTATTAGTGCTCCAAAGCTCCCCATATTTTTTAGTTATTAGTTTTCACCAACCACTAACTCTCTTTAAACTTTCCAAATACTTTTTCTTTTTCATTGCACTTTATAAATTTATATATGTATATCACATTTTTATTAAAATTTCAAGACTAATAAAAAAATTCTTTTCAATTAACGAGAATTATCTTTATTAAGACCTGTTTCTTGCCCTCTTAAAATTGATTCCATGCTTTCTATTTGATTCATTATCTCACCTGTTCTTATTCTAGCTTTTGTAGCTTCAATACTTTTTGCTAAAAATCCACTATATCTTCTTTCTGTTAATTTTGCACTTACTAAATCAGTTACATTTTGTTTTAACTTAGATTTTTCACTTTCATCTTGCCCATAAAATGCTTTATCAATAAGCATTTCTGATAAACTCTGTGCTTCTGCTATTGGAATCTTTTCCCTTTTAAATGTTTTTGTTATTGCAAGATAATCTTCTACAAATCTATCATAATCTATTGAATCTGCATTTTTATGATCAGTTTCCTCATCACTTTCTTTTGAAGTCATATATTCTCCATATTCTATTTTAGAGTACATTTCATTGAATACAATCCTTCTAAAAAAGCTCTCTTTTACATCTTGAATATTTTCTCTTGTGGCTTGTATACTTCCATTTGTAATTCTAAATCGTTTAATTTCTGTAGACAATAATTTATCTGTTTCTGTTGCATCATCTATTCCTATAAATGTTTCTTGTTCATCACTAGCCAATATAACTCTATATATTCTATCAGAACCTTTCACTTCATTTGGAAGTCCATCCCTACCTATGCATAATCTAACACTAACTCTTCCTTCTGGTGAAAAGTCTGTAACTCTATTTAATGATAGCTTGTCTAATTGACCAGTATCATTATTTAGTATATACATATTCATTTCGCCTGTATCACTTTGTACTTCTATAAATCCCCTTGTGTCTTTTACATTTAGTTCATAGTAATTAGAAATTCTCTTTTCTTCTTCATTTTTTGCCTCAATTGATTGGAAACTCGCTAAAACTCTACCATATTTTTGTGCTATATCCAATACCATTCTAGAGTCCTCCGGCAAGTTGTAAAAATCAATTTTCTTTATTGCATCTTCTATTTCTTCCTGTGCCATATTAGTTGCTCTTGCAATATTTCCAATTTTATTTAGTCTTTCGATATCGGTATGCCAAGGTTCTTCTTCATCTTCCTCCAAGAAGCCTTGTAATAATTTTTCTTTAGCATTAAGATTTAATGATCTATATGGCTCTTCATCTTGATTTATTTTTCTATATTCTACTTCACCATTAGAAACTCCTTCGTTTATTGCTCCAATTATTTGAGTAGTGATTTTAAATTCTACCTCTTCTTTATTATTCTCTGGTAGACCAATTAATAGATGACTATTTTTTATTAGACTTTTTATAGTTCCTTTCAACTCTTTTTCAAAACATTTGCTACTTCTTTTTTGATCAAGATGTAATGCTTTACAAGTAGAATTATATTCTATATTAACTCCAATTATTTCATTTATGAAAGATTCAAAATCAACCTTTCCATCTTTAATATAATGCAAATCTTTAATTTGTCCCTTTTTAAATTCAAAATAAGCACTTACTAATGATTCTATTCCATATTGCATTTCTCTATTTGCAATATATTCATCTGCTTTTCCTGTAGAAAATAATAATTTATTTACTTCAGAGAAATGTTTATTTATTTCGTCTAAATAATATCTCATTGTTGGGTTGTCTTTTCCTGCAGTCATTTGCAGATACTTTTCAAAACCTATGCCACTAGTAATATAATATTTTATTAATTGATCAGGATACATTGCATATAGTAAAGATGCTATACTTACATTTTTATCATATGCACATTTACTTTCTCCAAATAATTTTATTGTGAAAAATTCTGTAATTCCTTCTACAAAAAAATCGTTAAAAATTTTGCCCCTTGATACTGCATGAAAAATCTCATGTCCTACAACTCTTTTATCTTTTCTTAAACTTTTAAGTACCCTTACTCTTGATCTTCCGGTTTTTTTATCCGTATCCTGCTCACCAACAGCTATATTTCTTAAGTTTCCTTTTTCATCACTAAAGCTCCATACGGATTTTACTATTATTCTTCTAGAAAGAGGTCTAAATTGGTTATCTAATACCCATTGTTTAAATCCTCTTTCTCCTAAGAAATTATATATATCGCTAAATATATCTATAGTAACTTCTTTCATTTTTCTTTCAATTTGCTTATTTTCTTTTACACTTGCTCTTATTTGACTTTTTTCCATATCATTCCTTCTTTAAATGTTTTTATTTCATGAATGTAAGATAAATTACAAGCACTATTTCTGTTAATAAGATTGTTGGAAAACCTATAGTGAATTTTAGCTTTTTAGTTTTGTGTCTAAATGCATACATTCCAACTATTCCTCCTACTCCACCGCCTAATAGAACTAGAGTAAATAGTCCTGCTTCACTAATTCTCCATTCTCCTTTTTGTGCTCTTCTTTTATCCCACCACATTGCCAAAAAAGCTAGTAAATTTATACCTATTAAATATATTAAAATATTTTTTGGTGTTAATATTGCTTTTAATAATAATTCGTAATCCAATATATTCTTCCTCCATATTAAGCAAATAAACTCATTTGATTACTTTCTGTCATTCCTTTTAAACATCCTGCATTTCTTAAAAGATCTATTACTGAACTTCCTGCTTTTGCCCTCATTCTTATATCATCTATACACATAAATGGTTCTTCTTCCCTTGCTTTTACAATGCTGTCAGCCGCAACAGTTCCAAGTCCAGGAATACTATTTAATGGTGGTCTTATTCCATCTTCTTCTGCTATAAATTTTGTTGAATGTGACTTATATAAATCTATTGGTAGAAAATTTATTCCTCTTTCATACATTTCTAGTACTAACTCTAATATTGCATACATGTTTTTATCCTTTGTTGTTGCAGAGTTTCCTGCTAGATCAATTTCTTTCATCTTATTTATTACTTTTTCTTTTCCATGGCACATTATGTCACTGTCAAATTCATCGGCTCTTATTGTAAAATATGCTGTATAATATGCTTTTGGCTCATGAACTTTAAACCATGCAATTCTAAATGCATTTGTAACATAAGCTGCTGCATGTGCTTTTGGGAACATATATTTTATTTTTTCACAAGATTTTACATACCAATCTGGTACATCGTGTTCTTTCATTTCTTCTTTATAGTGATCCCACTTTGGTTCCTTACCTTTTGCAACCTTTCCTTTACGTACAGATTCCATTATTTTAAATGCATCATTTGGTGGTAATCCTTTTTTTATTAAATATATCATTATATCATCACGACAACATATTGCCTGTGACAATGTAACTGTTCCTTCATCTATTAAAGTTTGTGCATTTCCAAGCCATACATCTGTACCATGTGATAGTCCAGATATACGAATTAATTCATCAAATCTTTTCGGTCTTGTATCTACCAACATTCCTCTTACAAATTTAGTTCCAAACTCTGGAATTCCATAGCTTCCAACTTCTGAATGTATTTGCTCAGGAGTTACTCCTAAAGCTTTAGTTGAACTAAATATTGACATTGTATCTTTGTCATCTAAAGGAACTTTTGTTGGATCCACTCCTGTAATATCAAATAACATTCTTATCATTGTTGGATCATCATGACCAAGTATATCTAACTTAAGTAAGTTCTGATCTATTGAGTGATAATCGAAATGTGTTGTTATAATATCTGAATTCGGATCATCCGCTGGATGCTGTACAGGTGTAAATTCATATATTTCTCTACCTTTTGGTACAACTATAATTCCTCCCGGATGTTGACCTGTTGTCCTTTTTATTCCTGTACAACCTTGTGAAATTCTTGCAACTTCTGCATTTGCAACTGGTATGTTTCTTTCTTCGTAATATTTTTTTACATATCCAAAAGCTGTTTTATCTGCAACTGTACCAACAGTTCCAGCCTTAAATGTTGTCCCTTTACCAAATATTACTTCTGTATATCTGTGTGCTTTTGCCTGGTATTCTCCGGAGAAATTTAAGTCTATATCTGGTTCTTTATCTCCATTAAAACCTAAGAATGTTTCAAACGGTATATCCATACCATCTTTTACCATTTTAGCACCACATTTTGGACAATCTTTATCCGGCAAATCGAATCCATTCTCATAACCATAGTCCGTAAAATCTGAATATTTACAATTTGGACATCTATAATGTGGTGGAAGTGAATTAACCTCTGTTATTCCTGTCATGTTGGCAACAAATGATGAACCAACAGATCCTCTTGAACCAACTATATATCCATCTTCATTTGATTTCCAAACTAGTTTTTGTGCAATTATATACATAACGGAGAAGCCATTTGATATAATTGAATTTAACTCTTTATCCAATCTCTCTTTAACTATTTCTGGAAGCGGATCACCATATAATTCGTGTGCTTTTGAATATGCAATTTCCTTTATCGTTTCTTCGCATCCAGGTATATGTGGTGGACATTTTTCTGGCGAAATTGGGCTTATCCAATCACACATATCCGATACTTTGTTAGTATTTGTAACAACAACTTCATATGCTTTTTCTTTTCCTAAATATTCAAATTCTTTTAACATTTCTTCTGTTGTTCTTAGATACAATGGTGCTTGCTCATCAGCATCATCATATCCCTGTCCTGCTTGTAACATTCTTCTATATATTTCATCTTCTGGATCCATAAAATGTACATCACATGTTGCAACAACTAACTTGTTTAATTTTTCTCCTATTTCTACTATTTTTCTATTAATATTTTTTAGTCCTTCTTCATCTGCAACAGTTCCATTTTTTACCAAGAATTCATTGTTTCCTAATGGTTGAATTTCTAAATAATCATAGTCTTTTGCAATTTCTTCTATTTCTTCATCAGTCTTTCCTTTTTCTATGGCTTGATATAGCTCTCCTGCTTCACAAGCACTTCCTAAAATTAAACCTTCAGAATATTTTTTATATATTGATTTTAATATTCTTGGTTTTTTGTAAAAATAGTCCAAATGTGAAATAGAAATTAATTTATATAAATTTTTTAGTCCAACATAATTAGTAGCAAGTATTATAGCATGATATGTAGGTAGTCTTTTGTAATCTGCTTCTCCTGCAATCTTTTTAGTTATGTCATCAAGTGTTTTTACATCTTTTTCTTTTAACATTTTTATCATTACATTTAAGACTTTTACTGTAGTATCCACATCATCTAGGGCTCTATGGGCTACTTCTACCTTTATTCCTAGTTTTTCTGCAATTAGTCCTAATTTATATTTTTTAAAGTCTGGGAATAGATCTTTTGCCAATCTTAATGTGTCCAAATATGTATTTTCCAAACTTAATCCAAGCTCATTTGCATTATATTTTAAAAATCCAATATCAAAATCTGCATTATGTGCAACCAAAACAGAATCTCCAACAAACTCTATTATTTTAGGCATTACTTTATCTATTGTTTCTGCATCCTTTACCATGTCATCCGTAATATTAGTAACCTCTACAACTCTTTGTGGTATAGGCTTTTCTGGATTTACAAAACATGAAAACTCATCTATTACTTCTCCATTTTTTACTTTCATTATTCCAACTTCTGTAATTTTTTCTGTTCTAAATGAAAATCCTGTTGTTTCTAAATCCAATACACAATATGTTGTATCTATGCTCTGTCCTTTAGAAAAAGATACTGGTGATACTTTATCTGGAGCAAGATATGCTTCTACACCATATATTATTTTTATATCATGATTATCAAAACCTAATAATTTATGAGCTTCTGGAAATGATTGAACAACTCCATGGTCAGTTATTGCAATTGATTTCATTCCCCATTTCATAGCTCTTTTTATTAAATCTGTAGCAGAAGTTATACCATCCATTTGACTCATCTTCGTATGCATGTGAAGTTCAACTCTTTTTTCTTCTGCATTGTCCATTCTTATTTCCTTTTTAGGTGGTTCTATTTCCACTATTGTATATGCCATAACAGTAAGTTCATGTGAAAAAGAATCCATTTGTGCAGTTCCTGCTATCTTTATAGCTTTTGCACTTTTTATTCTTCCCATAACTTTCTTAGCATTTTTCTTATCCAAAAATGCCTTACATGTTAAAGTACTTGTTCCATCATACAAATCAAAGCTGAATAAAACTCTTCCAGATTTTAATTCTCTATCTTCTGAATTGATTACTTCTCCTTCTAGTGAAACTTTTTTATCATCAACACCTAGATTTTTAATTTTTACAAGTGGTTCATTTATATTTAATGAATTTCCTAAAATTAATGGCGAACTATTATCTTCTTCTGGAAGCTCAGGTACTTCTGCATCTGTTTCTATAACAGAATTTGCTATTATTGTTACATCTCCTGCAAATGTATCTAATCCTGCTCTTCCTATCACTTTTATTGCTTTCGCTTTTTCTAATTTTTCTAGTATTTCTGTTCCTTCTTCTGGCGTAGAAAAAGATTTGCAAGTCATAATTCCTGTACCATCATAGATATCCATAATTATCATTTTCTTGCCAGATTTTGTATCTCTTGAATCTAATTCTGCTATTCGACCTTCTATTGTAACTTTTCCAGAATTAGCATTAATATCTTTTATTTTTACTCTATTCTCTTTTGCCTTTGATGGTTTTCCAATAATGTATTCAATATTATTTTCTGTAAATTCTCTTGGATCCAATCCTGGTTCTTCTGTCTCTTCAGGCGGAATATCTGCATCTGTTGGCATCGGTATCTCTGCAGCTTGTTCTTTAATTTTTTGCATTTCTTCTATTCTGCTTTTTATAAGTTTTTCTTCTAATATCCTATTACTAGCTTCTATTTTTTCTAGTTCTTCTTTGTTTATTTCTTCCTCTAAATTTATTTTATATTCTTTGCAAAAAAGATTTTTAATTGTTATCTCTACTTGTTTATCTGTTTTTCTGCTCCTTAAAAAATCCGCACCCTTTATGTGCATCTTTACATTTATAATATTTTCTTTAACATCAATTGTACTTTTCATTAACAAAATAGGCTTCATTAATGGATGTTTATGGGCCATATAGCAAATAATATTTGCCCATTCATCTTTAATTTGTGGAATTTCTGTGTCTTCATCATATTTAAATATAATCTCCACATCTTTTATTTTAAATCTTTCCATTAAATATTTTTCAAAATCCCAAATATCTTTTATTTGCACAAATTTATCGCTCACTAATTCGAGTGTTATTTTGCTTATTTTTTTATGTATTTCTATCTTGCAAATATAACACTCCTGTATTTGGGAACTGCTTTTATAATCACTAAATATTTCTTTAATTTTCTTTAAGCTTTCCAATTTTGCATCTCCTATTTGTTATCCGCTGTTTTCTCTCCCATTATTTTTAATATTTTTTCATATATCATTTTTACATTTTTAACATCATGTATTATTATTAATCTTTTTGTTATTTTTTTATCATCTGTATAAATTACTATATTTCCTATTTTAAATAATGTCTGCAAAAATGTTTGACCATATTTAATTTGTGTCATATTTACATATTTTACTGTTTGCAAATCATCATTAATTTTATTATTATATTCCAATCTATCACTATAAAAGTTATAAATACTATTTCTATATTTAATTCTATTATATAAAACACTTATAATTAAATATAATAAATATATAACTAATATTGCTATCCCATACCCAACTAATTGATTTTCCGCTATTAATACCCCAACAATTAGAAGTATTATTAATAATGTTGTTACATGGTTATATAAAAAATTAAATAATACATTATATTTTATTTTTAATGATAATAGTGGTCTTCCTTTTTTCTCCATTTTTAGTACCTCTTCTTTAAAAAATTCTTGTTATATCTTTATATGAAATAACTATCGAAAGTGAAATTAAAATTATAAATCCTGCCATTTGTATTCCTAATTCCAATTCTTCCTTCATAGGTTTTCGTCTAATTGCTTCTATTAATAAAATTAATAATTTTCCACCATCCAAAGCAGGAATCGGTAATAAATTAGTAACTCCAAGTGATATAGAAATTATTGCAAGTAAATATATAAATTCTACCAATCCAGTTGTTTGTGATACTACACTAGAAATTCCAACAGGTCCCATCATTTGATCCAAACCTACATTACCTGTAAATAACATTTTTATGCTTTCTAGTATTGATCCTAAAAACTCCCCTGTCCTATAAAAAGCATAATATATATTATTTGCAAAATTGTTTTCTGCCATTTTAAAGTTAATTCCTAAATAATATACTGGAATATCTCCAAGTACACTTGTATCTTCTGTTTCTTTTTGTGTCGGTGTTAGCTTTATCTCTTCCTCTTTTCCATCTCTTTCTATCTGTATTAGCAATTCTTCTCCATTCGATTGCTGTACAATTTTATCTATATCTGCTTTTGTTTTAATATCTTTGCCATTAATTCTTTTTATTTCGTCTCCTGCAATAATTCCAGATTGTTCTGCTGCAAAACCTTCTACAGTTGAATCTACTACTGTAGAAACATTATTACCAATTGAAGCAATTATTATAAAAAATACTAATATACCAAAAACAATATTTACGATTGCTCCTGCTGCAACTATTGCCATTCTCTTTGGTATACTTGCATTATTAAAAGCTCTTTTATCGTCTGATTTTGTCTCTTCTCCCTCTAATCTTACAAAACCACCAAGTGGAATTAATCTTAGTTCATACTTAGTTTCTTTTCCCTGTTTTGTTAAAATTTTTGGTCCAAATCCAATTGCAAATTCATGAACCTTTACTTTAAATAGTTTTGCAATAAAAAAATGTCCTGCTTCGTGTATTAAAATTAAAAAACCTAATAGAAAAATTATTTTAATTGCATTAATCAAAAAAACTATCAAGAAGAAACCTCCTCTTTTATATTAATACTAATAAAAAATATGCAAATGGTGCTATAAATATTATACTATCAATTCTATCCAGCATTCCTCCATGTCCAGGTATTAAATGGCTAAAATCTTTAATTCCTACAAATCTTTTTATTGATGATGCTGCAAAATCACCTATTTGACTTAATAAACTTAACATTAGCCCTATAATACCAATGGAAATATAATTAATATTAGTTCCTGCAAAATTGTTAATTAATACTGTATATATTAATATAAGCACGACTGCACCAATTGTTCCAGCTACACATCCTTCTATTGTTTTATTTGGACTTATTTTGCTGAATTTATGTTTTCCGATTAATTTTCCAAATGTAAAAGCAAATACGTCCGTTCCCCATGCGGCAAATATTACATACCAAATTAGAAACACACCATTTTCTGCTGCTCTAATTATTGGCATAAACATTAAAAATATTACTATATAACAAATTCCAAATATTGTTATAGCTGAATCTATTATGGTTGTTTTCATCTTTGTAATTAATATTTGTGCAAAACATAAAAAAATTGCAATTGGTACTACTGCACCTATTATAAATATTATGTATTCCTTAGGAAATACATGTATTAATGCTATTATTGCACATGCTAATAGTCCTAGCCATATCAATGGTTTTGCTTTTTCATTTATCTTAAAAGCATGTGCATATTCATAAAAACTCATTCCAGCTATAATAGCAAAAGCAATATCTATTATAATTTGATTTCCTAGTATTAGAACTATTGCTACTATTGGTAATCCTATGACTCCTGTAAGTACTCTTTTTAAATTCATTATTTTCCTCCAAATTTTCTATTTCTCTTTTGAAATTCTAAAATTGCATTATTAATATCTTCTTCTGTAAAATCAGGCCATAATTTGTCTACAAATAGAAATTCTGAATATACAATTTGCCATGGTAAAAAATTACTGGTACGCAATTCACCACTTGTTCTAATTACTAAATCTGGATCTGGTTCTCCCTTAGTATATAAATTATTTGAAATTGTTTCTTCTTTAATATCTTCTATATTTAATTTTCCATCTCTTACTTCTTCTGCAATTTTTCTTACTGCTGTTAAAATTTCATTTCTTCCACCATAGTTTAGAGCAATATTAAATGTTACTCCAGTATTATCCTTTGTTCTTTCCTCACACTTTCTTATACTTTTTTGCATTCCTTCATTTAATACAGAAATATCTCCCAGTACTTTTACTTTTATATTTTCCGTATCTGCTCTTTTGCTATAGTCATCTAAATAATTTTGAAGAAGCAACATTAATGCACTTACTTCTTCCTCTGTTCTTTTCCAATTTTCTGTAGAAAAAGCATATACTGTAATATACTTAAGTCCTATCTTATTTGCATATCTAACTATTTTTTCTAGTGTCTTTGCACCTTCTTTGTGTCCCATTTTTGCAGGTAAGCCTCTTTGCTTTGCCCACCTTCTATTTCCATCCATTATTATAGCAATATGCTTTGGAAAATTTTCTTGCTCAAATTCCATAAAATTCTTCCTTTCTATAGTTTAAAAAAGAAATACTTTTTAATTAAACTGTCATTATATCTTTTTCTTTAGCTTCTGTTAATTTATCAATTTCTCCTACATTTTTATCCGTTATTTTTTGGATATTATCTTCTGCTATTTTTAATTCATCTTCTGTTATTTCAGAATTTTTTTGCATAGCTTTAAATTCATCCAAACCTTCTCTTCTTATAGAACGAATTGCAACTTTTGCTTCTTCACACATTTTTCTAATATCTTTAACGATTTCTTTTCTTCTTTCTTCATTTAATTCTGGAAAGTTTAATCTAATAACTTTGCCATCATTATTTGGATTTATTCCTAAATCTGATGCTAAGATCGCTTTTTCGACTTCTTTTAATATACTTGCATCCCATGGTTGTATAACAATTAGTCTTGCTTCTGGTACAGAAACACTTGCTATTTGATTAATTGGTGTTTGAGTACCATAATAATCTATCTTTATTTTATTTAAAACTGCAGGATTTGCTCTACCAGCTCTAATCTCTGCTAAATTTTCTTTGTATACACTTATTGTTTTACTCATTTTTTCTTCAATTTTACTATAATCCATTTTACTTCTCTCCTTTTTTATTTAAACCGGTGCTAAATTTTATTCCACTACCGTTCCTATTTTTTCTCCTCTAGCTACTTTTATAATATTTTTTGGATCATCTATTCCAAAAACAACTAAAGGTATATGATTGTCCCTGCATAATGATGTTGCAGTAGAATCCATTACTTTTAAATCTTTATTTAGAATATCTAAATATGTTATCTTATCGTATCTTATTGCTGTTTTATCTATTTCTGGATCTGCAGAATAAACTGCATCTATAGACTTTCCAAGCAATATTACATCTGCATCTATTTCTGCTGCTCTTAAAGCTGCAGCTGTATCTGTTGTAAAATATGGGTTTCCAGTTCCGCATGCAAATATAACTATTCTACCTTTTTCTAAATGTTTTAGTGCTTTTCTTTTTATATATGGTTCTGCAATTTCTCTCATTTCTATTGCTGTTTGAACTCTTGTAAATACTCCTCTTGCTTCCAAAGCATCTTGAAGTGCTAAACCATTCATTGCTGTAGCTAACATTCCCATATAATCAGCTGTTGTTCTTTCCATTTGATGGCCATATCTTCCTCTCCAGAAATTTCCGCCTCCTACTACTATTGCAACCTGTATTCCTAATTCCGATGTTTCTTTTATTGCATCACAGAGTTCTCCTACAACTTTTGCATCAATTCCTGTTTTTTTATCTCCAGCAAGTACTTCTCCACTTAATTTTAGTAGTACTCTTTTATATGGCTTACCATTTTCCAAAATTATACACTCTCCCATCTTTTATAAATTAGCAAGCTTATTCTATCATATAATTTTATGAATTTGTATAATTTTTTAATATTTTCTTAATTTTATTACTATACTTTTTCTTTATTAAATATTTTGTCAATTTTTTTACCGACCAACTAGTTATTATTACTTGCTTAATTATAATATTTGTACTATTATAATACATATAATACAGCTTGAGTAAAACATATATCAAAACGTGAAAGGAAGATTGTGTATATGAGTAAAAAAAATCTGGCTGAAAAATTACAAAAAAAATATCACAAAGCAAAAAATGTTACAGATCTAAAAGATCTATTATATAAGTCTGCTACTAGATACACTAGAAGACCTGCTTTTAAATTAAAAGATAAAATTGGAAATATTTATAAAGTAACATATCAAAAGTTCAAAGAAGATGTTATGGCTTTAGGAACAGCTTTAATTAATCTTGGGTTAAAAGATAGCAATATTGCTGTTATAGGAAAAAATAGCTATGATTGGGCAGTTTCCTACATAGCTGCAACAATTGTTGGAGTTGTAGTTCCAATAGATAAGGAATTAAAGATTAATGATGTAACTAATTTTATAAATGTTTCTTCTTCTAAAGCTGTTTTAGGGGATGACAAATTTATACAGGAACTTATAAAAAACAAGTCTTCAATAGAAAATAAAAATATATTATTTATAAATTTCAATTCAGATAAAGATACTAGTAATTATATGTCTTATAAATTAGTTCTATCTGCTGGATATGACCAGTTAGAAGAAGGAAATAGAGATTTCGATAATATAAAAATAGATCCAGATAGTATGAAAATACTTATTTTTACTTCTGGAACAACGGGTAATGCAAAGGGAGTTTGCTTATCACACAAAAATATTGTTTCTAATATAATGTCAACATTTGGTATTGTTAAAGTAAAAAGAAATGACCAAGTTCTTTCTATTCTACCTTTACATCATACATATGAATGTACTTTAGGGTTTTTGCTTGTAATTTATAGTGGTGGATGTATTAGTTATTGTGAAGGTCTTCGTCATATTACAAATAATATTGCTGAATTTAAGCCTACAGTTATCCTATGTGTTCCATTATTATTGGAAAAAATGTATAAAAAAATAGAATCAACTGTTAGAAAATCATTGCCCGAAAAATATGCAAATATTGAAGGAGATTTAATTGCAAATTTACCTTTTATTATAAGAAAAGTGGTAATAAGTAAAGTTAAAAATTCACTTGGTGGAAGATTAAGAGCTTTTATAGTTGGTGCTGCACCACTTTCACCAGACGTAATAAATTCATTTAATAATTTGCATATAAAATCAATTCAAGGATATGGACTTACAGAATGTTCCCCATTGGTTGCAGGAAATAATGATTTTTATATTAAACCAGATGCAGTAGGATTGCCTATTCCGAATGTTTCTTATAAAATAGAAAATCCAGATTCTTCAGGTGTTGGTGAAATTATTGTAAAAGGACCAAATGTAATGCTCGGTTATTATAATGATGAAGAAGAAACAAGGAAAACTATTAAAGATGGTTGGTTTCATACTGGAGATTTAGGAAAAATTGATGATGATGGCTGGCTATATATTACAGGAAGACTAAAAACAGTTATAGTTACACAAAATGGTAAAAATATATATCCAGAAGAAATAGAACATTATCTAAATGAAAATCCATTAATAGCAGAATCTTTAGTAACAGGACTTCCTGATGATAAAGATGAAGAAGTATATGTTAATGCTCAAATATTTCCTAATATTGATGCTATAAAAGAATATTTAAAAACTTCAATTCCTCAAAAAGAAGAAGTTTTTGCTGTTATTAAAGATATTGTTTCTAGCGTAAATAAAAAATTGCCAAATTATAAACACATAAAATCATTTATTATTAAAGATGAAGAATTTGAAAAGACTACTACCCAAAAGATTAAGAGATTTGGCAAAAATGTCGAAAATAACAATTAACAAAAGAGGGTGCTTAAAATAGGAGTCCAAGAAACAAGAAATCCAACTTAGTAAGAGTTGGATTTTTCATTCTAAAAACTCTGTTATACTTAATTTTATTCCACCTTTCCAAATTCATCAAATGGCCAAAATCTAAATGCTACAATGCTTTCTATTTTATCCTGTGGTATACAACCAAATGCTCTACAGTCATGACTATTTTCTCTATTATCACCCATTGCAAATACAGTTCCTTCGGGTACTGTAAAATCAACCAAAAGCCCCCCTTCGGATTCTGTTTTTATATCACTTGCCAAATAATCTTCTTTTAATTCTGTTCCATTTATATATACTTTGCCATTTTGAATTTTTACATGTTCACCTGGTAAAGCAATAACTCTTTTTATATAACTTATTTTCCCTATTTCTAATACATTATGAATAAATTTATTTACTACTCCTTCAGGTTCTTTATATATGGCTGTTGGAGTCTCTTTAAATTGCTTTTCATTTAAATATTGCTCTGTTGGTGCCTCAAATGTTATAATCTCTCCTCTTTTTGGCAAATTATTACCTAAACGTATTGTTCTATTTAATATAAGTCTCTGATCCTCTATTAATGTTGGTTTCATAGAAACTGATTGAACCTTAGTTGGAGTCATAATATAATATCTAATCCACAAGCCTAATACAACTGCTATTATAATACAAATTATCCATTCTAAAACGTTCTTTAATTCCTCATTAATATCCATTTCTTATATTTGCCTCCTCTTATGTACATTGCTCCTAAGGTCTTAATAAATCTTCAAGAACCACTTTGCTTCCATATTTTATAATTATTGGAACTGACTTTGTTAGTTTTACTCCTTCTATATTTGTTTTTACATCTCTTGAACCAGGTATTACTACTGCATCTCTCGGAATTACTATTTGACCATTCTCATTTGGTGTTATAATATTTCCATTTACATTATCATAAACTGGTGTACTTCCTGTAATTGTAACACCTGCTCCAATTACAGCACCTTCCTCAACTATTGTTCCTTCTGTTATTTGTGATCCAGCTCCTACAAAGACATTGTCTTCTATTATTACTGGATATGCACCTACTGGCTCTAGCACTCCTCCGATTATTACTCCTGCACCTAAATGTACATTCTTTCCTATTTGTGCACAAGAACCAACTAATGCTAAAGAATCAACCATTGATCCCTCATCTATATATGCACCAATATTTGTATAGCATGGTGGCATGAATGTAACACCCTTTCCAATATATACTCCATCTCTTATTGAAACAGTTCTAGAAACAACTCTTACTTTGTCTTCTAATCTTACTTCTCTATCACCCATGGTGTCTTTATCAATCATTCCACCACCAAAGTCCATAATTTCTCCATACTTAAATCCTAATAGGATAAACTGTTTTACCCATTTATTAACTTTCCATTCTCCACTTTCTTTTTCTGCAACTCTTATCTTTCCAGAGTTTAAGTCTTCCTTAAATTCTTCCCATACAGGCATAAAGTCCATTCTTGTTAGATTTTCATCTTTTAATAATTTTAAATATTTTTCCATAATTTCCTCCTACCAGATCTTTTAATCTGCACACATAATATCACAATCATATTTAATTATCAATTCATTTTATAATTATATTTACCCCTATATACAAAAGCTAAAAAAAGGTATATAATACGTGCGAGGTGAAATTTATGAAAATTAAGGATATTTTCAATAATATAGAAATAATTGAATCAGTTGGTAGCTTGGATTTAGAAATAAATAATCTTACTTCTGACTCAAGGGTTATAGAAAAAAATGATATGTTTTTTGCAATAAAGGGCTATGACTTAGATGGAACCAAATTTATTCCAAGTGCAATAAAAAATGGTGCTACTGCAATTGTTGTAGACGAAACTTGCTCTTTTGCTGATTTTAATATTCCAAAAGATATATCATTTATTAAGGTTAGCAATATTCGTCATGCTCTTGCAATTGCAAGTTGTAATTTATATGATAATCCATCTAAAAAATTAAAATTAATTGGTGTTACTGGTACAAAAGGAAAGACAACATCTACATTTATGATAAAATCAATATTACAGCAACATGGTTATAAAGTTGGATTAATTGGTAGTATTGCCATTTATATTAATGATGAAAAATTAGAAGATTGTGATAGGACTACTGCAGAAAGTTTTAAAATCCAAAAAACTTTAGCAGAAATGGTTAAACAAAATGTAGATATTGCAATTTTGGAAGTTTCTTCACAAGCAATGAAGTTGGACAGGGTTATTGGTTGTAATTTTGATGCTGTACTATTTACAAATCTTTCTGAAGATCACATTAGTCCAAAAGAACATAAAGATATGGAAGATTATTTTAATGCAAAATTATCTTTAGCAAAAATGGCTCCTTTTGTTGTTTATAATCTGGATAATGAATATACTGCTAGAATTCCTAATTTGCTATCTGATAAAGAATTAAAAAGTTTTGCGATGAATGTTAAAGCAGATATAATGGCAGAAGATTTAAATTTAAGCAATACCGGTGTTGATTTTTCTCTATGCATGAATAGTAAAAAATATCCTGTAAGGGTTTCTATTCCTGGAAAATACATGGTTTATAATTGTCTTGGTGCTATTGGCATTGCAGAACATTTTGGAGTAGATATAAAAAATATTCAAACAGCTTTAAGTCATATTAAAGTTTTTGGTAGAAGTGAAATCGTTCCAAATAAATTGGGACTTAAAATATTAATAGATTACGCTCATACTCCTTCTAGTCTACAATCCATTTTAGAAACTGTAAAACCATATACAAAGGGTAGAGTTATCTGTACATGGGGTGTTGGCGGAGATAGAGATTCTAAAAAACGACCTATAATGGGAGAAATTTCTGGAAAGCTAGCAGATTTAACAATACTTACTTCAGACCAAGTTCGTACAGAAGATCCTAATAAAATTCTTGACGATATAGAAGTGGGATTAAAAAAATCCGGTGGTAAATATGTTCGTATTCTAAATCGAACAGAGGCTATAAAATATGCTTTATCCATTGCAACTACGGATGATATTATAGTTCTTCCTGGTCTTGGAAGTGATTTATATATAGAATATATGCATGTTAAATATCCATATGATGAAAGAGTCGTAATTCACGATGCAATAGAAGAAATGATTGCTTCTGGGCAAAAGAAACCAATTGAATAAAACATTTTTAGCTACACTTTTAGTGTAGCTTTTTATTATATATTAATATTTCCATCATATACTTTTGTAGCAATTCCTCTCATAATAATATGACCATTTTGTTTATTATAATTTATTGCCAATTCTCCTCCTTTTAGAATTGTTTTTACAAAACCTGAACATATTCCTCTATAATAACTTATAGCAAAAGCAGCACATGCTCCAGTACCACATGCAAATGTTTCTCCTACTCCTCTTTCCCATGTTCTAATTTTTAAAGTATTCCTACCTAAACATTGTACGAATTCTATATTAGTTTTATTAGGAAAACATTCCATATTTTCTATAACCTTTCCATACTTATTTATATCTAAGCTCTCTACATTATTAACAAAAACCACCAAATGAGGGTTTCCCATTGATATGTAATTTCCTATAAACTTAGTATTGTCCACATTAATATTAATAACTATCGGAAGTTTGTAATTATTTTTTACTCTAATATTATTGTTATCTTCAAATATTGGTCTTCCCATATCGACTTCTATTTCCTCAACTACTCCATTTCTTACAATTAAGTATGCATACCTTATGCCTGCTTTTGTTTCTATTTTTAAATTTTGTTTTTGAACTATTTCCTCTTCATAAACATATTTGCAAAAGCACCTTATCCCATTACCACACATCTCTGCTTCTGTTCCATCTTTATTAAAAATCCTCATTTTAGCATCTGCAATATTGCTTTCTTCTACTAAGATAACTCCATCTGCACCAATTCCAAAATTTCTATTACACATATACCTAACCATCTGAGGTATTTTGCTCTTTACTATTATATTTTTATCTTTTATACAATTTATACAAATATAATCATTTCCCAATCCATGCATTTTAGAAAAAGTAATCAAAATGTTCACCTCCATATATTAAAATATGTATGTTTTTTATTTTTTGTTACTTAATATGTAAATCATCTTCCTTTTATACTTTATATTTGATATAATTTTTAAAAGGTAAGGTGAGAAAAATGAAAAAATTTAATTTACATACTCATTCTAATCATTCATTGGATGCAGTTCCAAATATTAATGAAATTATAAATATAGGATTTAATAATGATATTAATTATATTTCTATTACAGATCATGACAATTGTGATGCCTACCTTGAATTGGATAAATCTAAAATAGAAAAGCATGGAACACTTATATATGGTATGGAAGCAGATGCTGTAATTAATAATGTTACATATGACATTTTGTGTTATGGTTTTAATTTAGAGCCTGTTACTATTTGGGCAAAAGAACAATATGGTACTATAGGATCTAGACAAGCTAAAATTTATGAAAAACTAGTTGAATTATGTAATAATTTAAATTTAGAATTGGATCATTCTGTTCCATATAATTCGGATAAAGAGTTTGCACATGCTGCAATATATAGAATATTAGGATCAAATCCCAAAAATATTAGCTTTTTAAATAAATATGAATTAAATAGTGTAAGCGATTTATATAGAAAAAGTACAATGGATCCAAATTTTCCATTATACATAGATATGACAATTGTATGGCCAACAATAGAAGAATTAACAAAGATAATACACGAAAATGGTGGAAAAACATTTTTAGCACATCCTTACAGATATGCAAAAACTAGAGACATATTAGATATTTTAAATTCATGCTATAAATATGTTGATGGTATAGAAATTTATAATGATCCAAAAGATTTTGACGAAGTAAAATATTTATATACCTTTGCAAAATTGCATAATCTTCTTGTTTCTGCTGGATCAGATTTTCATGGAAATGATAAGCATAATATTATTAATGTTGATACACTTCCAACAGAAATGCAGGAAGATATTGAATCTTGGATTAAAGATATTAATGGAAAAATAATTTTTAGCAACTAATTATTTTAAGGAGGCTTATATGGAAAAAAGATTAGTTAAACTTAGTCTACTAGCTCCTGCTTCTGTAGAATTATCTGAAGAAGGTTTAGCAATATATGACGAAAATAGAGAAAAATTTGAAAAAGATGCACAACTTAACGGTAATAAATTAGAAATGCCTTTAGTTAACCTAATGCGTTTATTTGGAGATCATATCCATGATTCTAATAATCCTTTCGTTACAAATTCTATCGAATTGGATAATCCAAATAATGACCAAATAGTTGGGAGAACTAGCTCTACAAGATATCGTTTACCTTTAGACACTAAAACTGCATTTCTTATAGAAACACATAATATGCAAAAAGTTTTAATTTTCCTACAACACTTAAAAAATAGAGAATGTAATTATAAAGTATCTAAAAAGGGAATTGTAACTTCATTACGTGACCTTATGCCTTTATTTTCACAAAATATAATTAATACTAAATTAACAAATACAACATGGTTTCCTATTTTAGGAGTCAAAACAGAAGATGTAGAAGTAGTTCAAAGTAAATCTTCTTCATTAGATGATACTGGCGAAAGATAATGCAAAAGAACTTCAGGTTCAAACTGAAGTTCTTTTTATAATACTTATCTTCCATTATCGTCCAAATCTTTACCTTGGTCAGGTCTACTTGCTATTTCCTCTCTCTTTTTTCGCAAACATTCATATGCCTTTCCAACTTCCTCTGCTTGTAAATATAGAGGAAGGTTTATGCTAAGCGTTGCACCAAATCTACCCAAATCATGAGATATTACTCCATCCGTAGGTTTAATTTTTCTAAAATCTTTTTCTTCAATTCCACCCTCTAATGAAAGTTCTATATTAGATTTTTTACCTACTAACATTCCTGGTGGCACCACTTTTTGCAAAGTCTCGCACGCTAATTGATTCTTAAATTTATATAATTCTCCCAACCTAATTTGACTAATTTGCTCTGCTGTTGGACGAGGCTTTTGCGATTGCTCTCTTTCGTATTGTTCTTGCATTCCAAATATTTCTCTTATTAAATCTTTTTCCTCTTTTGTTGGTCTATTTTCATCATTTATAAATTGTTTTAGTTCTTCTATATTTGCTAGTACTTCTTCGTCTGTTGCAAATGCATAGTTACCTTCTTCTGTTTTTCTTATCCCTGATGCTAAAATAAATTTTGCAGTTTCTAAATATTTAGAATCTCTTTCTTCATTTATCTCCATGTTTTCTAAAAACATAGCTTCTTGCTCTCCGCTAAATCGACTAAAGGTACAACTATAATTTTGACTAAGAATACTCATAAAAGGACCTATTTCTTCCGATGTAAGTATTGGTGGTTCTTTAGATATATAAGCTTCATCCCTCATATAACTTATAATTCTGTCTCTTGTAGCTAATATATCTTCTGCATAAGCTCTAGATGACCAAGCATGTGCAGCATTATTACTATCTGTCTCTGCTATTTCATAACCATTTATTCTTAAAAAATTTTGTAAACATATTGTTGGATCTCCATCATAATAAATAATGTTATAATTACCCAATTCTTCTTGGCTTATTGGTAGTTTTCCACTATCTTGTATATTTACCATTATAACAGCATCTTTACTAAGATGTATACTTGTACCTTTAGTCCAGGTATCTGAAGAAGACTCAGATTCTAATTCTGCCTGATGCTCACTGTAATTATCTATTACAATATAATTTGGCCTATCCCAATTACCTTCTCCTGCTCCTGTACTTTCTACTCTTGCATTAATTGTACAATGTACTTCGTGCCTGTGTACTAAAGTCCTAAACTCTTTATTTACGCCATTATATTTAACAGTAACAGGATAGCCCAATTTAACTCCATCCCAATCTGATAAAATTACATTATTTCTTGGGAAAAAGTTTGTACAATGAACCAATACCTTCTTTTCTGGATCTATTATTGAACAATTTATTTTACTATATTCTCCCAAGCTAGTCGCAGTATCTGTTATTATTAATTTACCATCTTGTTCCCTAAAAGATCCATCATGCTCTCTTGTTTGTCTTATTCTTGAAATTACAGCTTTTTCATCTGCGATTAATTCTTCTTCATTTTTTTCCAATCTTTTTTGTTCTTCTTTTGCACTTTCCAGTTGTTTTTCCAATCCTTCTATTTGTCTACTTACTTCATAATATTTACCTCTATGGAATATATTAGCTATTCTATCCCATATCCTAGATTTTTCTTTAACAACCATAGCTCTAGAACTTTCTGTTTCTAATCTTTCTATTTTCCAATCATTAGCATTTATGTCTCTTCTAACTCTTTGTAGTTCCATATCTACTTTTTTTTGTAAAATATCTAATCTTTTACGTTCTCTTAAATCATCAGTAATTCTTTTTGCTTTAAAATCTTGTAGCATATAATCCTCCTTTGTTTTTATCTTTGCATTATTAAAATCATATTTATTACTATTTATTTTTTATAAATATATAGTATTAATATAGAAAAATCAAGCAAACTCACTAAATTCCACAAAAAATAACAGTATCTATAAAATCTTAGATACTGTTATTTTGGTGCCTCGAACGGGAATCGAACCAGTGACACAGGGATTTTCAGTCCCTTGCTCTACCAACTGAGCTATCGAGGCTTATTATTAAATTGTTGATAAGTATATTTTTTCTTATATGTTTTCCACACCATTTCCTATATATAAAAAAATGGCGACCCGGAACGGGCTCGAACCGTCGACCTCTAGCGTGACAGGCTAGCGTTCTAACCAACTGAACTACCGGGCCATAAAGAAAATTGGTGGTCGCAATAGGGCTCGAACCTATGACCCCCTGCTTGTAAGGCAGATGCTCTCCCAGCTGAGCTATGCGACCATTTCTTCCGACGAGATTTAGTATACTATTTTTTTTATTTTCTGTCAATACTTTTTTTATATTTTTTTATTTATTCTAATAAAACTAATAAATAAAATCTTGTAATCTCTTTAAATATAGAAAAAGAAAAAAGGTCTTTCGACCTTTTTTTGCATATGAATTCATATTTAATATATAAAAATTCAATTATTTTTTGTTTACTAAATCTTTTAAAGCTTTTCCAGCTTTGAATACTGGAGCTTTTGATGCAGGTATTTTTATTTCTTCTTTAGTTTGAGGATTTCTTCCTTTTCTAGCAGCTCTTTTTCTTACTTCGAAAGATCCAAATCCAACTAATTGAACTTTATCACCTTTTACTAAAGATTCTGTAACTACATCTACAAATGCATTTACTGATGCTTCAGCACTTTTTTTTGTTTCTCCTGTTTTTGCAGCGATTGCTGCGATTAAATCAGCTTTGTTCATTTAAATTACCTCCTAAATAGTTTGTGTTTATGTAGTGCTTTCAAATGCCTACTAAATCTTATATTCGCCAATATCTTTTAAAATCCTTCTTTTTTTTTATTATTTTTTCTTCAACTTTAATTCTCTCTAAGAATTGCTGTCTTTTTTTACCAATAACATTTTTTTCTTAAGCTTTTTCTTCCTTATATATACCAAGCTTTTCAAGAATTTTATATACTTTTTGTCCATATGGAATCATATAAAATTCTTCTTTTGATAAAATTTTTAAAGCAATTACAGAAATAGCGTAAATAATAACTGCAAATATAATTGCTATTATTGTTGCCCAAGCTTGTGATATTATTCCTAAAAGCAAATTATATATGAATAATGAGCATATTGACATTATTATTGTTGCTAATATTGGTTTTATTAAAAAATTTCTTACCTTTAAATTTAATTTAATATTTCTTCTTAAGGTTGTAAATGCTATTGAAAATGCTATCATATGACATACAACGGACCCTATTGCTGCTCCATTTGCTCCAAACATAGGATTAGAAACTAATGCTAAATTTACAATAAGTTTTGCAATCATTCCTATTCCTAAAGAAATTGCTGGAACCATAATTTTTCCAATTCCCTGTAGTGTACCATTTATTGTTTGGTCAAGAATTGTAAATATTATTGTTAATGCAGATATTTGTAATAATAATGCACCATCTGGTTGCATTGGATATAACAAATGCAATATTGGATCTGCAAAAACTATCATTCCTATTGTACAAGGAAGTCCTATTAACATACTTGCCATTAAAGAAAATGATACTCTCTTTGTTGCATTTTCTTTATCTCCCTTTGCAATTGCACTAGTAATAGTTGGAACTAAAGCTGTTGCAAAAGCAATGTTTAAAGCAAGAGGTAATGATGTTAATGTATCCACTTTTCCTCCCAATATTCCATATTGTGCTTTTGCATCTGTTTCTGTCATAAACTTTTTTAATCCACCTACAACTGTAAATGAGTCTATATTTTTATTAAATGATGACATTATTGCACTTAAAGACATTGGAATAGAAACACTTAATATTTTCTTTACAATGGTTTTTACATTTTGATATTTGTAATTTATTGTTTCTTTTAATTCTTTTACTCTTTCATTTCTTGTAATTCTATAAAATCTTAATAAATACATAAAACTCATTAGAATTGATAAAGTTGTTGCAACATTTGCTGCTGCAGCCATCCAAACAGTGTTTGAACCTGTTACCTTAGAAACAATTTCTACGATAATAATTACTAAAATTGTCTTAAAAACTTGTTCCAGTGTTTGTGACTTTGCAGTTACTCTCATGGCTTGCTTTCCGTTACAATATCCTCTTAAAACAGCAGATACTGTAACAAAAAATATTGCTGGTGATAAAGTTACCAATGTATATTTAGCCTCTGGAATATGTAACCAATACTGTGCAATTATATCTGCTCCTAAAAATAGTAATAATGTACCTATTAATCCTATTACAGCAAATGTAGCTAAAGCTATTTTAAATATTCTTAATGCTCCTTTATGATCGCCTTTTGCTGTTCTTTCTGCAACTAATTTTGATATAGCATTTGGAACACCTATTGAAGATAATGTAAGTAATAATGCATATATTTGGTATGAACCTGAATATATTGCATTTCCCTGGTCTCCAAAACCTTCTTTATTAGTAAGATATAAATTATATACTAATCCCAATAATTTAATAAGGACTTGCGAAAACATAAGAGAAAGTACCGCTTGCATAAAGCCTTCTTTTAGCACTTTGTTTTTTTGCTTTTTCATTTTATTATCCTTTCTTTTTTCTATTGTATTAAACTAAATCATATTATATTAATAAATTTATTCACAATCAAGTATGGAATACGACTTTTTTTAATAAAATCTCTTAAATATCTTGTTTTTTTCGCATTTTTATAGGATAATATATATGTGTAATTATAAATAAAATGAAAGTGGTGGCATGTTTTGAAACTTTTCGATAAATTTTTGAAAAAATTAAAAACTAATAGAAATACTTTTTTAACATATATTTTAACTCTTATATCTATTTATATTCTTGTAGATAGAGTTGTAGAGTTACTATTTTTATTTTTTAGTGGAATATCATTATCATATTGGGGACCAGTTAAATATACTTTAGCAATAGCATGTGTTGTTTTTGCTTTCCTATTTTCTGGTGCTTCATCATTCACATCTTCTAAAAAAACAAAATTATCATTTATGTATACATATATAACTGTACTGTATACAATTATAATTTCAATGATTGTACAATGGATAAATGAAGGTATGTGGCTTTTATTAATGTCCATCCCTAATTATGTTGGATTAATTACAACTTCTTCAGAATTAATAAAACCTGCTTTTACAGCAATAGCAATATATATACCTTTAACAACTTTCTTTGCAATATTTAAGTTTATATATACAAAAGTAAATGATAATGAAGATATGAGAAATTCTATATTGGATTTTAAAGGTATCGATTTATCAGAAGGTCCAAAAAATGTAGGACCATATACTTGTGAAAATATTCTTTGTATGGACACGGACTTAGGAAAACCTGCTGTCCTTGCAGAAGACAAAAGATTTGAATCTACTTTAATAGTTGGTTCTTCAGGTACTGGTAAAACATCAATGGTTATAGAACCAATGGTAGCAAGGGATATAGAGAAAAAATTATTCTTCGAAGAAAATGCTAAAGAAATGGGATTTACAGCTTTAAAAACTGGTCTTGCAACACTTCAAGCACCATTTAATAACGAATATTTAAATAAAAATTTTAATCTAAACATGTTAAAACCTGTTGAAAGCAAACTAAAATTATATAAAGCTTATATGAAAAAAATGATTTTAGATTCTTCTTC
Source organism: uncultured Clostridia bacterium (assembly GCA_944393475.1). Lineage (GTDB taxonomy): Bacteria > Bacillota > Clostridia > TANB77 > CAG-508 > Merdicola. Next base: position 26,365 of record CALYAI010000002.1, read on the forward strand.
AGAAGACATAAAATATAAAAACTTAGGAATTACAGCCATAGCACCGGACTTTGCTTCTATAGAAAATATGATGAAAGTAGCGGATAACTTTAATATACCATATAATCTAATCGATCCAGATAATATGGATTCTATTGGTATTAATCCATTTACTTTTGATGACCCATTAAAAACAGCTGTTGCTATTTCTTCTGTACTAAGAAGTATGTATAATACAACACATACAGATGTTGAAGAAGCTTTTCGTGATAATGTAACAAGTCAAGCAATAGAAAATCTATCCATACTATTAAAAGTAATGTATCCAAAATTAAATGATGGAGATCTACCAACATTAACAGATATGTTAGAAATGTTAACTGATTTTGATGTAGCAGAAGATATGTGTAGAAAAATGGAATATGATGAAGAATTATCTGCTAAATATAAAATGCAAATAGCTTATTTTAAGAAGAATTTTTATAGAACTGGTTCAGGAAGAGCAGATACGGAAAAATTTGTATATTCAGCTGTTACACAATTGGATAATCTTCTAAGAAACGAAGGTGTACGAAATATCCTTTGTAATAGAAATGATAACATTAATTTCGATGAAGTATTGGAAAATGGTGGTGTTACATTTGTATGTACACGTAGAGGAGATTTGGGTGCAGCAACACATAAAGCATTTGGATTATTTTTCTTAATATTAATGCAATATTCTGTTCTAAGAAGACCTGGAAACGAAAAGAATAGAGTCCCTCATTTCCTATACATAGATGAATTTCCAGACTTCTTATGTAAAGACATAGATGCAATATTTACCCTATACAGAAAATATCGTGTTGGTACATTAATTACAGCCCAAAACTTAGAGCAATTAGGAAATCAAGTATATTCAAGATATAGACAAACTATTCTTGCTAACTGTGCAAATAAACTTTTATTTGGTGGTGCAACACCTGAGGACAGAGAATGGTGGTCTAAAGAATTTGGTAACAGAAGAAAATGGAGATATAAAAATGACTACCACACTGAAAAAGGATCTTATGACGAAAAATATGGTCAAATCGAATATGGTTGGACTGCATATTTTAAGGCTGATAAATTAAGAGCTTTAAAACCTAAACATTGTGCATATAAAATAGTAAGTCCTAAAGGTGGAGTTCAAGTAGGAAAAGGTAAAGTAGATTTTATAAGTTCAAAGTATAAAGAAAAACAAAAAATTAAATATTTTAATTTTGAAAAATATACTGGTGGTATTTTTGATGAATCAGAACCAAGATTTAAGAGAAAACCTAAATTTAATTATGGTAATGTAGACTTCACAGATAAAAATAATTCAACAGAAATAGATCCAATAAAAACAGATACTTCAGATTCAAATTTCTTATTTGATAATGATGATGCAATAATTGTAGACTTAAAAAAAGGAAATCCTAATAAATAGGATTTCTTTTTTATTCCATTTCTAATAATTTTAAATCAACATTTACTATTTTATATTTGTTAGTACTTTCATCCAATCTAAATTCTATTAAAGTATCTTCCAATGATTCTTTATTCTGTCTTAAATCTGTTGTAAAATATAATTTTATTTTTGATATTTCTACCCTTTTTGTTACTATAGCTCTAAAGGTTTCTGCAGCATGTTTTTCATCTTCACAAACAAATATTAGTTGAGGCATTATTGCAAATCCAGAATCTCCTGGAACAAAATTGTCATAAAAATCGTTATACAATCTCATTTTTTCTACTAACTTATTCTCCCAATCCTCTTCTCTCCTTACAACTTCGAATAAGAATGATATTGATTTATTGTTTTTAGTTAATTTTACACTTCCACCAGAAGCTTTAAATGTCTTTCCTGTGGCTTTTGCAGTAAGTTGTGGTTTTACCACGTATGAATCAAATGCTTTTACTTTTCTTAAATATGCTAATAATGTTTGGTTACCTGCAAGTCTTTTCTTTATTAAAGCAACAGGTTTTACATTATCTGTAGGTTGCCATTTACATTCTATATCTCTAGAATTTAATAAATATTTCCCCATTTTTTCTAAGCAATATATTCTATATATTCCTTTTCCATCTTCTGAATGGAAATAATATCTTGTTAATATTTTTGTTTTAATTAATTGTTCTAACTTTTTATTTAATTTATCTTGTGATTTTATATCTATTCCTTTTATTTGTAGTAATTGATAAATTTGTCTTGATGTTATAAATTCAAATTCGTTTACAATCTCTAATATTTGGAAATGAAGATCTGTAATATGTCCTAAATTTATTTTATTAATGATTTGATTCATCGAAACATAACCATCTTTTCCGTCAAATACTTTTATTTCACCTTCTCTAATTGCAAAAGGTGATACTTCTGCTTTTATTTGACTATCTTCTACCATATAAGATTCCTCCTTAACATATTATTAATTTTATTTTTTTCTTTTCTGGAATTATTTTCTTTATAAATACATCTACTTGTTTTCCATACTCTATTCCTTCTTGATATTCTGCCATTCCAACAAGGTTTGGTTTTAATTCTATAAAAATACCATTTTTGTGTGACTCAGTATTTCGTATAATTCCTTTTACTTTTGTTCCTTCTTTAAATAATTTTGCATTTTCTTCCCATGTTCCAAGTAATTCTTTGTATGTAAACATTATTCTATTTTTTTCTTTATCAATACTTTTTACTTTTACATCTATTTCTTGTCCTATGGAAAATCTATCATATGGACTTTTTATCCTTGCAACGGACATGTCTTCTATATGTAATAGTCCTACTACGCCATTTTCTAATTCTATAAATGCTCCATATGGTTGTATACTTTTTACTTTTCCTTTTACAACCATATCTTTTTTTAAAGAATCATCAAACGGAATATATTTTTTGTAATTCATCATTATTTCCCCTTATCATTAGTATAATCTGTTATTATTATATAGTTTTCTTTTATTTTAATCAATATTATTTAATTAAATCTTCTATTTCTTTTCTACTTAAATATCTATATTGACCTAATCTTAAGTCTTTTACATTTATATTTCCTATACATGCTCTATGTAAAGTTAAAACTTGCTTATTTATAGCTTTACACATCCTTCTTATTTGTCTATTCTTTCCTTCATGAATTTTTATTTGAAATCTAGAAATATTTTTAGTCTCATCAATTTTTAGAATTTTAGTTTTTGCTGGTTTTGTAGTATATCCACCTATATCCACACCATTTTGCAATTCTTTCATGTCTTGATCTGTAATCTTCCCTCTTACTGTAACGTTGTATGTCTTTTCTATTTCATGGCTTGGATGTGTTATTATATTTACAAATTCTCCATCATTTGAAAGTAATAATGCCCCAGATGTATACATATCCAACCTTCCTACAGGCACAACTCTTTCTTTTACATTTTTTAATAAATCCATTACTGTATCTCTGTTAAATTGATCATCCACAGTTGTTACATACCCAATTGGCTTATTTAATAATATATATACTTTCTCTTTATTTATTTTTACTTCCTTTTCATCCACTTCTACCTTGTCCTTATGTGGATTTATTTTGCTTCCTAATTGATTTATAACACTTCCATTAACTTTTACTCTGCCATCTAAAATTAATTGCTCAGCTTTTCTTCTAGAAGCTATTCCATTATCTGCTAAAAATTTTTGAAGTCTAACTTCGTTTTTTTCTTGCATTTTTTTCACCTTTTTATGTATATTTTATTTTTTATTTGCATATTATATATTATAATATTAGTTTTTAATTTTCTTTTTATTCTGTTTTTAATGGAGTAAAAAGATTTATATAGATCTTCCAGTACTGTTCTAGTACTGGATTTTTAAATTTCTATTTTTCTGCTTTCTAATTGTTTTAAAATCTCATTAAAATATTTTGGTATTGGTGCCTCTACAATCATTTTATTTCCTGTTGTTGGATGTTTAAATTCTATACATTTTGCATGTAACATTTGCCCCTCTACATTAAATTCATTTTTACCATTTGAATATACCATATCTCCAACAATTGGATATCCTATTTTTGATAAATGCACTCTAATTTGATGTGTTCTTCCTGTTTCTATATTCACTTCTAACAAGCTGTATCCTTGATATCTCTGAATAACTTTAAAATGAGTTATTGCACTTTTTCCGTCTTTATCAACATCCATTTTTTTTCTATCTTTTTTGCTTCTTGCTATTGGCATGTCTATTGTTGCCTCGTTATCTTTTACAATACCTTTAACCAAAGCAATATATGTCTTTTTTACACTATGTTCTTTTATTTGCTCAGAAAGATTAACATGTGCCTTATCATTTTTGGCAACAATTATTACTCCAGAAGTATCTTTATCAAGTCTATGTACAATACCTGGTCTTTTTTCTCCACCAATTCCAGATAAGGAATCTTTGCATTTATATAATAAAGCATTTACTAATGTTCCTGTATAATTACCATTTGCAGGATGTACAACCATTCCCTTTGCTTTATTTACTATAATAATATCATCATCTTCATACAAAATATCCAAATCAATATCTTCTGGAATAATTTCTGTATCTGTAACTTCTGGTATTTCTATAGAAATAATATCATTTACTCTTACTTTATATGATGGCTTTTCTTTTTTATTATTTACTAATATTTTTCCTTCTTCTATTAATCTTTGAGCCATCATCCTTGTTATATTGTTATTTAAAATAGGTACTATTTTGTCAATTCTAAAATTAACATTTTCCTCTCCTATTTTATATTTTTCCACTTTTATCATCCTTTTCTTTTATTCTTTCCATTCTTACATTATTTGCATATATAGCAAAAAACAGTGCCAATAATATCCAACCTAAAACTATTAAAATATCTGCTATATTAAAATTAGGAAAATTTATTAATCCAGATATATCTATAAAATCCACAACATATCCTTTAAATAACCTATCTATTAAATTTCCAAATCCCCCAGCAAGCACCATTGCAATTGCAAAACCAGTTTTTTTATCTATTTGGTTCGCCTGCATACTTACAAATTTTATTATTATTCCTAAAACAATTATATTTGCTACAATAAACGAAAATGTACTATTTTGCCCTATACCAAAAGCTCCACCTCTATTTTGAACTGTGTGAAATTTTAGGATTTCTGGTATTATTATTATATCTTTGTTTACAAAAGCAAACTTTGTTATTTGGTCTATTAATAAAAATATTAAAACAATTATAAATATCTTTCTAAACACTTTCTGTTTAGCTATTTTTTCTCTTTCTTCTCTTTCTTTTATTTGCTTTGCTAAAGAACTAGTAGAATTTTTCTCTTCTTCCATATGTCCTCCTATTCAACATTTCTTTCGTATATTACAAAACGCTCATCTGAGTATAATTCTTTATATTCATAATTTCTAGATAAAAATAAATTCAATTTAGCATTTTTAAAACATATAACATGTGTAATATCATAATCTTCAAATTTATTTTCATAATATGTCCCTATATTTGAAATATTTAAAAAGTCATCAAAAACTGTGCATCCAGGGTTAAATTCAGGAGTATATAAATCCGCTCTAGAATCTATAAATACTGGTATTCCTCTAAATAGCATATAACTTCCGTAATTATATTCATTATATATTCTTATATTATTTATATCTAAATTAGCTAATATATAGTCACATGCTTCTACAGGGTATGAAGATTCATCAACATAAGTGTCATCTTTCTTTGGTTTATATATGTTTGTACTTATAATTATAACAATACACAATGTAATTACTATTCCATATAATCCTGTCATTTCTTTAAATAGTCTTTTCATATCATCCATACATTTATATTTTCTAAAGAATGCTAATACCAGCTTGCAATATATTGGCATTCCTAGTAATACCAATATTGATGTCTGCCTTCTTGACATTAAAGCTAATATTACTAATCCTCCAAACATAAATAAATCTCTTAATTTAATTTTAATATCTGTAAGCATTAATCCAGCAATTACTAGTACTATTAAAATTAAAATATCTTTTTGATTAATTAATGTTAGTGGTAAGTGTTCATTAATATTTTCTGTAGTATCACCCTGCATTGTATCTATTAAATATGTGTATGGCGTTGTTCCCAATGGTGTGCATAATCCTAATAAACCAGCAATTAACATTACTAAAATTAGGTATTTAATGTTTTTATTTCTTTCTATTTTTATTTTATATGGATTCTTTCTATTGCTTTCTCTTCTTTGTTTTATTTCTTCTCTCTCTTGTTCTATTTTAGCTATTTCATCTTCTATTCCTTTTACTTTTTCTTGATTTTTATTTAAGATTTTTTTCTTAACACTAAAAAGTAGTTTTTTAATTTTTAGTACTAAATCTAAGTCAACAATTACACATATTAAATATTCTGCTATATATGGTAAGAATAGAACAAAGAAAAATGGCCAAACAGCTACATGTAAATTTGCCATTAAAACACTAATTAAGAGTAGTCCTATAGCATATCCTATTTTTCGATTTCGTATAAATCTCTCTATAAAAAATACTTCCAAAACAAATAATATAAATGTTACTAATTGTGCTCTTGCAGTTATATATGATTTTATTAAATATATCGCTCCCAATGTAAAGATAAATGGAACAATATGATTTTTAGTCATTTTTACATTTGTAAAATATAATGCTAGTCCTAATATGCAAGTAAAAATTACTGTTGCAATATAAATAGCTGTCCATCCTCCTAAGTGATATAAGAAGTATGTCATTAAATCATATAGCCAATGTGGATATTCATAATTTAAATTTTCATGCCAAGAAAAGTGGTCCTTCCCATCTATTCCATTCTGTGTTATTGATTCTCCAATTGCTACACTATAATATGTATCATTTTGAAATGTTATTGGAGTTATTGCTATACAAAATACAATTATACATATAACAGCTAATATATTAAATATAAGTATTTTTTTCTTAGGTAGTTTTTCACTTTTGTTTTTCATATAAATGATCTCCTTTATTTAAGATATTGCCATTATAACAAAAAAAGACTAAAAATAATAGTCTTTTTAGTCTTCTTTTTATTTATTATATAACCTCTTTATTTTCTTCCTTCTCTTCTTCTTCATTTACTATTTCTAAACTACTTATAGATACTTCATATGCTGTTCTAGTTTGTGTAGTTCCATCAGCTAATTTTTTCTCATAATTTCTTGATTGAACTCTACCTGTTATTTTTACCTTTGTTCCAACCTCTATATTTTGGCAAAATCTTGCATTTCTTCCCCATGCAATTGCAGGTATGTAATCAGATTTATTATATGCTCTATTTACTGCTAATAAAATATCTGATATTTCTCTTCCGAATGGTGTTTGACGATAAATTGGTTTTTTACAGATAAATCCAATTAATGTAACTTCATTTGAAACTTTTTCGCTTGACTCTTCTTCAGATATATATCTAATATCTTTAGCGAAAACTGTTAAAATTAATCTGTTCTTTTCATTTTCGTAACTATTGTAAGATCTAAATTGTCCTTCTATCGCTACTTTGTCTCCGATTTCTAATTCTTTTTCTAAAATTAATCTTTCTGAAATTGTTATTGGAATAATGTCCGCATTTCCACTTAAACGAGGAACTTCTAGATTAAATACGTAAAAACTTTCACCATAAATTTCGTGACTAAAAACTTTTTCACTTGTAACCTTTCCAACCAATACTAAATGGTTATTTTCTAAATAATTCGTGTTCAATTTTTTTCCTCCCATACTAATTATATTTTATCTATCGTTTTCTTTTATGTTTTTTCCTCTTATAAATGTCCCGATATACCTATTATACTACATTTTTTTGGGTTTGTCTACATAAAAAGTTATTTTTTGGATATTTATGTTTATTTTTCTTGTAAAATTATGTCATTTCTAGCTCCATTTATTACCATATTAGAAGTCGATACCACTTGATTATCCTCATAAGTAGAAGCTACACAGTATAAAACAACTATTGTGAATACTGTTACTACATATGCAATTATCTTTTCTTTATTTATTACATAAAACATAATAAATCCTCCTGTTTTTATAATTTATATGTCTTTATAGTTATTGATATTCCTATATTGTTTCGACTATTTTTAACATTTTTCTTTGTTTTACATAATATATAATATAGTAATTAAAGAAAGGATGATATATTATGGATTATGATAAAAAAATTTGTCCAATAGTTGATGTAGAAGGTGTAATAGAAAATGGTAAGCAATATGATATAGATATAACTCTTCCAGAAGATAATAGAAATGTTATATTCGGAATAGTAAGAGACTGCTATAAAGAACCCGTTCCAAATGCAATTGTAAAACTTATAGAAATTATATATGATAATGGATGTGAAGAAAAGTTGCCTGTCACACATACTATTACTGATTGTGATGGTGAATTTGTCTTTGGTCCTTTATGCCATAACAAATCTTATGAAATACAAATATGGGTTGATAATGTAAAACATGTTAAAATATGTGCAAAATGTGATTCGAAAGATACAGAATGTTTAAAAGGTGTTAAGTTAGAGTGTTGTAATGATTGTTGTGATTGCAAAGAATAAGTATAAAAAATGAAGTGCAGTAGCACTTCATTTTTTATTATTTAGGAAAAAGAACCTTCCTTATATCCCTAATTTTTTTGCAAATTGTTTTCCTTTTTTTATCATTTTTTTCTTTGGATTTTCTTTTTCTGTCATCATATATATTACACCTGCAGAGATTAATCCTCCAACAAGCATTCCTTTCATAAATTTCATAATATCCCTCTTTTCGGTTGTTTTTATTTAATAATATTATCTGTATTTTTATTTTTTATATACAATTTTATATAGGAATATATTTCATGAATAGTAATTATTACCAAAAAAAATCCAAAAAATTTTTTTAAATAATTTGAGTTTAGTTTATTAGAAATAATTGCACCAATAACTGCACCGATTGACCCTATAAATCCAATTAATATGCCTGTTTTTATTTCTAATAATTTTTGCTTTTTATTAACATATATTGCAATAATTGCTGTTGGAATGAAAAAAATTAAATTTATTGCCTGTGCCATATGTTGTTCCATTTTTAAAAAAATTGTAAGTATTAAAATAAGTATGGTTCCTCCTCCCATTCCTAATCCACTTACAATACCTGCAATTATACTAGCAACAAATTCAATCATATTCCACCTTAAAAAAATAATAGTTTAATAGCCGAATATCCTAAAAAAATAATAAACATTAATTTTAGTATTTTATTAGATATTTTATTTAGTAATTTTGCACCTATAAAACCACCTATAATTCCACCTAATGCACATTTTATGGCTAAGCCATAATTTATATTATCAAATTTTAAATAAAATATGCTACTTGTAATAACCATTGGTAATATGGATAAAATAGATGTTGCTCTTGCTTTTTCTTCTGATAGACTAAATAAATATACATATGTTGGTACTAATACCAATCCACCACCTGATGCAAACAATCCACTAATTAATCCTGTTATAAATCCTATAACAATTTTTACTATCATATTATTATTTTTCCAATTTTTATAGTTTTTATACTATCTTAATATTTCTTCTGCATATTTTGTTAATTCTAGATCACATCTAAGCATTTGTCCAACAATTTCTTCTTTTAAATGTTTATCCTCTATTTGTTCTGCCAAATCAAAAAATTTTGTTAGTTCTTTCATATATCTTTTGTTTTCATATTTCCAATTATGATTTGTTTCTCGATTTAATTTAACTTTATTTTTCATATGTATCAATCCTTTAGTTGATTATAACCTATAAGTTAAATAATGTAAAGAAAAATAGCGACATGTTAAAATGTTTTTATGTCGCTATTTTAATATATCTTGCTTTACTCTACGTTTTCATCTTTTACATAATATTTCGTTCCCAACATTTTGTCCGGTAAATATTGTTGTTCCACATAATGACCTGGAAAATCATGTGGATATAAATATCCTTCGTGATATCCTAATGCTTCCATTCCTTCTACAGGTGCATTTCTAATATGCATTGGTATCTCTCCAGTATCTTTGTTTGCAACATCTTCTAATGCTTTGTTTATTGCTAAATATGATGCATTTGATTTTTTTGATGTTGCAACATATATCGCTGCCTCTGAAAGAATTATTCTTGCTTCTGGCATTCCAATCATATGTATTGCCTGCATTGCAGATGTTGCTACAACTAGTGCATTTGGATTTGCCATTCCTACATCTTCTGATGCACAAATTACAATTCTTCTAGCTAAAAATACTGGATCCTCACCTCCATTTAAGGCTCTTGCTAAGTAAAACACTGCTGCATCTGGATCAGATCCCCTCATTGATTTAATAAATGCACTTATATTATCATAATGACTATCTCCGTTCTTATCGAATACAGCTTTTCTTTCTTGTACACATTCTTTTGCAATTTCATTAGTTATATGTATATATCCATCTGATGAAATATCTGTTGTAAGCACTGCAACTTCAAGACCGTTTAATGCTGTTCTTACATCTCCGTTAGCAGTATCTGCAATTTTTTCTATTGTTTCATTAGATATTTTTATGTCATAGCTTTTTAATCCATCTTCTCTTTCCAATGACATTTTTAGAACTTTTATTATATCATTTTTGGTTAGAGGATTCAGTTTAAAAACCATTGATCTAGAAATTAAAGCTTTATTTACTTCAAAATATGGGTTTTCCGTTGTTGCGCCAATCAATATTATTGTTCCATCCTCTACATATGGTAATAGTGCATCCTGTTGTAATTTATTAAATCTGTGAATTTCATCTATAAATAATATGCTTTTTCCTTGTGGATTTAACATCATATTCTTTGTTTCTTCTATTACTCTTTTTATATCAGAAACACCCGATGTTACTGCATTTATCTTATAAAATTTATATTTTGTTGTTTCGCTTATAACTCTTGCAAGTGATGTTTTTCCACAACCAGGAGGACCAAATAAAATTATGCTGGATAATCTATCTGCTTTTATTGTTCTATATAATATTTTGTCCTTCCCTAAAATATGTTCCTGACCTACATATTCGTCCAATGTTTTTGGCCTCATTCTATAGGCTAATGGTTTGCTTAGATCCATCTATATCACCCTACATTCCTAAAAAACTTAATGCTTTTCTTATTATATCTTCTACTGTTAATGGTTTTATATCTATTTTAGATAATACATTTTCTATTTCCTGTCTTGAATATCCCAATACTTTAAGTGCTTGTACTGCTTCTTCTAATTTATTATCACTAATAATATTATCCATTACACCAATATCATTTGTTTGTACCGCTTCTTCTGTTTTTAGCTTATCTTTTAATTCTAATATTATTCTTTGGGCTGATTTAGTTCCAACTCCTGGAACCTTTGTTAATGTCTTTACGTCATTCGAAATTACTGCTAATGCAAATTTCGATGGTGTGATTGCAGATAACATATTTATTGCAGATTTTGCACCTATTCCACTTACACCAATTAGTAGTTCAAACATTCTTAGTTCTTCATTTGTTATAAAACCATAAAGACTTATTTCATCTTCTTTTACATTCATATATGTATATATTTTTACAACATTTCCTACTTCTTCCAATCTTTGTATTGCTGATTGTGACATGAAAATTTTAAAACCTATTCCATTCACATCTACAACAACATAATTTATTGATTTTGCTTCTAGTATTCCTTTTATATATGAAAACATAATCTTCTCCTTTGCAAACAAATTTTCACTTTCGTATTATATCATAATTTTTCTTTTTTGCAATATGCAAACATTAATTTAAAATATTACATATTATATATTAGGTGATTATATGATTAATTATTTATATTTAAGAGATTTTATCGATACTTCTAAGCAGAATTATGATTTTATTAAAATTTTTTCTATTGGGAAAACTGTTTTAGGAAATGAACTATATTGTTTTAAATTTGGAAATGGAAAAAAAGAAATTTTATACACTGCTGGAATTCATGCGAATGAATGGATAACTTCTCTTCTACTAATTAAATTTATACAAAATTTATGTAATTCATATTCTTCTAAAGAAAAAATATATGGATACGACCCTGATTACTTATATAATAATTGTTCTTTATATATCATCCCAATGCTTAATCCTGATGGAATTAATTTAGTTGCTAATTTCTATAAAAAAAATTCTGAGGTATATATTTCTACTAATAACATCTCTAAAGCTTTTCCTCTTCTTAAATTTCCTAGTTCCTGGAAATCTAATATTAATGGTGTGGACTTAAATTCACAATTTCCTGCAAATTGGGATTTATGTAAAAAAATAAAATCTAATCTTGGTTTTAATAAACCTGCTCCTAGAGATTTTGCAGGATCTTATCCACTTTCCGAACCAGAAGCAAAATCACTATACGAATTTAGCTTAATAAAGAATTTTTCATTATGTATATGTTTTCATTCTCAAGGTGAAGTAATTTATTGGAAATATATAGATAATTTACCAGAAAATAGTTTAGAAATTGCGAAAGAATTTGCACATGTAAGTGGATATGAATTAGCTGATACACCATATAATTCATCTTTTGGTGGTTTTAGAGATTGGTTTATTCAAAATTTTAACAAACCTGCTTTTACTATTGAAGTAGGAAAAGGAGTAAATCCTCTTCCTCTAGATCAGTTTAATAAAATCTATCATGATAATTTAGGCATACTTGTTCTAGGTTGTTTAATAGGTACTTAAAATATGCCAATAATGTCCATTGGTGCAATTGCTTTATTCTTTGCATTTTTAATGGCTGTTTTCACAATATCAGTTCTTAACATATCATCCATATCATTTAAAATTTCATCATATGTATACCATTTAGCATCCAAGATCTCTTTTTTATCATATTTAATGTTTTCATTAATTAGTTCTGTACTAAAAATAATCATTGCGATAATATCATGCTTTAGAATCTTATTTCCAATATAGCATATTCCATTTAATTTCACATCACAGCCTGTTTCTTCCTTTATCTCTCTAATTGCTCCTTCTTCTAGACTTTCATTGTTTTCTAAATGCCCTGCAGGGAAATTCCATTTTTTATACCACTTTCTTTCTGCTTCTTGAACTAATAAGTATTTTCCATCTTTTTCGATAATCCCACCTATAGCTATTTTCATATTATTCCTCCTCCAATATTGCTTTTATTTCTTCGCGTTCTCTACACTCTTTTGGTATAAAGATAGCTGCTTTTTTATTCTGCTTTAAAGCTGCAATAATTATATCATTATCCCTTAATAACCTTTCACTAGCATATTTTACAATTATTCCTTTATTCTTCACTGCTTCTAGAACAACTTCTTTATCATCTCTTAATTCTTTGCTCGCATAATATAGTACCTGTCCATCTATTTTACAACCTTCTAAAAGTACTTCTTTATCTGCTTTTAATTTTTCGGATG
>CALYAI010000003.1 GCA_944393475.1 uncultured Clostridia bacterium
AGATTGTACCCTTGTTACCATGACGTCCAGCCATTTTATCTCCGACTGATATTTTTCTCTTTGTTGCTATATAACATCTTATTATTTGGTTTACACCTGGTCCTAATTCATCTGAATTGTCCCTTGTAAAGATTTTTACATCAACTATTGTTCCTGCTTCACCATGTGGTACTTTAAGTGATGTATCTCTAACTTCACGAGCTTTTTCTCCAAATATTGCACGAAGTAATCTTTCTTCTGCAGTTAATTCTGTTTCACCTTTTGGTGTAACCTTACCAACTAAGATATCTCCAGGTCTTACTTCTGCACCAATTCTTATAATACCATTTTCATCTAGGTCTTTTAGACTTTCTTCACCAACATTTGGTATATCTCTTGTTATCTCTTCTGGTCCTAATTTTGTATCACGACATTCGCAATCATATTCTTCTATATGTATTGAAGTGAACACATCTTCTTTTACTAACCTTTCATTTAATAGGATAGCATCTTCGTAGTTATAACCTTCCCATGTAGAGAATGCTACTAATACGTTTCTTCCCAATGCCATTTCACCATTTTTAGTTGCAGGTCCATCAGCTATAGCGTCACCTTTTTTAACTTTTTCGCCCTTAACAACTATTGGTCTTTGGTTAATACATGTTCCTCCATTTGTTCTTTTAAATTTATTTAGTTTATGTGTTTTTGTTGTTCCATTTTTATATTTAACTGTAATAGCCTCTCCTGTAACTTTTTGGATTACTCCATCATCTTCTGCTAATATTAATATTCCAGAGTCTTTTGCTGCTCTATATTCCATTCCTGTTCCAACTATTGGAGCTTCTGGCATAATTAATGGAACTGCTTGACGTTGCATGTTTGCACCCATAAGTGCACGTTTTGCATCATCATGCTCTAAGAAAGGTATCATGGCTGCACCAATAGAAACTAATTGTTTTGGTGATACATCCATTCCTGTTACCATTTCTTTATCTACTTCTATAATATCATTTCTATATCTAACTTTAACCCTGTCATTTACAAAGCTTCCGTCTTCATTTAATGGTTCTTCTGCTTCTGCAATATAGTTACCATCTTCTACATCTGCACTCATATATTCTACTTTATCAGTAACCTTATGTGTCTCTGGATCTACTAATCTATATGGTGTTTCTATAAATCCATATTCATTTATTTGTGCAAATGAAGAAAGTGCAGATATAAGTCCTATGTTTGGTCCTTCTGGAGATTCTATTGGACATAGTCTTCCATAGTGTGTATAGTGAATATCACGTACTTCGAATCCTGCTCTTTCTCTAGAAAGTCCACCAGGTCCTAATGCTGAAATTCTTCTTTTATGTGTTAATTCAGAAAGTGGGTTTGTTTGATCCATGAATTGTGACAATTGTGAGCTTCCGAAGAATTCTCTTATTGCAGATGTTATTGGTTTTGTGTTAATTAATGTTTGTGGTGTTACTACGTCTAGATCTTGAATTGTCATTCTTTCACGAACAACTCTTTCTAATCTTGTTAAACCAATTCTAAATTGATTTTGTAATAACTCTCCAACACAACGAATACGTCTATTTCCTAAGTGATCTATATCATCTATTTCCCCTAAATTATGATCTAGATTTAATAGATAACTTACAGAAGCTAAAATATCTTCTGTTGTAACATGCTTTGGAACTAATTCTTCATATCTTTGTTTTATTACATCGTGTAAATCTTTTTCTTCAGTATTATCTAATATACTTTTTAATACTTCATAATTTACCATTTCTTTAAAATGTAAATCTGATATATCTACATTTGTTACAAAGTCATGTATATTTACTGTTCCATTTCCTATTATTTTTACTGGTGTATCTTCTACTTTTACTTCTACTACATTTATTCCTGAATTTTGTATTTCTTCTGCAATATCTTTAGAAATAACTTCTCCTGCTTCTACAAATACTTCTCCTGTTTCTGGATTTATAATGTCTTTGTTAGCTATTTTTCCAGAAATTCTTGTAGCCAAACTTAATTTTTTATTATATTTGTGTCTTCCAACTTTTGCTAAATCATATCTTCTTGCATCGAAGAATAATCCATTAAATAAATTTTTTGCAGCATCAACTGTTGGAAGTTCCCCAGGTCTTAATTTTTTGTAAATTTCTATTAATGCTTCATCTTGAGTTTTAATAGGATCCTTTTCCAATGTTACTTTTAATTTTTCTTCGTTTCCAAAGAAATCAAGTATTTGTTCATCTGTTGATAATCCTAAAGCTCTTAATAGAGTTGTTACTGGAATTTTTCTAGTTCTATCTACACGTGCATAGAATACATCGTTACTATCTGTTTCGTATTCAATCCACGCACCTCTAATTGGCATTACTGTAGATGTAAAGATTTTCTTTCCTGTTTTGTCATATGTAAAATCATAATAACAACCAGGTGAACGAACTAATTGGCTTACTACAACTCTTTCTGCACCATTAATAATAAATGTTCCACTTTCTGTCATTAAAGGGAAATCTCCTAAATAGATTTCTTGTTCTTTAATTTCTCCTGTTTCACGATTTATTAGTCTTACTTTTACATGTAAACGTGTAGAATATGTAGCATCTCTTTCTTTAGCTTCATCTAAAGAATATTTTGTTTTGTCTTCCATGTAGTAATCGAAAAACTCTAGAACTAAATTTCCTGAATAGTCGATAATTGGTGAAATATCTTTTAATACTTCGCCTAATCCTTCTTCGACAAACCACTCATAAGAATCTCTTTGAACTTTTATAAGGTTAGGCATTTCGATATAGTCGCCAACTTTTGCAAAGTTCTTTCTTGAGCTTTTTTCGTGCTTAATTTCTTTTAACAACTAAATCACCTCTAAAATAAAATATAAGCAGTTTGAAAAAATTATATATGAACATTGAAAAGTCCCTCTTGCAATTAAAGTTTTATAATAACTTCCAAATTCCTGCTTTATAAATTTTTCCGTTAGAATATCACTCTAATTCAATTCCTCTTTCCAATTAAATATAACCGATTTTTAGGCAACAAAAAGGTATGCTGGCAATTACTATCTTTTTTTGCCAACCTACCTTAGTCATTTAAAATTACTTTTTACTAATAATTTTAATTATTTTTATCACCCGAACATTTAAAATATCTTAAATATAATATCATCAATCCCTACGGATTGTCAAGGTTTTAAGCCAATATTTTTAGATGTTTTTTCCATTTTTTATCTTTTTATAGAATAATTTAATTTGTATTTTTATTTTCCGTATGTTATACTACAAAAAAACGTAATTTTTTAAGGTGAGATATATGCAAGATAATAATACTAAAGATAATAATCAAAGAAATCTATCAGAAGCTTTTGAAGAACTAAAAAAAGCTAGGGAAGCTAGTATGCAGAAAGTGCAAAAACGACCTACTAGCAAATCTACCTTTTCTAACTCTAAACCAAAAGTAAATAAAATTACTAATAATTCTAAACCAAAGAAGACTAAGCAAAAGAAAATGTCTTCTCCAAAATTGCCCAAAGCAAAACCTTATAACGGAATTGTAAGATATAAGTTTGATAGATTAAAAAGTAATAAAAAGAAATTTAAGCAATTCATCATTTTATCTACTGTATATATTATAGTTATAATTGCTTTAATAGTTTTTATTGTTATGTATATTTCTAGTAAAAACAAGTACGAAAACCCATATGGCGATTTTGTTACTTACGAGAAAAATACAAATCCTTTTAATATTAGTCAAATTCTTATTGATAATACTAATTCGACTAAAACAAAGGAAAAAACATATAGGGATAAGGAAATTCCTTTTTCTACAAAATACATTAAGAATGATTCTCTTCCTAAGGACGAAAAGGTTGTAAAACAACCTGGCGTAATGGGTCTTGAACGTGTTAATATTATTAGAACATATGAGGGTGACGATTTAATTGACGAATCAACTTCTAGTATAGATATACTTTTAGCACCTGTTGAAGAAATTGTAGAAGTTGGTACATCGGATTTCTTAGTAAACTATAATGTACATTTAGGAGATATAATGTATATTATTTCTACAACATCTTTAATGGATGCAATAAATAATGGAACAGAAATTTGCAAAATTACTAGATATATGGATGTTACCCTTTTAGAGGTTCTTGGAGATTGGTGTAAAATTTCTTTTGATGGAAAAGAAGGTTATGTTCCTGCCTCTTCATTAACATCACAATCAACAACACCTGGCATTGTTGCACAAAACAAAGTTCAAAGAATTATATCAAATTTAAACTTTAATATGTCATTAAATGTAAAGAGTGGTTTAACATTGGATGACTATAAACGTATCCTTTCTGGAGAAGCACGTGATGTTAATAAAATATTGGAAAACAATGCAGAAGCATTTTATAATGCAGAACAAAAATATAATGTAAATGGAATATTATTAGTTGCAATGGCTATACACGAAAGCGGTTGGGGAACATCTGCAATTTCTTTAGATAAAAAGAATTTATTTGGATATGGTGCATATGATAGTGATGCATATAATTCTGCATATACTTTTAATACATATGCAGAAGGAATAGATTTAGTTGCCAAGGTATTAGCAAAAGCATATTTAAATCCTGCTGGAATGTCTATGCCGGATGGAGATACAACTACAGGTAGATATTATTCTAGTCCAACATTATCCGGTATTAATACAAGATATTCTACAGACCCTAACTGGTGTACTAAAGTATTTTCTTATATGACATATTTTTATGATAAATTATAGGGATTAGTAATACATCTTATTTTCCCTAAAAGGAGATTCAAATGAAGAAATTTTTAAAAAGGAAAGACTTAGTTATTTTATTAATATTAGTTATAATAATTATCGCATTATTGCCTTTTTATATATTAAAAATTAGAGAAGTAGTTCTTAGTAATAAATTTGCAAATGACATTGCTAAAGATTATTCTAATTATACAAATCCTGTATTTTATGTTGAAAAAATTATATATTATAGCAGTGCTTTTGTATCAGATAATAGTGAAAATGGCAATTTGCAAAAAATAAATATTGGGCAATATACGGATATTGCAATATATATTAACAATACAAAGAAATCAGATGCTCTAACAGATGAGAACACAATTTCTGAGTTATATATTGACGATATAGAAGTTTCAACAAAATCTGGTAAAGGTGAATGTTTGCTAGCATATAAAAATCCTTATTACTTTGCAAATTATAAAGGATTGGAAGCTCCAGAAAGTGGTAGAATAGATTTTAATATTATTAACAACAATAAGGATAATAAGGAAAGTGCATATAATTCTCCTTCATTCTACCATGATTGTTCAAATCCAATTTCCTTAGGATTTATTAATAAAAATATTTTAACAGATGTAACTGTTTCTAACACAGATACTTTTGCTTTAAATGGAACTATTCTTCAGAAATTAGATGTTCCATTGGATGATTTAATTTTTAACATGAGTTTTAAAATTCATATTAAAAATAATAAAAATGAAGAATTTGTCTGCAATGTAGATAGATCCGTATTGGACGACTCTTATGCAAATAGCATTTATAAAGATGGTTACCTTGCTTCGCAATATACTCCAAGTGAAGGTACATATCAATTTATAAAAGTTTCAGATTAATATAAAAGTATAAAAACCACCTATTAATAATATAAATGAATAGGTGGTTTTTTTGAGGAAAGTAAAATTATTTATTATAAATGGGCTTGCTCTATTTTTTATATCATTTTTTTTACAACTTATTGGTGTATCTTTTGGAGTGTATATATCTAATAGAATTGGTGATGAAGCCGTTGGATTATATCATTTATTAATGTCTACCTATTCTTTTGGAATTACTCTTGCCTTTTCTGGAATTAACTTAGCTTGTACCCGTATTGTGTCCGAAGAACTTGCAGTAAAGAATTTAAAAAATATAAAAATAGTCATGAGAAATTGCTTGCTATATAGTTTATTTTTTGGTATATTCGCTTTTCTTTTATTTTCTTCATTAGCAAATGTAATTTCTAAAAATATTTTACATAGCAAAATATCTATTAGTACAATTTGTATAATGGCCTTTTCCTTTCCATTTGCTTCTATTTGTTCTTGCTTAAGTGGTTATTTTTCTGCTGTTAGACATATTGTTAAAAGTGCAGTAGTACAAATCGCAGAACAAATATTTAAAATGGCTATTGTTGGTTTATTCCTAAGCTATTTCTTCGATTCTTCTATTAATTCTGCTTGTTTGCTAATAGTGTTAGGAAATAGTATTTCCGAGGTTCTTTCCTGCTTTATTATGTTTCTTATTTATAAATTTGATAGAAATAAATTATATAAAAAATATGGATACAAAGAAAATAATTTAAATTCTAATAATATTACAAAGAGGATTTTTAATATATCTCTTCCAATTTCGTCCACTACATATATTAAATCTGGACTATCTACTTTAAAGCAAATATTAATTCCAATAAAGCTGGAAGCTTTTGGACTAACTTGTAGTGAAGCTCTTTCTAAATATGGTATGATTAACGGAATGGTTTTCCCCATACTTTTATTTCCCAGCACCCTTTTGGGATCTTTTAGTGGACTTCTTATTCCTGAGTTTTCCTCTTTTAACATAAAGGGAGAAAATGAAATTATAAAAAATTCCATATATAAAATAATTAAATATACTTTAACATTTTCTTTTTTTATACTTGGGGTTTTCTTTTGTTTTGCTAATGAATTAAGTTTTTTAATTTATCATAATAATGAAATTGCTGAATATATAATATTTCTTACTCCAATAATTCTTTTTATGTATTTGGATAATATCGTTGACGGAATTTTAAAAGGATTAAATAAACAAGTTAGTGTTATGATTATAAACATTATAGATTTAATAAGTACAATTTTCTTAATTTGGCTATTATTGCCACTTTATGGCATTAAAGGATATTTATGTGTCTTATTTATTAGCGAAATTTTAAATTGTGGATTAAGTATTATCGTATTATTAAAATCTACTAAGTTAAAATTTGATTTAAAACAGTGGGTAATAAAGCCTTGCTTCGCTTTTTTTATAAGTACTATTATTCTTAATTTTATAAAAATAAGTTCATATAGTATTTTCCCTTTAATGGTAAATTTAATAATTTATGCTTTTATCTTTTGTATAGTATGTTTTTTTGTTAAGCTAATTTCGAAAAAAGAAATTAATTATTTTCTATAATAATTAATACTTCATCTTCATTAATTATTTCTTTTTTTACTAGCTCATTATTAAAAATATAATGAACTAGTATTTTTATATTTTTTTCTTTATCTTGAATTTCCATAATATCATGATGCTCTTCCTTACTATATGCACACATATCTATGTTATCTAAAATTTCTATATTTTTATTGTTTTGGCAAAAATATGCCCAATATTTGTATGCAACATTGTCTACTTCTTTCTTTTTACAAACCGAAATAATTATATCTTGGTTTTTTGCTAAGATATTAATACCTTTAAAAATTTCTTTTCTTATTTCTTTTATTATATCTATTTTTTCTATTTTTGTTTTAATTACTTTGTTTAAAAAATTAATTATCTCTTTAGTGTTGTTTTCTATATATTTTTTTAGAAATTCTAATTTTATATTCACAACAAAAAAGTCTCCTTCCTCAAGAGTTATATGTTACATATTAAAACATATTTAAATAATTTTTACAAGATTATTCGTTCGACATAATTCGACATATTTCATTTATGTTTTTTACCCCAGAGTTAAATTTAAAACATTTGTGTTGTTTCCTCTTTTATATTCTATCTCTATAATGTCTCCAGGATTTTTTGTATAAATATATTCTTTTATATCATTAATTGTATATATTTCCATTCCATCAATTTTTAGAATTATATCTCCTTTTCTTAATCCACTATTTTCTGCTGGTCCTCTAGCAGTTACACTTTCTATATATACTCCACTATCTAAATTTAAAGATTTATCTATATAAGAAATTATATCTTTGTCATACCCGGAAATTCCAATTATGGCTTCTTTAAACTCACCCGTAGTATTATACTTATCTATTATTGGTTTTAATATATTTATTGGCACAGCAAAACCAATTCCTTCTGCAGAGTCAATTTTTAAAGAATTTATACCTATAACTTCACCATTTGTATTAATTAATGGTCCTCCACTATTTCCCGGATTTATTGTTGCATCTGTTTGTATTAGATCAGTCATTAATACTTCTTCCCCATTTTCATTAAATTTTATCGTTCTAGACTTTGCACTTATTATTCCAGCAGTAACTGTTCTTTCAAATTCATAACCAAGAGGATTTCCCACAGCATATACTGTCTGTCCTGCCTGCACATTATCCGAATTTCCTAATTTTATACTCTGTAATCCTTTCATATTTATTTTTACTATGCTTAAGTCCATATCTGAATCTGCCCATACGACTGTTGCTTCATATGTGTTACTATTTTCTAAGGTTACATAGCAAGTACTATATTTATCACCCGAAACATGTCTATTCGTTATTATATATCCATTTGCAGATGCTATAACACCTGTTCCCAATCCTAATTTTTCTATTCCATCCTCTGCTAAAACAGAACTTCCCATGTTTTGTAGTTTGGAAATTCCTACAACACTATGGTTAACTTCTTCTATCATCTCCTCTATCCCAATATCTTTTTCTTCTTTTTGAGTCGTAGTCTGCATGGTCCTATCTACTTTTAAATCTTCATCTATTTTTGCTATATCAGTTCTTATATATAATCTTACTAAAGAGATTGTTAAAACCATTATTAGAGCAATTACAAATATAATAAATAGTATATTTGTAATTCTTCTTTTTTTCTTTTTAGTTCTTTTGTATTCCTGCATAAACTTCAACCCCTTTTTGGTAAACTTTGTTATATTTATATTTTCCAAAAACTAATTTTTAATACAAATTTCATCAAGTATTTTTACTTTTCTATTGAATTTTCACAAGTTATAAATATATAATAAGTTTAAATTGATTTTTGATACAAAGGATGTGATTAGATGAATAAATATCCATTAGCTTTTCCTCAGCTAGCTCTTTGGAGTGTAGAACAGTTTTTTAAAGGAACAAGTGTTAATGTAATAACTGGATATATAAAAGTAAAGGAACAGCTTGATCTTGCATTGTTCGAAGAAGCTGTGCAAACAGTTATTGCTAATACGGATATTTTTGGTGTTCATATCTCATACCAAAATGATGAGTTAATGCAAACTTTTAATAAAATGGAACGTAGAAAACTTACAATCGTTAATTTTAAAAATGAAGATGAGTTTACTACTTTTTTAAACACTGTAGCAACAACTTCTTTTGATATTTTTAATGATGATTTATTTGAATTCACTCTTTTTAAATTTCCAGATGGTACTGGTGGTGTTATTGGTCGTTTTCATCATATTATATGTGATGCATGGTCAATGAGCCTTGTTATTACAAAAATAATGTCAATATACGAGAATTTAAAAAACAAACTTCCAGCTACTCAAGGAATAGATTTTGAATCATATATTAATTACATTAATTCTGAACAGGAATATATAGGTAGTGCTAAATACGAAAAATCCAAAGAATTTTGGTTAAATACTTTTACTAATAATTTTTCTTATAGCTATTTATGTAACAATATTTCTAATTCTTGTAGTGCACTAAGACAAAAATATTCAATTTCTAAAGATTTAGTTAAGAATTTGAATGATTTTTGCCAAGCAAATTCCATTTCACTTCCATTGTTATTAATTTCTGTTATAGGAATTTATTTAGCAAAAATTAATGATAATACATGTTCTACTATTGGTCTTCCAATACTAAATAGAACAAATTTTAAGGAAAAAAATACTATTGGTGCATATATAAGTACCATTCCTTTTAAGATAAATATTTCAACTGAAGAAAAATATTTGGATTTTATTAAAAACCTAAAGAAAAATTATTTTGAGATACTAAGAAACCAAAAATATCCATATAATAAAATCTTGGAAGATATCAGGAAGAAGACAAATGTTTCTAAAAACCTTTACGACGTAGCTTTTTCCTACCAAAATGCTAGGGATAATCATTCTACATCAAATATTTCTTACGAAAGTGATTGGATTTTTAATGGCTGTGTTTCTAATAATATGGATATACATATATATGATATGGATAACACTGGGGATTTATCTATAATCTTTGATTATAGAAAGGATTTGTTTAATTCATCTGATGTAGAGGAAATTTACTGTAATTTAATGAATATTTTAAAACAAATTATGAATAATCCAAACATCTTGTTAAAAGATATTTCACCAGTAGCTAGAGTTGTTAAGGATTTTATTTTAAATGAATATAATAATACTTCTTCTAAGTACCCAGGAGAAATTCCAATTATTAGACTATTCGAAGCCCAAGCTAAGAAAACTCCTAATAAACTTGCCATAGTAGAAGAAAAAAAAGAATTAACATATTCGGAACTTTTAAATTGCATTAATAATTTGGCATATAGGCTTACAGCTTCTGGCATTAAATATAAAGATAATGTATGTTTATTCTTCGATAATTCAGTTGAATTAGTCGCTTTGATTTTAGCATGTTTAAAGATAGGTGCTTGCTATATTCCATTAAACACTTCTTTCCCAATCGAAAGAGTTAAATATATTATGGAAGATAGTAATTCTTCTGCAATTATTACTAATTCAAAAAATGTGAAGAAAATACCTGGATTTACTAATTCCATCGTAATTAATTATGAGGATTTAGAATTTTCATCTAATAAGGATTACAATGAAGATTTATTAAATTCAGATGACTTAGCATATACGATTTATACTTCAGGCTCAACAGGAAATCCAAAAGGAGTTCAAATTGCAAATAGAAGCTTAGTAAATTATATTTATTGGTGTACAAAACAATATGTGGCTGGCGAAACCGCAAATTTTCCACTATATTCTTCCATTGCATTTGACCTAACAGTAACATCTGTTTTTACTCCTTTAATTTCTGGAAATGCAATATATGTATATAATAATTCTAATCCTGAATTATTAATTAAAGAAATTGTAGAAGATAAAAAAATACAGGTACTAAAATTAACCCCTGCACATCTTACTTTATTATTAGATGTTGCAACTCCTGACACCTGTATTAAAAAATTAATTTTAGGTGGAGATATCTTAACTGCAGAAATATGTAAAGCAATTACAAATAAATTACATAATGGAATAAAAATATATAATGAATATGGTCCGACAGAAGCAACAGTTGGCTGTATGATATATGAATATAGCCTTTTGGATGATTATGTCTCTGTTCCAATTGGAAGACCAATAGATAATGTGAAAATTTATATATTTAATTCGTCAATGAATTTAATGCCATATAATACTATTGGTGAAATGTATATTGGCGGAGATTGCCTATCTAAGGGATATTTAAATCTTCCAGAAGTTAATAAAAAAAGTTTTGTACAAAATCCTTTTAATAAAAAAGAAGTACTTTACAAAACCGGTGATTTAGCTGTAATGCATCCTAATGGAGTTATGGAATACATAGGTAGATCGGATTTTCAAATTAAAATTAATGGATATAGAATAGAAACCGGAGAGGTTCAATCACAAATACTAAAATATCCATCAATTAAGGATTGTTATGTTATAGATATGAAAATAAAAAATAACAAAGAGCTTTGTGCATACTATATAGAATCTGAACCTGTTAATATTGATGATTTAATTGCTACATTGGACAAAAAATTACCAAATTATATGATCCCTAAATATTTCATAAAAATGGATTCATTGCCAATGACAGTTAATGGTAAGGTAAATAGAAAAGAATTACCTCTTCCTGTAATAAAAAGGAAAGTGGCTCTTATACCTCCTGAAAATGAAGTGGAGGAAAAACTTTGTAAGGTATTTTGCGAAATTTTAGAGATTAAAAAGATAGGTACAAATGAAAACCTTTTTGATTATTATTTAGATTCTTTAAGCTTAATAAAAGCACAGACTAAATTATATTCAGAAGGATATAATTTGGATACACAGGATTTTTATAATAATAAAACAATTAAAAATTTAGCAGATTATATAATTGGTGGTTATAAAAAAGAAGAAACAAATAATGAAGAGCTAACAGATATTCATTTTTCGATATCTGATATTCAAAAAGATTTAAAAGCACCCGTAAAAATTAAAAATGTATTGTTATTTGGTGCAACTGGATTTTTAGGTGTTCATTTACTTCGTGAATTACTAATGAAAACAAATTATAATATATATTGTTTAATTAGAAGCAAGAACAATATAAATCCAACCGAAAGATTAAAAGAGAAAATAAATTTCTATTATCCAGATACGGATATTAGCAAATATGTAGATAGAGTTACTATTTTGGAAGGAAATTTATTGGACGAACATTTTGGATTACAAGATGATGAATATAATAATTTACTAAATACTATTGATGTTTGTATACATTCTGCTGCACTTGTAAAACACTATGGAGACTATAATTTATTCCATCAGACAAATGTTGTCTCTACAGAAAAAATAATTGAATTCTGTAATGCAGGACATAGTAAGTTGGAATATATTTCTACAATTTCTGTTTCAGGATTTGGATTAGTGGACACACCTATTGCTGAATTTAGCGAAAACAATTTATATATTGGTCAAAATTATAAAGATAATGTATATGTACATAGCAAATTCGAAGCAGAGTATTTAATAATAGAAGCTTGCAAAAATACGAATTTAGTAGCAAGTATTTATAGAATTGGTAATCTTTCTAACAGATATAGTGATGGTGTTTTCCAAGAAAATGCATTAGAAAATTCTTCTTTAAATAGAATAATTGCATGTATAAACTTAGGTTGCTATCCAAAAGAATTAGAAGATTTTCATTTGGAATTTTCACCTGTTGATATTTGTGCAAAGAATATTGTTTCTTTAATGAATTGTCAAGATAAAAATTTAAAAGTATATCATTTATATGATGATCACTTTACAGATTTCGGAAAGATTAATAAGATTTTAAAAAAGAATAATATAAATTTAAAGTCAGTTACGGCAAAAGATTTTAAAGATAGTTTATTAAATGATAAAAATAATTATTTTGGTTTTGCAAATTTAATAAATAATACTATTACTAGTAATTTAAAAATAAGTAATAAAATTACAGAAGATACTTTAGTAAAGCATAATTTATGTTGGCCAGAAATTAATTCTTCTTATATACAAAAAATTATTGATTATTTAATAAAAAATAAATTTATAAAAGGAGCAAAAGATGAAGAAAAATCCAATTAAAAAATTATTATTAATTCATATGGTCCTTATGGCCTTTATATGTATAATGCTATATTTGCTTATACCATATGTATTAAATTATCCACCAAATTCTATAGATAATGACTTTCAGATCGAAGTTGTTGGAATAAAATATAGTACTCAATTTATAATTTTAGCAGTTGTTCTTTCTATTTTTATTTTTACAGCTCTAATGTTTTTATATAATATGCTTTCTTTAAAAAAGATAAGAAATAAAAGTACTAATAAAATTGATGCTAAACAAGTAGAAAAAATAAGGAAAAGAAGTTTTACTTTTCCTTATCTAGTATTACTACTTACTTTATTAGTGCCACCGTCTGTTGTATGTTTTTGTTTATTTTTATTTAATACAACACCGGAACTGAACTTAAGAATAACAATTATAATCTTCTGTATGTCTGCAATATTTTCGATATGTTCGTATATTGCAAATAAGAGCTTTTTTATAAATACTTTGGTAAAAACGTCAAAAATATCTAATAACAAAGTATCTGGTTTAAGACTTAATTTATATACCAAAATATTATTACAGATGTTACCAATATTCTTATATTCATTTATAATTATATTGTTATTATCTTTATCTTTACTAACAACGGAGAAAGGTGACTTAATTTATAATTTATATCATCAGGAGCTTTCTAATTATTTCTCTGACAAAAGTAAAGTATATGATATAAATGAATTACCAAATATATTAAAAGAAAATATAGAATTACAAAACCCAGAAGATAATTTCTTTATTATATCTTGCACAGATGGTAAGATACATTATTCAGAAGAAGAATTAAATACATTCTTCCAAAAATATTTAAGTGAATTTTACGATAAGACAAATGGACATATTTATGATAACTATGGTCAGAATATAGAAGGAAGTGCAATAAAGATACATACAAATGAAGGAGATTGCTATATTGGTGTTAGGTTCTATGTATTCTCTACTTCTTTTGTAACACCATTTATAATTGCAACAATAATATTAATCTTCTTTAATATATTATTCGTATTATATATTAGTAAGGATTTAAGTAATGATATTAAAACCATAAGTAGGCAACTAAAAGCAATTGCAGCTTCCGATGATATCTCTAATGAGCATAATTTACCAGTTACCTCAAATGATGAATTAGGTGACTTAACTATTGCATTTAATAGGGTTCAAGATAAAACAAAAGAATATAATGATACTATTAAATCAAATCAAGAAACTCTTATGGAAAGTGAACGTCTAGCATCTCTAGGACAATTGATTGGAGGAATTGCTCACAATCTAAAAACACCTATTATGTCAATTTCTGGTGCAGCAGAAGGATTAACAGATCTAGTAAAAGAATATGATTCTTCTATAGACGATCCAGAAGTAACTTCTGCAGATCACCATGATATTGCAAAAGATATGAATGAGTGGATCGGAAAAATTAAAACATATGCAGAATATATGTCTGATATCATAACTGTTGTTAAAGGTCAAGCTGTAAATCTTTCTTCTGATAATAATATGTATTTTAAAATTGATGAGTTGTTAAAAGATATTAATATTTTGATGAAGCATGAATTAAAGAGTGCTCTTGTTACATTGGATATTCATAATTATGTTGGCTCAGATGTACAAATAAATGGTGACGTTAATGCTTTGGTTCAAGTAATTAATAATATGATAACAAATGCTATACAAGCATATAATGGGGAACCAAATAAAACTATAAATTTAACCTTAAAAACAGATGCTTCTAAGTTATTCATAGAAGTTCAAGATTCTGGCTCTGGAATGCCTGACGAAGTAAAGGATAAATTATTTAAAGAAATGATTACTACAAAAGGTAAAAATGGTACTGGACTAGGATTATTTATGTCCTACTCTACTATAAAAGCACATTTTAATGGTAATATAGATTTTGAATCTGAACTTGGAAAAGGAACTACTTTTATAATAACCATTCCATTACCAAAGCTTAAATAACTTATAGATTAATTATATTTTTCAAAAAGAACTAATTGGTTGATTTCCAATTAGTTCTTTTTTTACAAATTTATGTTTTTTTCGATTTTTTATTGCTTTTGTGCCTGTTTATTTATATAATTTTTATATTAGGAGGACTGTCAATATGAGAAAGAATCAAGTTACAGCCAAAAGCACTGGTTTTAAAATAATTGGTGTTGACGATGAACAAGGAATCTTAGATTCTCTATCTATTTTTATGAAAAGATCTGGCTACGAATTTGTAGGAATAACAGATCCATTAGAAGCAATTAATCGCGTAAAATCTAAACATTTTTATTTAATGATACTAGATTTTATTATGGATCCAATTCATGGTGATAAAGTTGTAGAAGAAATTCGTAAATTTAATAAAGATTTATATATTTTACTTCTAACTGGACACAAAGATTTGGCTCCACCACTAGAAACGATCCATCAATTGGATATACAGGGTTATTGTGAAAAAAGTGATAAGTTCGATCAATTATTGCTATTAATAGAATCTGGCTTAAAGTCTGTAAGTCAAATGAGAACTATTAGTAAAATGAATGATGATCTACAAAAAGCATATATGGATAGTATAGAAATTCTAAGACATACAGTAGAAGCAAAGGACCCATATACAAAAGGGCATTCTGACAGAGTTTCTGCATATGCTGTTTTGCTTGGTCAGAAGTTGTCTTTGGCTGGAGAAGATATAGAAAAGTTAAGAATTGGTGGACTTTTTCATGATATAGGAAAAATTGGTATCCCGGACAGTATTCTTTTAAAAGAATCTAAATTAACAGACGAAGAATATGCAAAGATTAAAGAGCATCCAGTAATTGGCTATAATATGTTGGAACATGCAACGATGTTTAATGATATTCTAGATATTGTAAAATATCATCATGAAAAATTTGATGGTTCTGGTTATCCTGAGCAAATAGCAGGTTCTAATATTCCTTATCTCGCAAGGATTACAGCTGTTGTAGATGCCTTTGATGCAATGACTTCAAAAAGAAGTTATAGAGATTCTTTACCAATGGATGTTGTAAAATCTGAAATATTAGCAAACCTTGGTTCTCAATTTGATCCAGAAATAGGTATCGCATTTTTAGATATTTTAGATAATAATTTTAATGCCATTAAAGAAATACAAGAAAAGTATTAATTACTTTTTGTATTAATATAATTAATTAAGGAGGGGATTTTAATGGTTTTAACTGCTTCAGAAACAAGAAAGCAAGCTAGAGAATCTTTAAAAGGTAAATGGGGAACTGTTGCTATAATATCTTTAATATTTATAGCATATTCATTTTTAATGGGCTTTCTTTCTGCAATACCTTTTCTAGGTTTCTTAGTTTCTATTGCTTCAATTGTTATTAATTTTCCAATTATGTATGGATTTGTAATGAATTTTATGAAGCTAAAAAGAGGAGAAGAAGTAGGATATTTTGATTTCTTTAAGGATGGTTTTGCAAATTTTGGAAGAGCATGGTCTGTTCTAGGAAGATTATTACAAAAAATGTTAGTACCACTTATTTTACTAGTAGTTGCTGTAATTATTGTAATAGTTGCATTGGTTGGAGTAATAGCTTCAGCAGGTCTTGCTATTGCTTCTATGGGAGCTTATGTATCTTCTGAGACAGCATTATCTTATCTATTATCAAATGTATCAGTATTTTCATTAGTAGCTATGCTTATAGCTGTTATACTAGAATTTATTGCTTACATATGGATAATTATTAAATCTTTCCATTATGGACTTGGAATGTATATCGCAATAGATAACCAAAATGCAACAGCACTTGAATGCATGAACCAAAGTAAAGAAGTTATGGACGGACATAAAGGTCGTTTATTCAGCTTATATTTATCTTTCATCGGTTGGATTTTACTTGATATGTTATTAGCTGCAATTCCTGTTGTAGGTGTTATATTATCATATGCAGGATTAGTATTCCTAATACCATATATGCAATTTGCTTCTATTATTTTCTACGAAGATAGAATGGGAATAAATTCACCTGTAACTGCAGAAGGAACAGTTGCATCAGAAGATTCTGAAAGTAATTCAAACGAAAATGTAGAAAGCAAAGAAATAAAAGAAATGTCTGGTTCTACAGATGTAAAAGCAGAAATTGTTGATATACCAGAAATAGATAATAAAGACGAATAATAATTAAATAAATAAAAACTTCTTAGATTATTCTAAGAAGTTTTTATTTACCCTATTTTCATAGAAAGTTTTACTTTTTGTCTTTCATTATCTATTCCAATAACTTTTACCTTTACAATATCTCCTACAGATACTATGTCTGATGGATTTTTTACAAATTTTTCACTCATCTCTGATATGTGGACAAGTCCATCATGTTTTACTCCAATATCCACAAATGCTCCAAAGTCAATAACATTTCTTACTGTTCCTGTTAATATCATTCCCTCTTTTAAATCCTCGAACTTTAGTACATCCTGTCTTAATATTGGTTTTGGCATATCTTCCCTAGGATCTCTTCCTGGTTTAGAAAGTTCATCTATTATATCTTTTAATGTCATTTCTCCTACATCAAGCTTTTTAGCGGTTTCTCCAAGTTTTACATCCAATAGTTTCTTTCTTATTTCAACTAATTTTTCTTTATCCTTTAAATCTTCAGTTCCATATCCTAGTGATTTAAGTAATTCTTCTGCTATTCCATAACTCTCTGGGTGAACAGCTGTATTTTCCAATGGATTTTTTCCATCAGGAATTCTAATAAAGCCTGCACATTGCTCGAATGCTACTTTCCCTAATTTTGGAACTTTTAATAATTCTTTTCTTTCTTTTAATTTTCCATTTTCGTCCCTATATTTAACAATGTTTTTTGCAATAGTTTTATTTATTCCAGATACATAAGAAAGTAATGATGGGGTAGCTGTATTAACATCAACTCCTACTTTGTTAACACTATCTTCTACTACACCTGCTAAGCTTTCTTCCAATTTCTTTTGATTTACATCATGTTGGTATTGACCTACACCAATTGATTTTGGATCTATTTTTACAAATTCTGCAAGTGGATCTTGTAATCTTCTTGCAATGGAAATTGCCCCTCTTATAGAAACATTTATGTCTGGATACTCTTCTGTTGCAAGTTTAGATGCAGAATATACAGATGCTCCTGCTTCGCTTACTATTGTGTATAATACTTTGTGATCACATTTTTTTATCATTTCAGAAACAAACATCTCGGATTCTCTTGAGGCTGTTCCATTTCCTATTGCAATCATATCTACATGGTCTTTATTTATTAATCTAACTAATTCCTTTTCTGCTCCAACTATATCATTTTGTGGCTCTGTTGGATATACTGTTGTAATATCCATTACTTTACCTGTTTCATCTATTATTGCAATCTTACAACCAGTTCTATATGCTGGGTCAAATCCCATAACAGTAATTCCTTTTATTGGGGCTCCAAGTAATAATTGTTTTGCATTTTTCCCAAAAACTTTTATTGCTTGTTCTTCTGCTTTTTCCGTTAGATCTGATCTTATCTCCCTATCTACAGATGGCTCTATTAATCTTTTAAAGCTATCTTCCACAGTTGCTTTTAAATATTCTGTAAATTGAGTTTCTCCCTTTATTATGTCTTCTTCTATTTTTCCTAAAATCTTTTCTTCATCTTTTATGATTTTTACTTTTAAGAATTCTTCTTTTTCTCCCCTATTAATAGCAAGTATTCTATGGCTAGGCATTTTATTTACATTTTCACTATAGTCATAATACATCTCGTATGCAGATCTTTCATCTGGCTTTGTTGCTTTTGTTTCTATAGTACCTTTAGAATATATCATTTGCTTTATCATTTTTCTATATTCTGGATTGTCAGATATCATTTCTGCAATAATATCCAATGCTCCCTGAATTGCCTCTTCTACAGTTTTTACTTCTTTTTCTTCATTAATAAACTGTTCTGCTATTTCTTTTATATCTCTTTTTTCTTCTTGAGCCAAAATAATTTCTGCTAAAGGCTCCAATCCCTTTGCTTTCGCAACAGTTGCTCTTGTCTTTTTCTTTTGCTTATATGGTCTATATATATCTTCTACTTCTGCAAGTGTTGTTGCATTTTGTAAGTCTTGTTTTATTTCATCTGTTAATTTCCCTTGCTCATTTATAGAATTTTCAACCTCTTCTTTTCTTTTTTCTAAGTTTCTTAAGTATGTTAATCTTTCGCCAAATGTTCTTAAGATTTCGTCCGAAAGACCTCCAGTTACTTCTTTTCTATATCTAGCTATAAAAGGAATTGTATTGCCTTCATCTATTAAATTTATAGTATTTTGCACTTGGCTTTGTTTAATATTTAATTCCTCAGCTATTATTTGTATAATTTTATCCATTTCTTTCTCTCCCATCACACATATAAATTATCTATTCTATACCTAAATATTCATTATATGTGCATTCCTTATCTACAATTTTTCCACCTTTTTTAATATCTATAATTCTATCTGCTACTGTTTGCATTAATTGATGGTCATGTGATGCAAATATCATATTTCCTTTAAATCTCTTCATTCCTTCATTTAATGCTGTAATGCTTTCCATATCTAGGTGGTTTGTAGGTTCATCAAATATTAGGAAGTTTGCACCAGATAGCATTATCTTAGAAAGTACACATCTTACTTTTTCTCCACCTGATAATACTTTTATATTTTTTAGTGCTTCATCTCCAGAAAATAACATTCTACCTAAAAAGCTTCTTACATATGTTTCGTCAGGATCTTTTGAATATTGTCTTAGCCAATCTGTTATATTTAAGTCTTGTGTAAACAAATAACTATTATCCTTAGGGAAATATGCTTTTGTAATTGTTGTTCCAAAACTTATAGTTCCAGAATCCGGTTCCATTTCTCCCGCTAATATTTGGAATAGTACTGTTCTTGCATTCTCGTTATCTGCTAATACTGCAATTTTATTATCTGCTTTTACAGTAAAGCTTACATTATCTAATAATTTTTCACCATCTACGGTTTTAGTTAGGTTTGTAACTGTTAATATATCATTTCCAACATCTCTATCAGGTTTAAAATCTATATATGGATACCTTCTATTAGAAGGTTTTATTTCGTCTAATTGGATTTTTTCTAGAGATTTCTTCCTTGATGTTGCTTGTTTAGATTTAGATGCATTTGCACTAAAACGAGCAATAAATTCTTGTAATTCCTTAATCTTCTCTTCTTTCTTTTTATTTGCTTCTTTCATTTGTTTTAATGCAAGTTGACTAGATTCGTACCAGAAATCATAATTTCCTGGATATACTTTAATTTTTCCAAAGTCAACATCTGCAATATGTGTACATACTTTGTTTAAGAAATATCTATCATGTGATACTACAATTACAGTGTTTTCAAAATTAATTAAGAATTCTTCTAACCATTGAATTGTAGTTAGATCTAGGTCATTTGTAGGTTCATCCAATAATAATACATCTGGATTTCCAAATAAACTTTGTGCAAGTAATATTTTTACTTTTTCCCTATCTTCAATTTCTTTCATTTGTTTATAATGGTTTTCTGGTGAAATTCCTAAGTCATTTAATAATGTTTCTGCATTTGTTTCTGCATTCCATCCATCTAGTTCTGCAAATCTTTCTTCTAGTTTAGCCGCTTTCATTCCGTCTTCTTCCGTAAAATCTTCTTTTGCATATATTTCTTCTTTTTCTTTCATTATTTTATATAGTTCTTGGTCACCCATTATAACCGTGTCCAATACACTATAATCATCATATGCAAAGTGATCTTGTTTTAATATAGATATTCTTTCTCCTTTATCTATACTTACATCACCTTTACTTGGCTCTAATTCTCCAGAAAGAACTTTTAAAAAAGTAGATTTTCCTGCACCATTTGCACCTATTATTCCGTAGCAGTTTCCTTTTCCGAATTTAATATTTACGTCTTCAAATAAAACTCTTTTTCCAAAACGAACTGTTACACCATTTACAGATAGCATTTCTTTACCTCCTTAAATTTTAATTTAGCATATCCTTCTTTTTTAACCATACTACAGAAATTAATGTAAGCAGCGTGGCAATAAATATCATTATCCAAAATCCAAAAGGGCTTCTTTCGAATGGTAATTTAACATTCATTCCCCAAAAGCTTGCAATCATTGTTGGTACTGCAATAATAATTGTAATTGATGTTAATGATTTCATAACTCCGTTTAGGTTATTTGATATTATTGATGCATAAGCATCCATTGTTCCGTTTAGGATATCACTATAAACTTTGCTCATTTCTATAGCTTGCTTATTTTCGATTATTGCATCTTCTAGTATATCTTCATCTTCTTCATATAATTTTATATTCTTAATTTTTACTGTTCTTTCCATAACTGCTTCATTTGATCTTAATGATGTTGTTATATATACAAGTGATTTTTCTAATGATAGTAATTTTAATAATTCTCTATTCTTCATTGAATTGCTTAATACATTTTCTGCAATCTCTGTTTCCTTATTAATTTTCTTTAAGTATTCCAAATAGTCTGAAGAATTATTATACATCATTTGTAATATAAATCTACTCTTTTTATATGTGCAAAATCCTTTTACTTTACCATTTTCGAATCTTTTTATTAAATTACATTCTCTTAAAGTAACAGTTATGAAATAATCATCTCTTACAACTATCATACCAATTGGCATTGTTGCATACATATAACTTCCCGTATGTAATTTTTCTGTAATTGGTATATCTATAATGAATAAAATTGTATTATCTTCGTCCTCTATATCGATTCTGGCTTTTTCTTCGTTATCCAAAGCATATCTTATAAAGTCTTCTTTTATATTTACGTTTTGGCAAACTTCTTTTATTTCTTCTTCCGAAGGATCTACCATATGTATCCATGTTCCTCTAGTATATGTATTAACAGTTTCTAATTTATTTGTTTGCATATTAGTATTGTATAACTTTATCATTTCGTAAATCCCCCTACCTTTCTTTTTATTTGCCAATTTGTTTTAATACATTAAATAGGAGCTTTATCCAAAGCTCCTATTCTAGTTTACATATTTTTTATTTCTTTGTCAAGTTCTAATTATAAAACTTTTTTCTTAATTACTATAACTCCTGTTACTAAAATTGCTAGTCCTACAATTGTTATAATTATTAATGTTAATTGCTTGTTTGCACCAAATGGTACAACAAATGTTAAGATTTCTGATCTACCAGTGTCTAATTCTTCTATGTTTTCGAATGTTGTAGGGTCTGCGTTACCAGGTATTTCTACCTCTTCCTGTCCTGTTGTATCCTCATAATATGGTCTTCTACCATTATCTATTTTTAATTCGATTATTTCTGCTATATTTTGCATATCATCGGATGATGAAGTTTCTTCGGCACCTGCTATAACTCTTACACATCGTATTATATCTGGAACATTTGCTGTTTCGCCTGGTTGTAGTTTTTGTCCTGAAGTTACACTTGTTTCTAGAGCTTCATCCAAACTTTCTGTTATATTATCAAATACATCAGGTGATAAGTATTCTCCTCTGTAACTACTATCCAGTGTTACACTGTTTTGTTTATTTAATAGTACCTTCCAAACATCGTTTGTTTTTTCGTAGTCTAAAGCATTTGGAATGTAATCAATTATTTTTTCTGATGACATTTTGTTTATTGTATTCTTATTTTCTACATTTCCTGTATAATAATATGATTGTTCATTATAGTCTATTTCACTGTAGTTTCTTACATAATATGTATATTCAACTGTTAATGAAGATCCGTATAGTAAGTTCTCGTCAACTGTTCCCTGGACTAAACCTGTTGTTACATTTCCATTTTCGTCATATTTATTTGCAACCCAAGTTAAGTTTGGTGCAGTTGATCTAGAATCGAATATTGTACTTCCATCAGTTGCTGTTAATTTTACATAAGTTACATTTTTGTTTAATACAATCTTTGTTCTTGGTCTTTCTATAATTCCAAAGTCTATATTATCTACAGAATAATTTGGTTGTTCTTTACCTAGGTATTCTACTTCTAGAGACATTTGTGCAGTATCTGCAAACATGCTTGTATTATTTGCAAGTTCTTCTAACATTGCATCATCTGCATCTCTTGTAGCATTTAATACTGTAGCATTTGAATATCTTAAAGTTTCGCTATATGCATTTACAGTCTCTCTTCTGTTCCAATCATCTTTTGCATCATTGTTTCTTGGTGTTGTATTTTGGTACCAGTATTTATCTGAATAATTTCCTTCTGTATAAATTGTTGATTTATAATCTTGTCCTGTATACATTTGGTCATTCATTTGTACTGCTTTTATACATGTTAGGTCACCATATGTAAATTGTAAATAGTAATCACCTGGTATATAACCACTTATTTCGTATGTACCGTCTTCATTTGTTCTTACTTCTTTAGGGTTTAAAGTATTTACATCTTCGTTTGTACAAATTAATTTTACAAAAACTTGGTTTACTTTAAATTCCTCATCTTGGTATGTTCCATCTCCGACTCTTTCATTATTTTTTAGTCTATCATCCAATGGTAAATCTTCGAATGCAATACCATTCATTTTTCTTTCTTCGTTATTTAATACTAATCTTAATGCTGGTGCAGCATCTGCATCATCTTCGAATACTTCCATACTACGTTTTGTTTTTGCTTCTCCACCTTGATTTTGATATTCTTGTGTTTTTGCATCTGCTACTAATTGTTGAACATCAGCATCTGTTGGGTTCATATTGTCCGGTGTAGAATCTATATCTAATAGACCTGCATTTTCACCTGCATTTGATATTGTATTTCCGTCTAAGTCTTTTCTATCGTTTGTATATGCATTTCTATAACCCGCAATTTCTGCAAAATTATCTTCATAAGTTTGTCCTTCTGAAAGAAGAGCTCTTAATGTATCATTAGAAACTTTGTACTGAACAAATATCCATTTTTTATCTGTTATTCCTTCATTTGCTAAAGATGTTGTATGTAGTTTTTGGTATGTTTTACCATTTCCAGATACAGTTCCAGATGAATTCCAACTGATTTGCTTATTGTTTTCATCATAAGAATTAACTAATTCGTATGATGTATCTGCATAGTCATTTAAGTCTAATACATATCCTGTAATTTCTCCAACTGATTGGTTCTTTATTTGGATCTTGTATGTTACAAATACTTGTAATTTATCTCCATCATTATCATATTGTACATCTGACTTATATATAACATCTTCGCTTCTTAAACTTCTATTATAATTTGGTACATCTGTACCTCTTATTTCTATATTAAGATCTTCTCCGGCACCATTATAATCATAAGTATGTGTCTTTCCATTTATTTGTACATCAACTTTTATTAAGTCTTTTCTTAAGTTTAGGTCAAATTCTTCTCTTTCCTTAATACCAAAGTTTACGTTTCGTCTTACTTCCAATGATTTTCCTGCATTATATATTGTTAAACTTTGTAAACCATCTGATCCAGTATATGCATAAATCATAAACATTTCATTTGTAGTATCATCCCTACTTGGATATGTATGTTGTGCATCGACTGGTGTAAATTTATCATTAAAAGCTCTTCTGTTTTCTTTACCGTCTGTTGCATGTGATTGTACTTCTACTGAAGCACCATCTTTTTGGTAAGTTGTTGGTTCATATATTTGACCATTATATTTAAATCTTACATAACATTCTAGATTTATATCCAGTTTGTCAAATTCATAATATCCATTACCGTCGGTTGTTGTACTTGCAAGCTGTGTTCCATTTTGGTCAAATAACACTACTTCTACTCCTGATAGCATTACGTCTCCATTACTTAGGATACCATCTTCTCTACCATCTTTTTGTGCAAGTTTATCTAAGAATACTTTTCCAGATAACTTCCATACTACATGTAATGGGAATTCACCATTATTGTATAGGAATGGATCATCTTTTCCATTTTCGTATTTATCTTGTACATCTACAACGAAGTAAATCATTGTATCTGCACCTTGGTAATACTCTGGCGAAGCAGTACCTTTTAATCCTTTAAGTGTTTTTTGTAATGTAATTGTTTTTGTATATGTGTCTCCACTTGCTGCCCAACCATTTTCATTTCCTGGTTGTAATATATATCCTGGTCCTGGTTCATCCACTAGTTCATATGTTGCACCCGGTGCTGATGCTCCCGGTCCTATGTTATATATTACCCATTGGAATTCTACCAAGTCCCCATCATATATATAGGGAACTCCATTTTCATCTAAATCTTCTGCACTAAAGTATTTTTTATAATCTGGATATGTTACCTCTGTAACTTTAGCACTATTTTTACCTCGATTTGCAATTGTTAATTTAGGTATTTCATTTATTGTAAATAGTCTTTTATATGTTCCATCATCTTGTAATCTTTGTACAGATTTTAGATATTTATATGCAACTAGTATTGGTTTTGCTGGTGGTACTTTTAATGTTAATGAACCATTTCCTTCTGTATGTGTTGCATTAAACACAGCTATTCTTTGACTTCCACCACCACCAAGTAATAGGATTCTTCCAGCATATAAATCTGTTCCAGTTGTACTTAATGTTATACTTTGTATTTCATCTGCTATTCCATCTATATGTATATAAAAATCTTGACCACTAGGAATATCACTAAGTGCAATTTCTTCTTTGTTACTATTAAGTACTGTTACAGATCCATCTTCTGTAGAATATTTCTGATTTTTATCATCTATTGTTATTCCGGTAACTTCGCCATTTCCAGAAAATTCTAATCTGTATGGTCCTAAGATTGTTTCTGTATCTGTAAATTCAATATCTGGATCTCCTTGCGAAGCATTTTTAACACCTCCAACACCTCCTTGTATTCCTTCTGCATATGCTTTTGCATCTTGATATACTCCTTGGTATCTAGATCCATAAGCAGTTGAACCATCTGTTTGCCATCCCGACCAATCTTTATATCCAGAATGTGCAAAAGCACTAAATGCACCGTTATAATTTTGAGCATGATTAGCAAAACAAACTATATTACGAAGAAAGAAGTCATCATCACTTCCATTATCAGGTCTATTTGCCAACCAATTTGCAAGATACGCCATAAAACGTGCTCTTTTTACTATATCTGAATCTGTAATATTCTGCAATCCGGCATTTCCATATAGCGTTGTTGGTGTATATACATTTAATCCTTGCCAATTATTTCCTAATGTTCCATTATAACTATTATCTATATCGATTATAGCTAATATTTGATATGCCCCTTTATTAGGTGAAGAAGCTGTGTGTGGGTCTATACACGCTGCAGTTCTCTGATCAATTGTTCCTCTAGCAACTTCTACAGCACCAGCATATCTATAATCACTTGATAAAAATCCTGTTACTCCACTGGCAGCTGTTGCTAACTGTAAATCGGTATAAGATTTTACGTTGTTTTTTGCTATTATAGCTATTCCTATAAAAATTATTAATATTAAGGCAAGATTAATTAAAACTTTCTTTTTAACTTCTTTTTTAGTTTTCATTTTTTCTTAATCCTCCCTTCTTTCTTATTATCGCTATAGCTATAATTGCTAATATTGCTAAAATTATTATTACTGCTATTGTTATTTGTAAAGCACCTGTGCTTACACCAATTATTAATTGTGCTGTGTTATTTTGATTATTAATATTTATCTTAATATTTTCATTTGAACTTTTTACTTCTTCTATATCTGCTTTATTTGTAACCTTTTTACCTTCACCTTCTGCTCCGGTTGATGTTGTCATTATTAATTTTAATGATTTTGTTTCTCCTGGTGCTAACTTAGTATTTTCTAATTCTGTTGTTGCTATTTTGTCTCCTTTTTGGTACCAATCTCCAGAAGCATCATTTAATTTTAATCCTTCACTTGGAGTATCTATTATTTCTTGTATTGTTTCTTCTGCTTCTCCTGTGTTTTGTATATCTATTGTATATTCAATAGCAATTTGAGCATTTTTTATTTCCTTAGAATGTATTTCTAATTTAGCAATTTGTTTTCTATCATAGTCATATGAAGTTGTACGTTTACTTGTACTTACAGCAACTTTTGTAATTGATTTTGTTATTGTTAAGCTTCTTTCTGCTACTTCTATAAATCCTGCATTTACATTCTCTAAATCTATATCATTAAGATTTAGTTCTTCTGTTGCTGCAACATTTTTTGTTTCTCCATTTTGTTCGATGGTTGTTGAGATTACATCTGAATTTGTATCTTCATCTGCTCCATTTACTTTATATGGAGAAATATAATATTTAGATGTATCATATTCGAATACAACTCTATAATTTCCTGGCTCTAAGCTTGTAAATTCATAATATCCATTATTTGTTGTAGTCGTATTGTTTACTATTGCTCCTGTTGATGTTATTAGTAATACTTCCATTCCAGGAATATTTGATTCTGAAGTATCTTTTATACCATTTTTGTTAGTATCATTCCATACAAATCCACCTATTGCTCTTTTTCCTGTTGAAGGATTATTTGGATTGTCTGGATCTTCTGGGTTATCAGGATCACTTGGATTATCTGGATCTTCTGGATTGTCTGGATCTTCTACTTCTCCAATTTCATCAACAACTTTATGTCTTATCGTATTGGATTGTTTTACTCCCTCTGCTTCATATGCATTCAATAATACTGTATTTTCTATCTCTTTATCATTATTTAAATATGTATTAATATTTGTATCTATTATTAATGTTACTTTTTCTCCTGGTTGCATGGTACAAGATATATTATATGTTTGTCCAGTATATTGGACTTCTTTTCTTTCTCCATTTTGTTCTATATAGATATTGTTAATAACTGCACTATCTGGAACTGTTCCATAAATTGTAGGAATTCCCTCAAGTTCACCAATATTTGTTATTTCTGTTGTATAGATTAAATTATCTCCTTGATGTAATTCTCCCTCTATATTTGCTGTTTGAACTAATGAAAAATCCGTTAGCATTTTTTTGACTGTAAAATCTACAATTCCTGACACATATTCAGTATCTTCATATACCATATTGCAAAATGTATAGAATGATTTTGTAACATCTTCATCCTCTATTTTCTTAAAGCTTCCATATACATACATTGATATTTCTTCATTTGGTTGCAATGTATTTATATTTATTTTTAATGTATTATCTTTATTTTCCAATATACTTGTTCTGTCAGATTCAACATTTGACATAATCACATCATTTGTAAACTCTATATGTTGTGTATAAAATAAATTAAGTGTTAGATTGCTCATTGTTTCAGCTGTTAAATTTTTAATTGCAATCTTAAAAACTACCATTCCTCCCTCTACTAGTTCATCAGGATATCCTGCAGTTGTATCTGGTGCTAATGTTAATTTTACTTTACTATCTACAATTGGGTTTGTAATAGTTTTTATTTCTTTTTCTTCTATTGAATCTGCAGATATTTTAACGTTAGCAGATGTCGAACTATTATCTCCGTTTTTCTTTACTACTACTTCGTATGAAAATTCCTTTGTTTCTCCGGCTGCTATCATTTCTGCTGAAAAGTCCATTTGTTTTCTATCTGGATTTTCGAAATAAGCATGATCTTCTTGTCCATCTTCCATAGTTTTTACCAAAAATTCATAGAACACTGCATTTTCATTTGTAGCAGTAACTTTTACATTATTTATTGCTTGATCTGTTGTATTTGTTACTTTAATAATGTATTTTAAGTTTTGTTCATTTCCTACACTCTCGCCATCTTTTAATGAAACATTTCCCTTCATTACAGAGATTTCTGTTTTTAACTGATCTTCATCGACTGTTGAAGCTTGTGGCTCTTGGTTTACCATTTGCATATCTTCTGTAGAAACTTTCATTCCTGACCAGTTATTTACTGAATTTTCATTTTGTTTAGCATTTGCTATAAAAGCTAAGTATGAGCTTTTACTATATGATATGTTTCCAGGTATTTTTAAATCATATTCTACTGTTACCATATCTCCTTTAGCAAAAGAATCTCCAAAAGATATTTTGAATAAGTTACTATTCATTGTCTTTGTTTCTGACCAATTTTGATTATCTTCTGAATAATATATTTTTGCATCGTTTCTGTTAATTGTCACATTTCCTGCTATTTCTGCATTAAAACTTGATGTAATTGTATTTTCTCCCAATGTATATTGTTGGTCTCTACGAGGTAACATACCTGTTAATTCAAAATTATTAACTGAATCATCAAAGTTATTTGTAATAGTTTCTTTTACATGTATTGTTTGTGAAGCTGTATTAGCTCTTACTTTTACTTCTTCTAATTCTTTGTTTTTAGAAATTGCTGTGTCATTTGCTAAAGTTGTCATTATAAATCCATATGGTGCTGTTATTTTAACTGGAATATTAACTACTCCGCCATTATCATATGTTATTGCCTTTTCATTTGTATACGTATATGTAATATTTGTGTCTCTAGATGTTAGATTTTGGTATACTTTAACATTTCCTGTTATAGCTATCTGTGTATTTGCTGTTATGTCATTATTTAAGTATTCTAATTGCTCTCCTTCTATAGTAATAGTAAGAACTTTTCTTCCATCTTCTAAATTTGTCATTTCAGCATTTGTTAATTTTAGTCCGTTTTCAAAAGTAATTCCTACTGTTTCTATATTTACTTCTTCGAACTCAGATGGGAATACTACTTGTAATACAGGATTCTTATATAAATCATAATCCATACTTTGAGTATTTAAATTTATTTTCATATTTATTGCTGTTCTATCATCTGCTGTATTAAATTCTGTCTTATCCAATTCTACTGTTGATTTTGTAACAGTATCATATAAATTAATGTCTTTTTCTACTGTACTTGTATAGATCATATTGTTATTTGTAAATATTAATCTTAATTGTTTTACTGCTTTTAATGTATCGTTATCTATTCCATGATTGCTTCTAATCTTTTTAGTACTATTTATATGTATACTTCCAATCTTCTCTGGATTTTTAATTAAAAATCTAAGTCTAGATATATTATTATATACTATGTTTATATTTCCATTTTCATCTGCAGTTGCATCTTTATTTAATGTTCCTAATAAAGTTCCTGTTTCTGCGTCATAGATTTCTAATGTTCCATTTTCTCCTAAAACATTTGTAAGTTCTTCTTTAGATATACTTGAATTTGTATAATATGTGCTATTTATTATGTTTAGATTAACACTATCTCCTGTAAACATATTTCCTTGTTCTACTATTTCTATGTCTTTTCCTGGTAAAATATATTGTACTTGTATATCCATATTTACATTAAATTGCATTTCATATTTTTGCCAATATAGATATCCCTTTGTAATATTGTCCGCACTATTTATATTTAATATTGTTGTTTGATTGTTTTGCTCTTTTTCTAAATTATTTTGGAAACTAATATTCGTTTCTTCTCCATTATATGGTTTTACTTTTAAGTTTTGGTTTGCAACAATATTTACTTTTCCTATATTAAATTGTGTTCCATAAACATATATTATGTTATATTCAATATTTCCAGAAAGATTAGCTATTTCACCATTTTCGTTTGGAGTATTTTCTTTTTTTATGACCAAAGACTTATCTTGCGTATTATATTGGAATTCATTTTCTGAAAGTCTTCTTCCATTTTCTATTAT
The DNA here is from genome assembly GCA_944393475.1 of uncultured Clostridia bacterium. Lineage (GTDB taxonomy): Bacteria > Bacillota > Clostridia > TANB77 > CAG-508 > Merdicola. The sequence continues at coordinate 30,914 of CALYAI010000003.1, forward strand.
TTCTACTGTTTCTGGAGCAATACCATTTATATCTGGTACATTTGTAGATACCTCTACATTTTCCATAGGTATTGTAGTTCCATTAATACTTCCTGAAACTTTTGAAACAACTATTGATTTACCTTCTGCTTCAATATAGTTTTCTATGGTTGATTGTAAATTACCCTGTACTTTAGATGTCCATTGAAGTTTTACAGTTATCTTGCTAGATAGTTCTTTTCCAGTTTTATTACTATCTGCATATGTTCCTGCAAAATTTATCTCCGTATCTCTTTCTAGGTCTGTTAGGTTTATAGTATCCCCTGCTTTATAGCTTATCTTTACAGGTATTTCAACATTTTCTGCTATTGAATTTAATTCGATGCTATTTTCCCCTTCATTTACGCTCTTTACCAAATTATTTGCTTTTAATGCTTCGTAATCAATTGCAAAATTTGGGTTGTTAAATGTTATTTTAACATTTTGAACAATTCCCTCTTCTAGGTCTAGGCTTAAATAAATTTCATTTTCACCATTCGTATCTGCAATTACATTACGAATTTTCTTGTTTTCGCTTTTAAAATACGCATCAAATTCGACTTTTTTGTCTCCTGCTTCAGTCCTTTGATTGTTATAATCCACTGCTGCTGCATAAATTTCTGACAAAAAAGTTCCATAAGATGATAATATCAACATTACAACTATTAATGCTGATATTAGCTTGTTGCCTTTTCTTAATACTTTTTCTCTTTCCATAGGAACACCCCTTAATTGCATAAATATTATTATTATCAATATAGCAACATATTTTTCTTAATTCAATATGTATTATTTTGCTTGGCCTTTTACCCCGAAATTGGCTCTACGGATATTACTTTTAAGGAATTGTTACATCTTTATTAAATCTTTGTTTATTTTGCATGACGCAACATATTTTTATGTTTTTAGACACAAAAAAACACCATAGAATTTTTTTTATTCTATAGTGCTTTTTTATTCATATTTCAACATTTTTTAACTATGGTAAGTATTTTGCTGGATCGACTCTTTGTGAACCATTAACTCTTATTTCGAAGTGCAAATGTGCTCCACCCGTAGGGTTGCTAGGTGTTGGTCTTGGTTGTACATTTCCTGTATTACCAACTGTCATTATTTGTTGTCCTTGTGATACTCTTTGTCCTTCTTTTACTAATCTACTTCCTGGCTTTCCATGTGCATATAATGTTATATTACCATCATCATGCAATATTGCTATATATTCGCCATAACTTCTATACTTTCCTATTAAATTTCCATTTGAATCATAGTTTGGTATGGTTCCTGTTAATGTTTCTGAAATTACAACTGTACCACTCTTAGCAGCTACTACTGGTTTTCCATAGTTTCCTCCAAAATCTGCTCCGCCATGTCCAGAATATCCATAAAAACCACATGTTATATTTCTTTTACTTAATCCTGGGATTGGGCATATATATCCCTTACTACTTGTTCCTCCAGAATTATTGCTTGATCCTCCTGAGCTACCACTAGAGCCATTTCCTTTATTGTTGTTTTTATTTGCATTAGCTATTGCTTCAAGTCTTGCATCTATTGCTGCTTTATCCTTTTCAAACTGTGCTAAATCTTTTTGTAAATCACTTGCTTGACCCTGCAAACTATTTATGTATTTTTCTTTTTCCTTTTTTGTAGAATTTAACTCCTGCGTTTTTACTTCTTTTTCACTTTTTAAATCTTCTATTTGTAATTTATCATCTTCCAATGATTTCTTAGTTGCTTCTATTTCTTTCTGTTCTTTTTGTATTCTTTCTAATAAGTCCAAGTCATAAGAAGCTAACTCGGAAATTAAATAATAATTAGAAATAAATTCTGTTAAACTATTTGAAGACAATAGTACATCTAAATATGAAACACTTCCTGTTTCATATATTGTTATTAATCTTTCATCCAACAAATTTGAATTTTCCTCATATGCTTTTTGTTGTTCTTCTAATTTTTTTTCGTTTTCTGATATATTAGTATTTAATGTATCTAATTTGTCATTTAGTGCATCGATTGAACCTTGGTATTCATCAATCTTGCTCTGTATATTGTCTACCTCATTTTCTGTATCCGTCTTTGTTTCGTTTACTTCGTTTAACTTATTTTTTGTCTCGTTTATTTTGTCTTGCAAATCTTTTGAATCCTGTGTTGAAACTCCTAAAGATATATTAGTCATAACACAGATTAATATTATTAATATGACTAATATTTGTTTTAGCATTTGTTTCATAATACATTCAACCCTTTCCAAGGCATAAATAGGTATGAAAGTTATTCTTTCGTACTATTTCCCTTTCAATATTTTATATTGATTTTTCTTTTAGAATTGCTACCAACAATTCATTTTCTTGTATTTTTTCTTTTTTACCTTTGTATGTATATTCTTCTCCTGTTTTATATACCAAGTATCCTGTATTCATTAATTTTTGAGCAATTAAACTTAAAAAAGTAATTGAATCTTCTTCTGATAAATTCAATTTCATTCTTACTTCGTAAAAAGAAAATTTAATAATTTCTCTGTTTTGTGCTAGTTTTGCATTTAAATAATTATCTACAAATTCTAACGTCATTATATATCTCCTTTGGTTTTTTTGTATAATATCACAAAAACATAAAAAAAACAACACTTTTTAGTGTTGTTTTGGTGCACCACCGGGGGGTCGAACCCCGGACCTTCTGATTAAGAGTCAGCTGCTCTACCAACTGAGCTAGTGGTGCAGTTTCTGTACAAAGTACTTAATAAGTATAATACCAAAGTTTTACCTTGTCAAGAGGAAATTTTTATAAAATAGATCCTAAAAGTCTATGCCTCTAGGATCTTATTTTATTTCTATCCAATTTCATTTGTTTGGTCTTTTTCTGGCTCTGTTGGTGTTTCCGGATCTGTTGCTGGTGTTTCCGGTTGCTCCGGCTCCGTTGGAGTTGTTGGTTCTGTTGGTGTTGCTGGTTGCTCCGGTGGAGTTTCTGTTACTGGTGGTGTTGTTACAACTCCTTTTGTTCCTCTTTTTATTATTGTTGTCATTTGGTTATATTTATCTTTTGAAAGTAATGTTCTAGATACTACTTTTCCATTTAAGTACATTACTTTATATGCCTCACTATATGTACCATTATGTCCTTTTTGTACTACTTTTTCCTTGCCTTGTTCCAATGTTGCATCATCTTCATATTTAGTTTGCATTGGAATGCTTCCAGTTATTTTTGTTTCTATTTTAATTTCGTATTCGGTTTCTTCCTTTATTCCAAATATTGCTACTCTGGCTACTCCTCCACTTACTGTACTTTTTATTTGTATAGGATATTTTCTTGTATTCTTGAATTTAAAATCGATTGCACCATATACAACTGTTGCATCTCTACCTGCTTTTACATATGATGGAACAAATTGGTGGTTACTTCTACTTACTATATCTAAATTTGCAAATATAACTGCATTATATAATGTGGATGTTATTTGGCAAATTCCCCCACCTATATCATCAACTACTTTTCCGCCAGCATATGTTGCTGCTTCTTTATATCCTGCTGCTACTGTTCTTTTTCCTACAACCTTGTTATAAGAAAATGTTTCTCCAGGCATTATAACAGTATTGTTTATCTTATTTGAGGCCAATCTTAAATTTGTAGTTCTGTTTGTATCCCCACCATTATAATATGTTGTAAATTCTCCCAATAAATCAGGAAATGCTTCTGAACCAATCTTATCAGTTGTTATTTTTGGGTGAGTAATTTTTAAAGGTATTACATATTCATCCTTAACTTCTTCAAGTAGTTTTTTGGCTTCTTCCATCGAAATTGCAAAGTCTACTCCATCAACATGTGGATATAGTGTAAATGGATCCTTTGTGTAATACGCATCCTTTGCCTCCGTATGTATTTCGGAATAGATTTTATCCAAATCTATTGGATCTGGTTCTTTATTTCTTGTTGAAATTTGAATTTCTTTTTCAGCGCTTTCCACATTTTTTATCTCATTTTCTACTTCTTGTTTTAATGTTTCTTCATCAACTTCTAGCCCTGCTTTTCCTCTGGTTATTATAAGTTCTGATTCCTCTTTATCTATATCATAACTACTTTCTACAACTGCACCAGGTATTTGACCATTTATTGTATCTATTTGTTTTGTTAGTTCATCGTTATCATATTCAAAAGGTATTTCTATATTGTTTTTAACAAAATAATTCTTAATAATGTTAAAATTGTCTATGAATATATTACTGTCCCTACCCACGTTATATGCTTTATCTATTGCTTCATCTAATTTATAATTTAGTTGTAATTGTTCAAAACTTATAATTCCTTTATATTCTCCTCCATCTGCTGTTTGTTGATTTGTTTTTACAACTACATCCTCTGTTTTTTTAGTATTTATTTTTTCCTCTAATAAAGTTTTTATTTCTTCTTTTGTTTTTCCTCCAACCTCTACATTGTTTATAGTAATTCCACTTAATACTTTATCGCTTTTACTATTTACCAATGCAAAAACTGTACTTAATATTCCTGCAAGCACGATGATAGCGATTATTATAGCTATTATAATAATCTTTTTTTTCTTGCTTTTATTTTCTTTCTTTTTACTTTTCTCTTCCTTTTCGATAGGAATTTTATCCTTTTTTTCTAACTTTTCTTGTTCTTCAACCATTCTTTTGCTCCCCTTATTTCCCTAATATATTATATATTACAGATATATCACAATATGAATATATTTTCAATATTTTTCTGACAATAGTAGACTTTTATTTATCAATTTTGTATAATTCTAAAGAGGTATAAATATGTTAGGTAAATTAATTAGAAATAGTAGAAGAAAAAAAAGAAAGAGATTAGAGGATGTTGCAATGGAAGCTGGCATAGATAAAGGTTATTTAAGCAACATCGAAAATGATAAAAGGAAGCCAACTATTAAGGTATTAAAAGAAGTTTGTAATGCAATTGGTGTTCCATACCAAAAATTCTTGGCTTGTTACGATACATATTTGCCAAAAGCTGTTGAAGACTATAATTTTTTTACACATACTGCAGAAGAAAGAATTTTGGTTATAGATGATATAAATGATTTGCATTTTCTACCATGTCCATCTTCTGCTGCATCAGCTTCTTTTGCAATACGTATTAATGATGATGCCCTAAATATAGAAAAATATTCCTATGTTTTTATAGATTTAGGTACTCCTGTAAAGCCAAATGATGTAGGTCTTTTTTATCTTAATGGAAAGATTTTTATTAGAAGATTATATGTTTATAAGGGAGATCATTTTTCTCTTTATGCGGATAATCCTAAATATCCAAAAATAAAAGTTAATGATGATGATATTTTTTATATAATTGGGAAAGTTATACAATAATTTTATATTTTTTTGTAAAAAACTATTGAATAATGTAAAACTTATATATATAATAGTATTGGTTTATATTATTGTTTAATTTACAATTTTTAACTAATCAAAAGATAAATGAGGAGAAATGCGATATGGAATTAGTAAAAAATATTTTTTTCAATACAGATAAATTAATAGAAAATTCTGTTATAAAGATTTCGTATACAGGAAAGTTTTTCCAAGATAATACTAATAACGAATTATATATACATTATGGTTTCGGTTTATTGTGGGAAAATGTTAATGAAATAAAAATGGAAAAAACTGAATTAGGTTACCAAGCTTTAATATATTTAAATGGTAAAGATTCATTAAATTTCTGTTTTAAAAACGGTAAAGGTGAATGGGATAATAATAATGGCAAAAATTATATGTTCGAAATTGCTCCATTACCAACAGATTTAATTGTAGTTCAAGAAAATGCATTAGAGGAATTAGGAACTCAAGGTAGAGTTGCTAGATGGTGGCAAAATGTTAAGGCTTCTGTTGTTGCTGCAATTAAATATTTACCAAAACTATTTTCTTTTAACACAAATTCAGAAACAGTTGGAAATGAAGATTCTTTAAAATAATATAAAAATTAAAAGCACGTTAAACGTGCTTTTTTGTTTTGCTAAATATTCCAACCACCATTTATAGAAATTATTTGACCTGTCGTATATGTATCTTCCAAAAGCCATTTTATGCACTTTGTAATTTCTTCCGGTCTTCCTATTTTTTCTAATGGTATTTCTTCTTTTATTTCGTTTATCTCTTCTTCAGAAAATTTACTATTCATTGATGTATCTATCATTCCAGGTGCTATTGCATTCACTCTTATATTAGATGGTCCTAATTCCTTTGCTAAGCTTTTTGTTAATCCAATAATTCCTGCCTTAGATGTAGAATATGCAACTTCCATTGCTGCTCCTGTAACTCCCCATATTGAAGAAATATTTATAATTAATCCATTTTGTCTATGTATCATATTTTTTACAACTTCTTGTGTAACAATAAAATTTGATTTTAAATTTGTATTAATTATATTATCCCATTCTGCGTCTGTTATATCTGTAAATAATTTATATTGTGAAATTCCCGCATTATTTATTAATACGTCTATTCTTCCATATTTACTTAGAATTGTAGAAATCATATTTTCTACTTCATCTCTTTTTGAAACATCAGCTTTCATTATGTCTATATTTATGTTTTCTTTTTTTAATTCTTCTTGTAACTGTATTGCTTCTTTTTCAGATTTATTATAATTTGCAATCACAATATTTTCGTGTGCCAAAGTTTTAGCAATATTATTACCAATTCCTCTTGAAGCACCTGTTACTAGTATAACTTTATTCACTTTCCAATACTCCTTCCATAGGAAATTTATATATTTACTTTTATATAAATTATTTTTGGATAAAACAAAAAGCTAGGCAATCTTTATAGAAAGTCTAGCTTTAAGTATATGGAGCCACTTGTCCGACTTGAACGGACGA
>CALYAI010000004.1 GCA_944393475.1 uncultured Clostridia bacterium
CTATTTCTGCTAAGTTTTTATTTGAATGAGCTGGTGAATATTTTTTAGGTTTCATTTCATATAATTTTACTTTTATTCCTCTTTTTGCTATTTGATATGCTGCTTCTGTACCTGCAAGTCCACCACCTATTACATTAATATAATTTTCCATCAGTTCATCTTCTTCCTCTTTTATAATTTTAGTCGGGACAATGCCCGACTATTTAATTAACTAAATAATTCTATAATATCATCTTTATTAAGCTTATTAATAAATGTTGTTTGAGTACTAAGCATACTATCTATAAGCTTAGATTTCTTCTCCTGTAATTCATATATCTTCTCTTCAATTGAATTTTTTGTTATAAGTTTGTATACCTGTACATTATTTTTTTGACCAATTCTATATGCTCTATCAGTTGCCTGATTTTCTGCAGACATATTCCACCATGGATCGTAGTGAATAACCATATCTGCACCAATTAAATTTAAGCCTGTTCCTCCTGCTTTTAGTGAAATTAAAAATACCTTTACATCTGGATTATTATTAAAGTCATTTACTAATTTTACTCTTTCATCAACCTTTGTTTGTCCTGTTAGTTTATAATAATTTATTCCCTCTTTTGCTAAATTTCCTTCTATAATATTAAGCATTGATGTATATCCAGAAAAGATTAATATTTTATGTCTTCCTGCAATTGCATCTTTTACTATTTCTATACATTGTGAAAGTTTACTACTTTCTCCCATATAATTTTCTAAAAATAAAGATGGATGACAACAAATTTGTCTTAGCCTTGTTAATAATGCTAATATTTTTATTTGCGATTTTTCTATTCCATTTCCTTCTATTTCGCTAATAGCTTGCTTTTTAGCTTGAGCCAAATATGATAGATATATTTGTAATTGTTCTCCTTGCATCTCATTATTTAAAACGGTAATACTCTTCTCTGGAAGCTCTTTTAGAACATCCTTCTTAACTCTACGCAATACAAATGGTTTTATCATCATCTTCAATTTTTGCATTGCTTCTTCGTCATTATCCTTCATTATAGGAATTTCATATAGTTGTTTAAATTTTTTATATGTAAATAAATATCCTGGCATTATATAATCAAATATTGACCATAATTCAGCCAAAGAATTTTCTATTGGTGTTCCTGTTAATGCATATCTTGTTTGTGCATTTATTGCCTTTAATGATTTAGCATTTTGTGTATTGCTATTTTTTATATATTGTGCTTCATCGGCTATTTGATATTTAAACAGTATATTTTCTTGTTTATATACATCCATATCTCTTTTTAATAAATCATATGAAGTAATTACTAAATCATAATTTGGAATACTTTTAATTTGTTTTTCTCTTTCTTCTGAATTTCCTCTTATAACCAAAACTTTAATATTTTTTGCAAACTTTTCTATTTCGCTTTTCCAATTTAAAGCAAGTGAACTTGGTGTTACAACAATTGATGGTAATTTAACTTTGGCATGTTCTTTGTAGTCCAATAATACAGAAATTAATTGTACTGTTTTACCAAGTCCCATATCATCTGCTAATATTCCTCCAAACTTATAGTCGTCAAGAATCTTAAGCCATTTATATCCTACTTTTTGATAGTATCTTAGTGTGCAATTTAAATCATTTGGAATATTAATTTCATTATCATACTCGCGTTCATCTATATTATTTACTAATTCTTTATATTCTTTATCTTTTTGTATTTCTACATTCTTTACATTTTCTAATAATTTATTTAAATATAAAGACCTATAGACTGGGACTCTTATCTTTCCTTTTTCTAAATCCTTATAATTTACTTCCATTCCATATTCTAAACTGTTTAGGAATTTAATATCTTCGTTTTGTTCCAAATCTAAGAAGCTTCCATCTTTTAACCTATGATATTTTTTCTTTAAATTATATTTCTCTAAAATTTCTTTTAATTCACTTCTATCAAAATCAAGACCTGTTAAATCAATATTTAATAAATTATTTTCTATTTTTACACCAACTATTCCTAATTTTGGTTGTCTAATTTCTTTTGTTTTAAAATTATCTGTTACTAACACTTCATAATTTTCTGTATAATTATTTATATCCTGTGATAAAAAATTATATATTGCATCATCTGAAACCAATACGAATCTCTTATTGGCTGAATCTAGTAAAAATCCTGTCTTTCTGCACATATTTAAACAATTTGACTCTTGTATAACATTTCTTGCTACTTTTGGAATATTCTCTAAATCCAATGGATTAAATTCGATTTCACCATACATAAACTTTAATTCTGCAATAATATAATTATTCTTATCGAAGTCCAAAAACATCTTTACAATTAAATCTTTTGGAATATAATCCTTTAATTTTTCCGTATCTATACTAGAAACATCTATGTACTCCTTCATCTTTGGCAAAACCAAAGAAAAGAAATCAGGCAATTCTTTTTTATTAAATCTAATCTCTCTAATGAAATTTTTCTTATATATATCTAATAATTTTATTACTGTATTTTTATAATTTTTATTGCATCTATAAATAAAATCATTTAGTACAATATAAATATATTCTTTTCCTTCTAATACATAATATTCAAAAATATCTTCTTTTTGAACTAATTCAAATTCCCCATCAGAAACTTCAGATAATTTAAATTTAATATTTGGAGTTCCTGGAATAAAAGATATCTTCCCTGTTTCTCCGTCCTGGGTAATTTCCAATTTTTTTCCCTTTACTATCTCAAAAAACTCATCAAGTCCTGTATTACTTAAAATTATGCAATTATCACTCAATACTTTTCCATAATATCTGTAACCAGCATTACCACTACTATTAACGTATTTTATTATTTCAGCGTGTTTAAGAATAAATTCTAGAATTGGTAAGCTATCTCTTGCAAAGTTTTCTTTTGTGTGGATAAACTCAAGTTTATTACCATATTTTACACTTTCTTTATTTAGCATACTTGTGTAAAAATCTGAAAGACTCTTTATCTTATAGAATTTATCTGTTCCTAACTTGAATTCGACCTTTATCTCCTTATAATAGCTATCAAAAATAATACTTGGAATAATCTTTACATTTTTATTATCTTTTACAGTTTTTTCTTTTTCTTCAGATGTATCTACTTCTGTATTATAAAATGCTTTAATTAGTTGTTTAAATCCCCTATGATCCATCTTATTATCTGATTGATTTTTTTGTTGTACCACTTGATTTTTGCATAATTTTTCATATACTGCATTATCTATAAATTCTATCATTGTAGCTAATATATGTTTGCATGTACAATAATTTTGAGCATTATCTAAACATGAGCATTTTATATCTTTTATTTCTCCATCTTCAACTTTAATAAAAACATTATATGTGTTTTTATTACCTTTTACATCTGCAGATAAAGCAAAATTATTTTTATTTTCGTATTCTACATTAGTTATTGTTACTCTCTTTTCTTTTGCATAATTTAACGCTTTACTATATCTAGCATCTCCTGCATTTTCATATAGTTCAGTTATAATTTCTTCATTAACTAACATCTTATTGTACTCCCACTACGATTATTATTTCAGTTTACAATTATATAATATTTTTTAAATTTAGACAAGTGGGCACTAATATTTTATTTCAAAAAATAAAAGAGTTTTCAATGTAAAACATTGAAAACTCTTTTTCTACTTTTTATCCTTTTTTGGTTTTGTCCAAGAAATATAATCACACTTTTCTGGATTATTTTCGCATATATAAAATGTTTTCCTATTTTTAGTTTTTCTAATCTGAACTTTTCCTCCACATTTAGGGCAAGGTTCCTCTATTGTTTCTACATATGGCTTTGTATTCTTACACTCTGGGTATCCAGGACAAGCCAAAAACTTTCCAAATCTTCCATATTTTATTACCATCATTCTTCCACATTTTTCACATGGTATATCTGAAACTTCCTCTTGTAATTCTACATGTTCCAAATTTTTTTCTACTTCTTTTAATTCCTTTTCGAATGGTCCATAGAACTCACTTATCATCTTTTTCCATTCTTCCTTACCTTCAGCTATTTCATCGAATTGATTTTCTATTTTTGCTGTAAATTCTACATTTATGATATCTGGAAAATTTTCTATTAATAATTGGTTTACTACCTTGCCTAGCTCTGTTGGAATTAATTGTTTTCCTTCTTTTTCTATATAATTTCTTGTTAATATTGTTGTTATTGTAGGTGAATATGTACTTGGTCTACCTATATCCTTTTCTTCTAGAGCTTTAACTAAACTTGCTTCTGTATATCTTGGTGGTGGCTCTGTAAAACTCTGCTTTGATTCTAATTTTTCTTTCTTTAGTTCCTGATTTACTTCAACCAATGGTATTTGCCCAATCTCATCTTCTTTTTCATCAGTTCCTTCTACATATAATGTCATAAAACCTTTGAATTTAATAGATTGACCATTTGCTTTAAAATTATATTCATTTGCATCTATTGTTACTGCTAGTGTATCAAATATTGCAGATTTCATTTGACTTGCTAAAAATCTATTATATATTAATTTGTAAAGCTTATATTGATCACTTGATAGAGAATCTTTAATTTGATCTGGATTAATATCTATATATGTTGGTCTTATTGCTTCGTGTGCATCTTGTGCATCTGCTTTTGTTTTATAATATCTGTTTTCATAATAGTCCATTCCATAAGTATTTTCTATTACGTCTTTTGCAACCTTTCTTGCCTCTTCAGAAATTCTAGTAGAATCCGTTCTCATATATGTAATTAGACCAACTGTGCCTTTTTCTGGTATTTTTATTCCTTCATAAAGCATTTGTGCAACTGACATAGTCTTCCTTAAACTGAAATTAAGTTTTCTAGATGCTTCTTGTTGCATCGTACTTGTTGTAAAAGGTGGTGCAGGATTTCTTTTTCTTTCTCCTTTTTTTACATCTTTTACAATATATTTTGCATCTTTAATATTTTTTACTATCTCATCTACTTCTTCTTTTGTATGAATTTCTATTTTTTGATTATTCTTTCCTACTAGTTTTGCTTCAAAACTTTTATCTGTATTTTTATCTAATAATTGTACAATAATATTCCAATATTCTTCTGGCACAAAATTTTCTATTTCTTTTTCTCTGTCTACAATTAATTTAACTGCTACAGATTGCACCCTTCCTGCAGATAATCCTTTTCTTACCTTCTTCCATAAAAGTGGACTTATTTTATATCCAACAATCCTATCTAAAACACGTCTCGCTTGTTGTGCATCCACCAAGTTTAAATCTATTTTTCTTGGTGATTTCATTGCCTTTTGGACTGCTGTCTTAGTAATTTCATTAAATGTTACTCTAGATTTACTATCTTCCGGTATATCTAATAAATGAGCTAAGTGCCATGCTATTGCTTCCCCTTCGCGATCAGGGTCAGTTGCAAGATATACTTGTTTTGCAGATTTAGCATCTTTTTTTAGTTCTTTTATTAGACTTCCCTTACCTCTTATATTAATATATTCAGGTTCAAAATTTTTTTCTATATTAACTCCTAATTTTGACTTTGGTAAATCTCTAATATGTCCCATAGAAGCAACTACTTTTGTTTTTCCTCCAAGGAATTTCTTTATTGTATTTGCTTTGGCTGGTGATTCAACTATTATTAATTTATCTGGCATTTTCTTCTCCTTTTTATTATAGTTTATTCTATAATTTTATATCTATAGTATTTTAGTTCATATATTAGTTTTTTTCAAGTATTTTTTAACATTTAGATAAATCCTGAAGTACTTCTTTTAATGAAATTGGAGTCACCTCATTTCGCTTTAACGTCTCTAAGACTTCATTTTCCATCGTTTCATCATTGGTAAATGTATCGACTGATGCTTTTTCCACCTTAATCTCCTGATTAATATATTCTGTCTTTACTACTTCAATTCCAAAAACATCATTCCGATTTTTTAAATCTTTTATTTTATAATATTCTAATTTTATAGGATATAAAATTCCTTCTCTTCTTAGATTTTCTCTATCCATAAATCTTCCGCCAAAAAAAATCTTCATATAACTCCTCCAATTTGTCTTCTATTTTTTATAAATATATACTTCAAATCCACTATCTGCAAGAAAAATCGTTCTTGCATTTTCGAGTTAATATGACAATTTTCTATACTTTTTCATATTATTTTTTAAAAAGTAATATGAATTCATTTCTTTTTTGTAATTATATGTCAAAAAATCTCTTTAGATTATTTTCTAAAGAGATTTTTATTTATGCTGCCATCATTGCATTAAAAGCAGAATTTATTTTATCTTTATTGTTTTCCATTTGAATTGCAAATTCAAAAATTTGGCTATATAGTGTTCCTATTGAGTTATCAACTTTATTAGTTAGCTGAACAATTTTTTCTTCTGAAGGTTTTAAAACATAATTTGTAAAATTCTTTTTTCTGTTAAATCTTTTTATTAAATTTGCTATAAAAACAAGAATTTTGCTTTCTTTCTTTTCCACAATAGCATTCTTGGTATCCAATTTTATTCTTTCTGAAAATTCGCTAACTTGATCAATACATGCTTCTAAACGATTATTACATTCAGAAATAATCATTTCGTAATTTAATTTTTTCTGAATTGAAGCATTAATTTTATTTGTATAATAACGAATTTTATCCGGATCATTTTTTTCTAATGCTTTTTCCAAGTTCTGTCTATTGATACTAATGTTTGTTACAACAATTACTTCTGATTGTAAAGCTGATGTTAATTCCTTTTGTATATTTACATATCTCGTGCTACAAACATTAAACAATTTGTCCAATTGTTTTTTGTATTTTTCTACTAAATTGTCAATTTCTACTTGATATTTTTCTAATGAATTATAATAGTTAGCTTGTAAATATAATTCGTCTTTAAATTCAGTTAATCTAATCTCCTTGCTATTTGATAGTGCATTTTCAAATAAGATTGCTAAATGCATTTGTTTTTGATTCTCTATTTCTACAATTTCTTTTAAATCCTCTTTTAAATTTTCTTTAGTAATTTCTTGCATTATCTTTCGCCACCTTCTCCAAACATTCTATTTCCTACACTCTTTACTCCATTTTCCAACGTATCTAAAGTTTTATCTGTTATAGACTTTTCTACAACATCTTTAGTAAGTTCCATTGAAGACTGTAATGATTGAATTGGAGATATTTGTTTTCCTAAAATACCGTTATCTATAACTAAATCTTTATACATTTTGGCTGTTACAATTGCAGGTGCAAAAAGATATGTTGTTGCAATTGTTGCACCAAGTCCAACGACTTTTTTAGAAGGAGCACTTTTTGCTATATTTCCTAAGATATTCATTGTATTTCTACCAATAAATTGTCCTCCTTTTATAAATCCTTTTAGAGAATATTTACCAATTGTCTTTGCACCATTTATCATTATATCTTTTGTACCCATTATATTTTCCTCCTAATACAATCCAAATATTCTGTTATGTGCTGATCTATTCTATTCTGTATATTTGTTTCCTGTATATTTAATTTATCTAGTTCATTTTGAATAATTGTTGTATCCACTGAATTAACATTTTGTATTTTTCCGTTTAGTAAAAATCCGTTCATATATCATCCTACTTTCTTATCATTTGTTTAATAATTTCTTTATTTCGTCATATATTTTATCTTCTACATCTTTCATAACAATTTTTTTAGCATTTTTACCCATTTGAATTAATTTTTCTTTATCTGCTATAGTTTCTTCTATTAGCTTATTTAAGGAATCTCCATTTATTTCATTGTCATGTATTATTTTAGCAGCTCCAACATTTGCTAAAACTTTTGCATTATATTCTTGGTGATTTTCTGCTGCAAATGATAATGGAACAAATATTGCAGGTCTTCCAGCTATTGACACTTCTGTAATTGTCATTGCACCACTTCTACATACAATTAAATTTGCAACAGCCATTGCTTTTTGCATATCATATATGTATGGAACAACTTTTACATTTTCTATATTTTCTATGTCTATGTTCTTTTCTTGTAACTGTTCTTTTATTATATCATATTGGCTTTTTCCAACTGACCATAATATTTGATATTCTTTATTTAATTTTTTCGCTATTATATCTTCTAATGCAAGATTTATTGGTCTAGCACCTTGACTTCCACCAAATACTAAAATTAATGTTTTATTACTTACTAAACCATTTTCTTTTAAGAACTCTTCTTTTTCATCCTGAGAAAATTCTCTTTCATTAAATTTAGTTGGTGTTCCTGTTAATACAATATTCTTTGCACCGGAAATTCTCTCTCTCGCATCTTCAAAACCTATTAGTATAGTATCAACTCTTTTGGCTAATAATTTAACAGTTACACCTGGGAATGCATTGCTTTCATGAAGCATTGTAGGTATCTTCATCTTAGATGCTTCTAGTAAAACCGGTCCACATATAAATCCACCTGTCCCAATAACTATGTCTGGCTTTTCTTCTTTTAAAATTTTTTTTGCTTCTCCAAAACCTCTTAATGTTTTTAACATTTTTTTGATATTTTCTATAGAAAATCTTCTTTCTATTCCATATGCTTCTATTGTTCTTAACTTATATCCCGCTCTTGGAACTAAATCATTCTCTAGTCCTCTTTTTGTGCCTATAAAAACAATTTCTGCATCTTTATTTTCATCTTTTATCTTATTTGCTATTGCTATTCCTGGATTTATATGTCCACCAGTTTGTGATGCTGCTACTATTACTTTCATTTTATTTTTTCCTTTCCTCTTATATCTTAGATCCTGCTCTTGATATATTTAGCAATAATCCAACCGAACATAATAATATCAATAATGATGTTACACCATAACTAAAGAATGGCAATGGCATTCCAGTTACTGGCATTGATGATGTTACAACAGCTATATTTATTATAGCTTGTAAACCTATTAAAGATGTAATACCAATTGCTACTAAACTTCCAAACATATCTGGAGCCTTCATCGCTGCAAGTACTCCCCTCCAAATAAATATACCAAATAAAATTATTACAATCGCACATCCCACAAACCCCAACTCTTCTGCCAATACTGCAAAGATAAAATCTGTATGAGGTTCTGATATATATAGATATTTTTGTTTACTATTTCCAAGTCCTACACCAAATAATCCACCTGATCCAATTGCATATAAACTCTGTATTACTTGCCAGCCATCTCCTTGTTTATCTGCCCATGGATTTAAAAATGATGTTAATCTTGCAAATCTAAATGCACCTTTACTAGTATATTTAGCCATTAGATATAATGCTGCAACTCCAAGAGTAGCAATTCCTGTACCGCATGTTGCAAAATATCTCATTTTTACTCCTGCCACAAGCATCATTATTCCAACAACTAATACAATTATTATTGTTGCACTTAAATGATCCTGTATTAAAATTAATATTAATACAACTGGAATTAGATAAGCTAATGGTTTTAAAAAACTCTTTTTAAAATCTTTCAATTCATCTTTATGATCTGTTAAATAACTCGCATAAAATATTATTAATCCTATTTTAGCTACTTCTGAAGGCTGGAATTGTACACCGAGATTTATCCATCTTTTTGCTCCACCAGCTTCTACACCAATTTTTGGTATTACTACCATTAATAGTAAAATAATTGATACAATATATGCTATTTTATAAAATTTCTTCCAATATCTATAATCGATCTTAGATATTATAAGCATGAATATAATTCCTACCACTGCAAATGTAGCTTGTTTGCTAAAATATGAATAACTATTATCACCAGTTTCTGCAAGAGATGTTGGTGAACTAGCAGAAAGTACCATTATTAATCCAAGAGACAACAATAATATAACAGTTATTAATAATATAAAGTCCAACTGATTATTTGCAAATTTAGAAAACTTCTTTCTTGTTTTATTTGTAGTCATCTGTATCTCCTTTTTAGATAATATTTAACCCTACTACACAAAGAATTAATGTAATTAAACTAAAAACTGTTACAATTTTATTTTCACTCCATCCAGATAGTTCGAAATGATGATGAATTGGAGTCATCTTAAAAATTCTCTTTCCAGTTTTTTTGTAATATGTAACCTGTATCATAACAGAAAGTGTTTCCAACACAGGGATTAATGCTATTAAAAGTAATAATAAAGGCATCTTTAATACAAGAGCCATTCCTGCAATAACACCACCCAACATTAGGGATCCAGTATCTCCCATAAATACCTTTGCAGGATGTAAATTAAATATTAAAAACGCTAAATTACATCCACATACAATAGCTCCGAATAAAATAATTTCTTTAACATCCAATATTACGCCAATTACTGTTAAACATGCAATTATAATTGTTGTCACACTTGTTGCTAAACCATCTATACCATCTGTTAAATTAACAGCATTTGTTGTTGCAAGCATAACAACAATTGCAAATGGAATATATATCCAAACAGGAATATTTACATATGTTTTTATTATTGGTATATAAATATCTGAACCAATATTTAAAACCCTTAATAAATATAAAACAAAGCATATAGAAATAATTAGTAAACCTATCATTTTGTAAGAAGGTTTAAGTCCTTCTGTATTTTTTAAAACCATTTTTTTAAAGTCATCAATAAATCCAATTAATCCAAATCCTACAGTTGCAATTAATAATGGTGCAATCCTTTTTACAACATCTATTTGTGCGTCGAGATAATAATACATCATTACACCAATACTTAATACAGTTATTGCAATTATAGATATAATTCCTCCCATTGTAGGAGTTCCTTTTTTAGATAGATGTGATTTTGGTCCTTCTGCTCTTTCTTGTTGACTTACCTTTAGTTTTTTTAATATTGGTAAAATAATTAGTCCCAATACAAATGCTACTGCAAAAGACACTAACAGTATTTTTATTTGAAAATTCATTTAATTTCTCACCCTTACTTTTTCTTTTTTGTATTTTTTGGTTCTTGTTTTTTCTTTAGATTATCTATAATTTCGAGAATTATTTTTTTCTCATCAAATTCTATTTTTTTATCATTTATTTCTTGATAAATTTCATGACCTTTTCCCGCTATAACTACAATATCCAATCTATTGGCCATCTTTATTGCATATTCTATAGCTTCTCTTCTATCTTCTATAACCTTGTAATTTGCTTTTGTCTTCTTTATTCCTTCTTCTATTTCTTTAATAATTACATTAGGCTCTTCATTCCTTGGATTATCTGAAGTTATTATTGTAAAATCACTTATTCTTCCAGAAATTTCTCCCATAATTGGTCTTTTATTTTTATCTCTTTCTCCACCACAACCAAATACACAAATTACTCTTCCTCTTGTGTAGGATTTTACTGCATTCAAAATACTTTCTAAACTTTCTGGTGAATGTGCAAAATCTATCATAATTGGAATTTCTAATTTATTGTCAATCATCTCAGATCTTCCAGGTACTCTAACTTCTACCAATCCTTCTTTTATAACATCCGCATTACAACCAAATTGCAATGCAACTGCAATCGCAGCCAAAGCATTGTACACAGTAAATCTTCCTGGCATACATGCTTTTACTCTTTCGTTTCTATCACCTATTTTTACTCTAAAATCAACATATGAATTTGTTATTGTAATATCTTTTGCTAGAATATTCGAATAATTATCTATACCATATGTTGTATATTCTGGTCCTTCTACTAGTTTAGGAAGCTTTATAGAATATAAATCATCTGCGTTAATGTATGCTTTTCTACACATGGTAAATAATTTGCATTTCGTTTCGAAATATTCTTGGACACTTGAGTGTTCTTTTTCACTTATATGTTCTTCAGATAAATTTGTAAATATCCCAATATTAAAATCTGAACCATATACTCTATTTAATTTTAAACTTTGTGATGAAACTTCCATTACTACTACATCACATTTTTCTTTTACCATTTCTGCAAATAGCTCTTGTAATTCCAAACTTTCTGGAGTTGTTCTTTCACTATCTCCTAAATCTTTATTTCCAATATAGTTATGTATTGTTCCTATTAATCCTACCTTTAAGCCCTTTTTCTCCAAAATTGATTTTATCATATATGTTGTTGTTGTTTTTCCTTTTGTACCTGTTACACCAATCAATTGGAATTTTCTTGATGGATTATCATAAAAATTACATGCGATTTTTGCCATTGCTATTCTTGCATTAGGCACAACTAAAAGAGTTATTTCTTCATTTATTTTTAATTGCTTTAAATCTGTTCCATCTTCTACTAATATTGCTTTTGCACCATTTTCTACCGCTTCTTCTATATAGTCTGTTCCATCTTTTTCATATCCCTTTATCGAAATAAATAAATCTCCTTCCTTAACTTTTCTGGAGTCATTTTTTACTGCTTTTATCTCTATATCTAGATTTCCTTTTGCTTTTATTCCATCTACTCCAGATAATATATCTTTAAGGTTCATAAATTTACCTCCAATTATACAATTTTACGAATACATTATATAGCAAGTAAGTTTATATATCAATATAAACTTTTGTTTCTTTTGTTATTTTTATCCCAGGCTTTGGAATCTGTTCTTTAACATATACTTCATTCTCATCTGCTTCATTTTCTTGATTGTTTATTTCTAGATCTAACTCAAGTTCTTTTAATTTGTTTCTTGCTTCTTTTACTGTAAGCCCCCTTATTTCTGGCACTATTACATCTTCCTTATCTTCCTCTTCTGTTTCTTTATCTTGTTTTAGCTCCAAATATGGAAGAACTTCTCCCAATATTTGACCTCCTACAGGTGCTGCAACACCTCCACCTTGGTGACCTCCTTCTCCTGTTGGATTATATAAAGTAATCAAAATAACTACTTGTGGATTCGATATTGGTGCAACCCCCATAAATGATGTTACATATTTATTCGTATTTACACCATCTTCAGATGTTCCTGTTTTTCCTCCAACTAAATATCCTTTTACTTGTGCATTTCTTCCTGTTCCATCTTCTACAACAGATTGCATCATACTTAGAACATCTTTTGCAGTTTCATTTGAAATTACTCTACCATTATTTTTTATTTCTATTTCTTCTTTTTCTCCTGTTTCTGAATTAATAATTTCTTTTACTATTCTTGGTTCTATATATTCTCCTCCATTTGCTATACTCGCTACTGCTGTCACCATTTGTATTGGTGTAACCTCAAAACGCTGTCCAAAACTTATTGTTGCAAGTTCTACAGGTCCTACTTTATCCTTATTTAAAAATATTCCCTTAGCCTCTCCTGGTAAATCTATATTCGTTTTTTTAAAAAAACCGAATTTTTCTAAATACTCATAGTACTTATCTTTACCTATTTTTTGACCCAATGCTATAAAAACAGGATTGCAAGAATTCATAAGTGCTTCTCTTAAACTTTGCGTACCATGTGGTCTATAATATCTCCAACATTTTATTCTAACACCCGCGACATCTATTCCACCTCCACAATTAAATTCTCCTTCATTATCTGTTTCTGTAATATCTTCCTCCAAAGCTGCAGAAGAAGTAATTAATTTAAAAGTAGAACCTGGCTCGTATGTATCTGTAATTGCTTTATTTCTCCATTTTGCTTGTAATAATTTATTCTTTTCTTCACTACTTATATCCTCATTATTTTCTAACTCATATGGGCTATTTAAATTATAATTTGGATATGTTGCCATTGCTAATATATCTCCATTATTAGGGTTCATAATAATTACATTGCCACCATCTGTACATTCATTATCTATGCAGGCATTTTCTAAATATTTTTCTGCAATCGATTGTATTGTTAAATCTATTGTTAAAACTAAATCTTTTCCCTTTTCTGCAGAAACATATTTTTCGTCCAATTGTCCAATATCTCCACCTTTAGCATCAGTAAGCTTTTCTATTTTTCCATTTTTTCCTTTTAAAATTTCATCATATTTTGCTTCAATTCCATCCAAGCCTTGGTTATCACTTCCACAAAATCCAATTACATGTGATGCTAAATTATTATATGGATAATATCTTTTTGTATCTTCATCAATATTTATTCCCGTTTCTATATTGTTTTCTTTCATCCACTTTCTTAATTCATTTGTACTACTTTTTTCTACCTTTTTAGCAATTGTTTCTATTGAACTTTTTTTATTCAACTTTTTTAAAGTTTCATTATAATCCACACCTAGAATATCTGAAAAAGCTTTTGCTAATTCCTCTTTTCTTTCATCTGGAATATTCATAGAATTAACTGTAATTGTTTCCACAGTACTACTTTGTGCCAATATATTCTTTCCTGTTGCATCATAAATTGTTCCTCTTTTTGATGTAATTTTTCTATTTAATGTTTGCTGTTCATATGCCATTTCCTTTAATTTATTTCCATCTATAAATTGGATCACCACTAATCTAATAATTAATAAAAATAATATTATTAAAGATACAATTATAAGCCACAACATCATTTTTTTATTTTTTATATTACATGTTCTTTGCATTTGTATACTCCTTGTTAGCATATTCTTTTTTACATTTTATGTGCAAAGAGCTTGTTTTTATTCAAAAAAATAAATCCACTACAAAGTGGATTTATTTTTCTCTAAGATTGTTTCTAACATATATGCTAATCCTTCGTCATCATTTGATCTTGTTTGATAATTTGCAAAACCTTTTACATATTGGCTAGCATTTCCCATTGCCACTGAATTATATGTTGTCTTAAACATAGAAATATCATTCTCGCCATCACCAACAGTTACAATTTCTGTTGTAGAACCATATAATTTTCTAGCTAGTTTTTCCACAGCTTGTCCTTTAGAAACATCTTTATTTATTATATCACAATAATACTGTTCCATTTCTGGTAGACTTTCGTCTATTAATTTTTTAGATTCATTTTCTATTTTTAAATCTTTAAAATGAGCATAAAAATATTGTTTAAACTCCTTCATTTTATTTAAATCGCTATTCATCACAACACATTGGACAATTTCTTTTTTATCAATTATATCCAATATTTCTTCATCCTTTTTTATGCAAAGCAGTTCATCTGGGTGAAAAGCTTTATTTACAAGCATTTTATCTTCATAATTAAGTTTTATACGATATCCATTTTGTTTTATATAATTGTAGAGTATTTTTAATTCTATTTTATTTATACAACTTGAATATATTGTTTCATTGTCTTTAGCATTATAAATATCTGCACCATTTGATGAAATTAAATAATCACTTAAATTTAGATCTTCTTTAAATTTAAGCATATGTTCTCTAGATCTTCCAGATACCAATATAATTTCTAAATTTTTTTCTTTGCATTTCCTTAATATTTCCTTGGTATGCTCTGTAACATTTCTTTGGCTATTCTTTAGAGTTCCATCTATATCTGTAAAAACTGCTTTAATCATATATTAACACCCACTTTTTTTCTTTATGTAATAATTATAACTTATACTTTTAATAAATGAAATAAAAACAAAAAAGAAATTAGTTTTTTATTACTAATTTCCTTTTATTTTATCTATTATATTTGTAAACCAATTGCCTTGTTCTTCTGTTTTTACACTATCTGTTGATGATTGTACATAATCTTTTTTTGGCAAATTTATATAAATTTTTTGATCATTTGTAAGTTTCTGCATTCCAAATTTACTCTTTGCTTCTTCTTCTATTTTATTTAAATTCAAATTACTTTCTATAGACACTTCTGTTTGTTGGTTTTCTTTTTGTAATACTGCAAGTTCGTCTTTTAAAGATTTTACTTTGTTAAAGTTTTCTGTTATTAAAGAATTGCGGTAACTAATGACTAGTAACATTGCAAAAATTATTCCGATATATGCAACAACTTTTTTCTTTAATTTTAACACCGCCCTTTTTTGGTTTGCTTTTTCCTGTGCTTCCCTTTTAATTTTTTCTTTTAATTTTCTTTCTTCTTCATACTTTCTTTTAGAAGTTCTATTTGGTATAAAATCCGGCTCTAGTTTTCTTGGGCTTGTTTCATATTGATACCTAGTCATTAGTTTCACCTCCTCTTTCGTTATCTTCTTTCGAAAATTCTTAGTTTAGCGCTTTTGCTTCTTGAATTTTCAGCTTGTTCCTCCTTAGTAGCAATAATTGGTTTTCTATTTATAATTTTCCCATATGATACTGCACCACATACACAATATGGTAAATCCTTTGGACATGTACAATGTCCTTCTGCCTCTACAAAAGCTTTTTTTACTGCTCTATCTTCTAAAGAATGAAAAGTTATTATACATAATCTTCCACCTGGATTTAAAGATTTTATACATTTTAAAACAGTATCATATAATGGTTTAATCTCATTATTAACTTCTATACGTATAGCTTGGAAAGTTCTCTTTGCTGGATGACCATTATTTTGTTTAGATTTTGGTATTGATCTTTCTATAATTTCTACTAATTTATCAGTTGTTTCTATTGGATTTTTCTTTCTTTCTAAGCATATATTTCTAGCAATTTGCCTAGAAAATCTTTCTTCACCATATTCATAAATTATATTAGCTAATTTTTCTTCTGGATAATTGTTTACTACATCTCTAGCAGTAAATTCTTGGTTCTTATCCATCCTCATATCCAATTTGTTTTCACCTAAATAGCTAAAACCTCTATTCCTTTCATCCAACTGATATGAAGAAACACCTAAATCTAATAAAATTCCGTCCACATTATTAATATTTAAAGATTCTAGAATTAGATCTACATCATCATGATTTCCATATATATATTTAACATTATCATAATTTTCTAAATTCTTTTTAGCAGCTTTTAAAGCTTCCTCATCTCTATCTATTCCTATTAATAATCCATTCTTTGATAATTTTTTTAGAATTTCTTTGCTGTGACCTGCACCACCAAGAGTTCCATCCACATATATTCCATCAGGTTTTATATTTAATCCTTCTATACATTCATTAAGTAAAACGGGTTTATGTTTAAATTCCAATATATACCCTCCATCCATCATTTTTTGAATAGCACAAACAGTTGGAAGTTTTTGCGTTCCAACTGTTTGATAGCTATTTCTCTTTTGTTTCTAGCAATTTCGTCATTTGTTTTTTCATTCCCTTTTCGTGGTATATATTTTTATATTCGCTTTTGTGTTTTTTGCAATATAGCAATTTTTTCTTAAGTACATACATAAAATATAATTAGTTTCTTAAGATTTTATCTTTTGTGTATTAAAGTTTTTTCTTTAGTATAGCCCTCTTCTTATCAAGTTTATCTTGATTTTTCTTTAGTAAATACTACAAAATTTCTTCTGTAATTTACTTCTTTTCTTTTGTTTTTTTTTATTTATCTTTAGTATAAAATTTATATAAACTTTTTACAGTTATATACCAAGCATTGTCATATTTTCTGCAATACTATCTGCAGATATATTTTCTTCACTATTGTATTTTTCCCAGCTGCTCTTGTTCCATATTTCTATTCTTGTTCCAACACCGATTATAACAACTTCTTTTTCTAGCGTTGCAACATTTCTTAGATTACTAGATATTAAAAATCTTCCTTGCTTATCTATTTCGCATTCCATTGCTCCAGATAAGAAAAATCTTACAAAATCTCTAGCAGTCTTATTAGTAAGTGGAAGTGTTTTTAATTTTGTCTCGAAGTTTTCCCATTCACTCTGTGAAAAACCAAATAAACATCCATCAAGTCCTTTTGTAATTATGAACTTTTCGCCCATATCTTCTCTTAGCTTAGCTGGCATTATTAATCTGCCTTTTGCATCCAAGGAATGTTCATATTGGCCTATTAGCACTTCGTTTCACCTCTCTTCATTTTTGCACCACTTTATACCACTTTTCTCCACCTGGATAAATTTTAATACAACATTAATTAAATTGCAAGTGTTTTTTTCAGTTTTTTTATTTTTTTATTACAAAAAAGAAATCAAAATAAAAAATATCCTAAATGATATAAAATCATCTAGGATATTTTTTATTAATTTAAAACTTTCTTATTTTCTTCTCTTATTAAATTTGCTTCTTTAAGCAAAACTGTACTTGTTGGATATGATAAGTCCACTCCTTCTTTTTCTAATATTTCTAGAATGTTCTTATTTATATTTTCTTTTGCATTTAAGTAACTATCATAATCAACTGAATTTGTAAATACATATATCATTATTGTAACACCATCTGCTTGTATCTCGTCAAATTTTACATATGTATCTTCATTTATTACACTTTGATTATTTATAAGCATAAAATATATTTTACTTGTAATTCTTTGTATTACTTCTACTGGAGTATCCAATGGTAATTTTAAATATAATTTATATTTTCTTTTTTCCATTTTGCTCCAATTTATAATCGCTTCATTTGATAAAACTCCATTTGGTATATTTACTAAAGAATTATCAAACGTACGTATTCCAGTACTTCTAAAAGATATATCTTCTACTATTCCTTCATAATTAGTCGTTTGTATCCAATCTCCTATTATAAATGGTTTATCTACTAATATCATTACACCACCAAATAAGTTTTTAGCTGTGTCCTGTGCTGCCAATGTTAAAACAACACTACCTACTCCCAAACCTGCTAAAATAGCATTTAGATTTATTCCAAGTAAAGCTATAATTGCTAAAATTGCTACTATATAAATAACACATCTTGTAAATTTATATATAAAATTTAGTCTATTATCGTCCGTATTATTAAAAAACTTTTTTTGCAATCTTCTCATTGTTTTAGAATCGTTAGAAAAACAACCAGCAAGAGCTTTAGCAAATAATATAATACAAATTATCTTAAATATTAGTTCTATTATCTCCATTGCTTTTCCTGTTATTTGTAATACTCTTGTTGCTAAAAATAATCCTAAAACAATAAAAAATATTTTAAGTGGATAATAAAATGACATTTTTCTTATTCTATCTTTATCCGTTTTCTTTCTTTTAAAGATTCTTATTAATATATATGATAAACTTGAACTAAAAATATAGAAAAATATTATAATAGCAATGGCTATTAATATATCTATTACTTGTTTTAAATCAATTGTTTTAAAATAATTTACCACATTCATTAGTTTATCCATAGACATTTTCTCCCTTGTTTATAATGCATTTTTTGCATTTTCAAATCTCTCTTTTATTCTTTTACTGCCCATTATTTCCATTATTTCATACATATCTGGTGTATTTGATCTACCAGTTAATGCAATTCTTAAAACTGTACTTACATCTCCAACATGTGCTTCATATTTATCTGGATTTGCCTTAAATTCTTTTACCTCACTTGCATAACCAAGTTTTCCAGATAAATCTTTTATTTTATCAAACCATGTTTGTTTGTCATCGTTTTCATCAAAATAATTATTAATATATTCATCCAATATTAATTTTATTTTATCACTATTTGAAATTTTTTGGTATTCATATTTTATATTTTTATTATAAAATTTATCATCGTACATATATGATATTTCATTTTTTACATCCGACCATTTTGCAATATCTTTACGAGGTTTTTTGTTTCCTCTTTCTATACCAAATACCTTTAAAGCATATTCTTTGTCTTTTAGCATATCTGCTAATTCTTCGTCATACTTACTTGCCCATTTTAATGATTCATTATATACCTTTTCTGCACTAAATCTAGAAATAACAGATTTAGAAACATCAAGCAATTTTACCATATCAAAAAGTGCACCACTTACGCTCATCTTATTTAATTGTAAGTCAAATTTTTCTATGTCTTCTGTTTGATTTTGTCTTCTCCAATTTTCGAATGTTGAATTTGCAATATTTAATAAATATTCTTTAACTGCTTCTGCTGGTATTCCTTGTTCTGCATAATAACTAACTGCAGCTTCTGGATCTTTTCTTTTACTTAATTTTCTTTTATTACCATTATCATTTTTCATAATAGGAGAAATGTGTACATATTTTGGAGCTTTAAATCCTATTTCATGAAATAATTGTAAATGTAGTGGAACAGAAGAAAGCCATTCATCACTTCTTATTACATGTGTTGTTCCCATTAAGTGATCATCTACAATATGAGCAAAATGATATGTTGGTAATCCATCTGCCTTAATTATTACTATATCCTGATCGTTTTCTGGAAATGTAACATTTCCTTTAACAACATCATGATGTTTTATTTTTCTATCTTCTCTTCCAGGAGATTTAAATCTTATTATATACTTCTCCCCTGCTTTTATTTTTTCTGCCATTTCTTCTACTGTTAAGTTCCTACATTTTGCCCAAACACCATAATATCCAGGTCTTACTTTTGCAGCTTCCTGCTTTTTCCTTATTTCGTCAACTTCTTCCGGTGTACAGAAGCAAGGATATGCCTTTCCCATTTCTATCATATGTTTTGCATATGATTTATATATTTCTCCTCTTAGAGATTGTTTATATGGTCCATAATTTCCCTTTTCTTCCGTTTCACTTATCATTCCTTCGTCTGCTTCTATACCAAAGTCTTTTAAAGAATTAACAATATCTGTAATTCCGTTTTCTATTTCTCTTTTTTGGTCCGTATCTTCTATTCTTAAAAAGAATACACCTTCTGTTTGGGTAGCAACTTTTCTTGCAACTAATGCTTGGTATAATCCTCCAATATGCACAAATCCTGTTGGACTTGGTGCAAATCTTGTTACAATTGCTCCCTCTTTTAAATTTCTCCTAGGATATTTTTCTTCATAATATTCTATTGGTTTAACATCAGGAAATATTAAATCTGCTAAATCTTTATAGTCCATCTATCTATCTCTCCTTCGTTTTTTATTACTATATTTGAACTTTAAAAAGTTTATAAATCCACTATATTATACAATATATTTATCCCCATATCAAGGAGAAGTTTTTAATTTAAAATTAAGTATACATAAAAAAAGGTTGACAATAATTTAACAAGCTGTTATACTAAAAATATAGTTATTAAGAATTCTAATATAAAAATCGATGAATAAGAGAGTAGTTTTATATTGAAGCAACAGCGAGTTAGGTAGAGTGAGAGCTAACATGTGAATTATAAAACGAAAAGAACTTATGAGTGACTATGGGAAAAGATTATATCTTAGTATCATAGTTCGCGGACTCGGCGTTATAGAGATGAGTGATTTATATAGTAATTAATAATAATATATAAATAACTAGAGTGGTACCACGTTATTAAAGGCGTCTCTTGTATAAGAGACGCCTTATTTTTTTACTTTATAAATCACAAAAACATTAAAAAGGAGGAATAATAATGAATTACAAAAAAATTATACTATCATATTCAGGAGGATTGGATACCTCTATTATAATTACATGGCTTAAAGAAAATTACAATTGCGAAGTTATAACTGTAACAGGAGATGTTGGTCAAGGAGAAAGTGAATTAGAAGGATTAGAAGAAAAAGCCTTAAAAACTGGTGCTTCTAAAGCATATATTTTAGATTTAAAAGATGAACTTGTAAATGATTATATTGCTCCCGCAATTAAAGCTGGTGCTAAATATGAGGGTCAATATCTTTTAGGAACACCTTTTACTAGACCATTAATTGCTAAAAAATTAGTAGAAATAGCTAAAAAAGAAAATGCAGATGCAATTTGCCATGGTTGTACTGGTAAGGGTAATGACCAAGTAAGATTTGAATTAGCGGTAAAATCCCTTGCTCCAGATATGCCTGTTATTGCACCTTGGAGAATTTGGGATATTAAAGGAAGAACAGATGCTATAAATTATGCAGAAGAACATAAAATACCATTAAAAATAAGTAAGGAAACAAATTATTCTAAAGATAAAAACATCTGGCACCTATCACATGAAGGATTGGATTTAGAAGAAGTTGAAAAATCTCCTAACTACGATAAAATTCTAGAAATGGGAGTTACTCCTCAAAAAGCAATTGATAAGGAAACAGAAATAGAAATTGAATTCGAAAAAGGTCTTCCTATTGCATTAAATGGCAAAAAATATGATTTAGTTACACTTATTCAAAAATTAAACAAATTAGGCGGAGAAAACGGAATTGGAATTGTTGATATGGTAGAAAATCGTCTAGTTGGAATGAAGAACAGAGGTATATACGAAACACCTGGTGGAACTATAATATATAAGGCTCATGCTATGTTGGAATCAATTTGTCTAGATAAGGACACAATGCATTTTAAACATATAGTAGCAGATAAATTAGGTGAATTATTGTATGACGCAAAATGGGTTACTCCTCTAAAAGATGCAATAAATAGTTTTGTAAATACAACTCAAGAAACTGTAACAGGAAAAGTTGGACTAAAACTATATAAAGGAAATATCATTCCTAATGGAATAAGTAGCCCATATTCTTTATATTCTGTAAAGGTTGCTTCTTTTGATGATGATACAGAATATAACCAAAAAGACGCAGAAGGTTTTATTAATTTATATGGTTTACCAATAAAAACAATTGCAAAAATGAAAAAATTATAAATTTTAAGGAGGTTGATTTTTATGCCTATGTGGGAAGGTCGATTTTCTAAACAAATCGACAAACGTACAAATGACTTCAATTCATCCATTCGTTTTGACCATGTAATGTATAAAGAAGATATTAAAGGAAGTATTGCACATGCAAAAATGCTTTCTAAACAAGGTATCATATTAAAAGAAGATGAAGAAAAAATTATTAAAGGCTTAAATTCAATCCTAAAAGATATAGAAAATCATGTTCTAGAATTTGATCCAAATGCAGAAGACATTCATATGTTTATAGAAGCTGAACTTACAAAACGTATTGGTCAAAGTGGTAAAAAATTGCATACTGCAAGGAGTAGAAATGACCAGGTAGCTCTTGATATTAGAATGTATTTAAAAAATCAGATACTAATTATTAAACAAAATTTAATAGATTTTATTATTACATTATTAAATAAGGCTAAAGAAAATACAGAAACAATTATGCCTGGATATACACATATGCAAAGAGCACAACCTATTACTTTTGCACATCACTTAATGGCATATGTAGAAATGTTTAAAAGGGATTTAGAACGACTTAGCGAAACATATGGAAGAACTGATATATGTCCAATTGGAAGCTGTGCTCTTGCAGGTACAACATATAATTTAGATAGATTGTTCGAAGCAAAGGAACTTGGTTTTTCTAAAATTACTAATAATAGTTTGGATGGCGTTTCTGACAGGGACTTTATAATAGAATTACTATCAGATATTTCTATCATAATGATGCATTTATCTAGATTAAGTGAAGAAATTATCCTATGGAGCTCATGGGAATTTAAATTTATTGAATTAGATGATTCTTTTTCTACAGGTTCTTCTATAATGCCACAAAAAAAGAATCCAGATATTACAGAACTAATTAGAGGAAAAACCGGTAGAGTTTATGGAAGTCTAATTTCTCTTTTAACAGTTATGAAAGGAACTCCTCTTGCTTATAATAAAGATATGCAAGAAGATAAAGAATCAATTTTTGACGCAGTTAATACAGTTAATCTTTGCTTAACCACAATAAATCCTATGGTTGCTACTATGAAAGTATTAAAAGAAAATATGAAAAAAGCTGCGGAAAAAGGTTTTATTAATGCTACAGATTGTGCTGATTATTTAGTGGAAAAAGGTATTCCTTTTCGTGATGCATATAAAATCGTTGGAAATATCGTTAAATATTGTATAGAGAATGATAAGACACTCGAAAGTCTTGATTTATCAATTTACAAACATTTCATCCCTTCTTTTGATAATGATATATATAGTCATATTAATTTAATAAATTGTGTTAATAAAAGAAATGTTATTGGAGGTCCTGCTAAGGAACAAGTGGAGAAACAAATTATGAGTAATTTGGCTAAATTAACATAAAATATTGATTTTATGTTATCAAAGTGCTATAATCTACTCCTATGTAACTGTTGAAGTTTTAGACCTTGGAGGAATCATGTTTTTTGGATACATCGTCAGTTTGGTTCTAGTAAGCACAGTTGGTTCGGACCCGTCTGATTGGGTGTGGCAATTCAAGTTTCCACATAAGGATGTTATTTTTCCAAAGTTTCGTATCAATTTCGGCAAACTCATTGGATCGGAGATCAACATCGCCTTACTGGAAAGCCTACCTTCCGACTTAGACGAAAACGAACTATGTGACCTTTGTTCCTTGGTCTGCAATTGTCAATTTTTGCAGATCCAATGTTCTAAGGACACTTTCCAAAAGGCAAATCACGCTATATCTAGTATCGTCGATATGTGCTTCAGCTTCTACCACATCTACTGTATTACTACAGATGGCAATGATTTTGACACTCTGGCTTCTATGGAGTACAGAAATCAACCATTGCCTAGACGGTCAGTAACACTGGCATTCAGCAATGAACAACCACAATACTCCATTCAGCTGGTGCTGGAAAAAGCTAATGCAAAGCAAGATGCTTCCTGTTGGGAATGGAGTTTTAAATTTCCATTCCCCTGCATGGAATTTCCGCGATTTCGCATTAATTTCGTGGATCTTGCCAAGTCAAAGCTCTCCATTACCTTGCTAAATAATCTGGAAGATGTTGCTTCGCTCTCTAGTCTTCATAGAATGAGCAATTTCATCGTAAATTGCAATGCTTTCCAGGTTTATTTGATGGAGGAAAAGTTCACGGTAGCCTTCAACCAACTTCCTTGTATACTAAACAAGCTCTTCTTTTTCAGTCAGTTTGGCTGTTTCTCGGCCAGCGGATCCTTTAGAATAGTAAGGAAGAGCAAGGTTCCAAGGTCAACCATAGAAATGGTTCGATTTTAACAAACTTAGCTCGAGCACTTTGAGCTATTAAGGTCTTCTTAATGTTGACCTGCAAAAACGAGTAGGAAAGAAATTTTCCTACTCGTTTTTGTTATTATACTTCCATAATAATAGGTAAAATCATTGGGTTTCTTTTCGTTTTTTGAGCTATATAATCTTTTAAATTATCTCTTAAATTTGATTTAATTGTTGCCCAATCAGTTATATGGTTTCTTTCACATTTTTCTATTTCGCTTCTTATAACAGCTTTAACATTTTCCATTAGATTTTCTGACTCTCTTACATAAACAAACCCTCTCGAAATTACATCAGGTCCTGCTATAATTTCTCCTGTAGAAGAGTCCATTGTCATAACAATAATAATTAAACCGTCCTGTGATAAATGTTGTCTATCACGAAGAACTATATTTCCAACATCTCCTACTCCTAATCCGTCTACTAAAATTCTTCCTGATTGTACAGATGTTGTAAGTTTTGCTTCTTCTTGATTTAATTCAAATACTCTACCATTTGTAAGCATAAATATATTATCCTTATCCATGCCCATCTCTTCTGCAGTTTCGCCATGTGCTTTTAGCTGTCTGTATTCTCCATGCACTGGTAAGAAATATTTTGGTTTTGCTAATGCAAGCATTAATCTTTGTTCTTCTTGGCAAGCATGTCCAGAAACGTGAACATCTGCTAAAGAACTATATACTACTTCTGCACCAATTTGCATTAAATCATCTATTACTTTAGAAACAAGTTTTTCATTTCCAGGTATTGGATTTGCAGATATTATTATTAAATCATCTGCAGTTATTTGAACCTTTCTGTGTTCTCCTGAAGCCATTCTAGTAAGAGCTGACATTGGTTCTCCTTGACTTCCTGTTGTAATAATTACTAATTGGTCATCAGTATAATTTTTTATCATATCTATATCGATAAACACATTATCTGGAACTGTTATATAGTCTAGCTCTCTTGCTGTATTTATCATATTTATCATACTTCTTCCACAAACTGCAATTTTCCTATTATATCTAACAGCACAATTAACAATTTGTTGAACTCTGTGAACATTAGAAGCAAATGTAGCTACTACAATCCTTTTTCTGCAACCTTGGAATAATTTTTCGAAAACATCTCCAACTGTTCTTTCTGACATTGTAAAACCTTTTCTTTCTGCATTAGTACTGTCTGACATAAGAGCTAATATTCCTTCGTTTCCAAGTTCTGCTATACGTCCTAAGTCCATTATTTTTCCATCTATTGGTGTATAATCTATTTTAAAATCACCCGTATGCAATATTGTTCCAACAGGAGTCTTTATAGCCAACATTACAGAATCCGGTATACTATGGGAACTTCTAATAAATTCCACACTAAATTTTCCTGTTTTTATAGTTTCTCCTTGTTCTACTTCTATTAATTTTGTTGATTTTAATAGTTTATGTTCATCTAATTTATTTCTAATTAATCCACATGTTAGTCTCGTTGCATATATTGGTACATTTATTTTCTTTAAAAAATAAGGTATTGCTCCAATATGGTCTTCATGTCCATGTGTTATAAACATTCCTCTTATCTTTTCTTTGTTTTTCTCTAAGTAAGTAATATCTGGAATAACTAAGTCGACTCCAAGCATTTCATCTTCTGGGAATGCCAAACCGCAGTCAACAATTATTATTTCATTTTCATATTCAAAAACAGTCATATTCTTTCCTATTTCATGTAATCCACCTAGTGGAATAATTTTTAGTTTACTTGGTTTAAATCTAAATTCTTCCTGTTCTTGAATATTTCTTTTTGTCCTTTTCGAACTATTTACTTGTTTTGTATTTTCTGATTTTGTTCTAGTTTTTGTTTGTTTTGCACCTTCTTTTACTGTATTAGTTTTATAATTTCTTCTCTTTGGCAAAACTGTCTTTTTACTATTATCTTCTGTCATTATTTTATCTACTCCTTCTCTATAAAATTAATTTAACCCTATTATGTACAGAAGAAATATAACCAATAAAACAATATATTAAATTAACACATAAAAATATTACAAAATATTTATAACAATATTTTGATTATATCCCATTTCTTATAAATATACACAAAAAAACCGTTATATATACTATATTTTCTTATAATAACTTATTAGACTATATATTTTTTATTTCCGCACCATATATATCAATTAGTTATTTCTTCTGTTCAAAATAAAATTTAAATCTCATCCTCGTGCCCTTTAGGCAACCTTATGTTTGTTATTATAGCAAAAAAAACCATTTTTGTCAAATTTACATAAAGCAATTGCAACCATATAATAAACAAAAAAATCACCTTATATGCTAGCATATAAGGTGATTTTTGCTTATGCAACTGAATTTGAATTATCTACTTCTGTATCATTTTCATCTGATGATTCTGTTGTAGATTGACCCAATCCTAAATTTTCGCCAATTTGTTCTTGAATTTTATTTACTCCATCTTCTATTCCTGGAAGTAAAAGGTTTAATAAATCTTCTTCGTTTGTTGAAATTTTCCACAATTCATCTTCTTTAACCATTTGTATATCTAGAGTTCTAGTTGTTACATCTGTTGTATTTGTAATCTCGTCTTTTAAGATAGTTAACATTTCACTTTCATCTGGTTCTTCACCTGAAAAAGCTGTAGCAAATAATTTGCTTAACATTTCAGAAAAGAAATTTGGTACTATTTTTGAAAAATCTTTTGAAGTTAATTCAATTGTAACTGTAGCTTTATCTTTTTCCTTATTTATATTATTAATTTTCCATTCGATATTTGAAAAACAAGCTGTTATTAATTCTTTTTGATAATTTTCATCATTTAAAGCTGACATTGTATTTTCATCAAGTGTATTTCCAATTTCATTTTCTAAAGAATCTTCTATCCCTTCTGAGCCTTCCACAACTAAATATTGCTCAGCAGTAGCTAAATCTCCAGCTTTTAGTGCTGTAAAAAATGTATTAACTGAATCTTCTGGTTTTGATTTATTTACTGTGTAAAATATTGCTGCTGCTACCATAAGAAGTATTACGATTAATACAATAACAGTTATTACTATTTTAGTTCTTTTCTTATTTTCCATTTTATACCCCTCCTTGCCTTAATATTACTATAAGTTCAAGTAAAAGTAAACATTTTTTATATTACATTATTATTTCAAGATTATATATTTCACCATCGTCTATTAATTCTATTTCTTTATTATACACTTCACTGCCATTACAATACATTTTAGATATACCTGTACTCTTGCTTTCTGTATTTCTTACTACAATATGATAAATAGTATTTTTATATTTATAATTTATCTTATACTCCTTCCATTCTTTTGGTATACATGGTTTTATTTTTAATATATTATTTTCTACTCTAAATCCTAAAATATGTTCTAAACCTGCTACATACATCCATCCACTTGAACCAGTATACCAAGTCCAACCTCCTCTTCCAGCTAAATTTTTGTTGCTATATACATCTGCTGAAATAACATATGGTTCAACCTTGTATTTATTTGCACTTTCTTTTGTTTTAGAGTGTTCTATTGGATTTATTAAATTAAACATCTCCACTGCTTTATCTCCAAAGCCTAGCATTGCTTCTGCAATTATTGCCCAAATGGCTCCATGGGTGTATTGGCCTCCATTTTCTCTAACTCCTGGTAAATATGACTTTATATATCCAGGATCTATTTTTCCATTTTCGAATGGTGGATCCAATAATTTTATTAACCCATTTTCTTTATCAATTAAATTTATTTCTAGGCTATTCATACTAATAAATTTTTTGTCATTATCTGCTCCACCAGAAATAACTCCCCAACTCTGTGAAATTCCATCTATTCTACATTCATCATTTTCCATACTACCAAGAACTTCCCCATTGTCAGTAAAAGCACGTTTAAACCATTGTCCATCCCACGCATTTTTATTAATATTCTTTTGTAAATTTATTAATATATCTTTGTATTTTTCGTCCTCGTCAATCTTTAAAATATTTACCCATTTATTTAATATATCATATAAGAAAAATGCAAGCCATACACTTTCTCCTTTTCCTTTAACACCAATATTAGAAAAACCATCATTCCAATCTCCAGAACCAATCTTTGGTAATCCATTCACTCCAAAATTTAATGTTTTATTAATTGCCTTTTTACAATGCATATATATGCTTTCCTTTTCACTAGAAGGCATGTATTCAGAATATCTTTCCACTTCATTATCTTTTAGTATTTCACCTTCTAGATATGGTGTTTCTATTTCTAATATAGTTCTATCCCCTGTAATCTTTATATACTCCAATACAGCATATGGTAGCCATAACAAATCATCTGAAAATCTTGTCCTAATTCCCATATGATTTTCTTCATGCCACCAGTGCTCTACATCCCCCTCTATAAATTGGTGCTGGCTATTTTTAATAATTTGTTTTTTTAATAAATCTATATCTAAATATTTCATATTAATTGCATCTTGGAGTTGATCCCTAAATCCAAATGCTCCACCTGATTGATAATATCCTGTTCTTCCCAATAACCTACTTGCTATAGTTTGATAAACCAACCAGCCATTTAATAATATATTCATTGATTCTACTGGTGTTTCAACTTGAATTTTATTTATAAGATTCTTCCAATATTCTTTTGTTTCCTCTAATGCATTCTTGCAATTAAATACATTATTATATCTTATGACTAAATCCTTTATTCTTTCCTCTGAATCTTCTCCGAAAATTAAAGAAATTTCTTTGCTTTCGAAAGGTTTTAATTCAATATTTATTTTTAAAACCATAACAGTTTCTTCGCCAATTCCACTGCAATTATCTAATTTATTTATAAATATTCCGCATGGTTTTTGAAGATCTCCATTTCCAATAAAAGATTTTTTTGCTCCTGTAAAGGAATCTATTTTTAAGCTAGAAGAAATAAAGCTTACCTCATCTAATAATCTATCCCCTCTATTTAAAGCATATATTATATTCTCATCTTTAATAATTTCTATCTTTCCATCTGTTTGTATTTCATCTTCTCCTAAAACTGGTTTTATATAATAAAAAATACTTAATTTTCTACTTCTATCTGTTATATTTTTTAATTTAATTAAATTTATCTTTACATTATCCTTTTTTGTAACAAATATTTCATCATCTGCTATTATTCCATTACTTGTATGATTATATTTTGCATATCCAAATCCATAGGTAATATAATAATCATTCTCATCCTCTTTTGTTCTATTTCCAATTGTCCAATATTCTTTATTTTCATTATCTATTAAATAAATTACTTCTGAAGGAATATCCTTGCTACTATAATTTGCAAATACACTTAACCTATTAAGTCTACTATTTTTATTCCATGTATATCCTCCAAGTCCATCTGTAACTAAAGTTCCAAATTCTTTATTTGCAAGTACATGACTCCAAACAGATGGTAAAGAATTATCTTTATTCACTTTTATATAATATTCTTTTCCATTATTAGAGAAAGCTCCATATTCATTAAAATATTTTAAATTATCCATTACATCAAATTTCTCTAAATTTGTAGTTCTGATTTTTTCTTTTATAATATCTCTACTTTCTGGTAAATTTATATTTATATTTTTTCTTTGTTTATTATATATTTTTTCTATTTTATTTAATTGGTAATTTATATTGCCTAAATTAGTATCTATTATTAAATTTGATAAAAATATAATTGCATTATATTCATCTTGCTCCAATCTATTTGTTGCTAAAATAAATATTCCTTCCCTTAAATTCTTTAAATAATCCAAATGAGCATTTAAAATACTGTTATTTATATACTCCAATAAATATTCTTCTGCAATAATAACAAATTCAATTTTTATGTTCTTTACTCTTAAAATTTCATAATATTTTAATAACTGATTTAATATATATATATCATTTATATTCTTTAATTTTAATGTTAATATTGGGAAATCCCCCGAAATTCCAAATTTCCATAATTCTCTTTTGCTAAAAATATTATTTTTTATTTTATTTCTATAAAACCATGTGACATAATTTGGTTTTAAAAGTAATGTTAATATCCTTTGGCACTCGGCTAATTCTTTCCCTTTAATTTGCAAATATCTAGCCTCTTCTATTGCTTTTGCTTTAGCTATTTCAAAAATATTTTTAATTTTTTCCCTGTTCTTAGTATTTTCAATATTTTTAGTCAAATCCTCTTTGTTCTCTGCAATAGAAATTATTAAATATAATTCGCAAGACTTATGTGCTTCTACCTTTAAAGTCCTTTTTATCGCAATAATTGGCTCTGTAACAAAACCAATTGTATTAGAAAATCTTCTGCTTTCTTTAATTAATTTAGGAAAATTCATATCATTAGGATCATTAAATTTTTGTGCATCTATTTCATATTCTAATTCGCCCATTGTTTCGTTTTCAGTATATAGATTTACTCCCAAAAATATATTCTTCCCACTATTTTCTCTTTTCCTTCTTTCAACTATTAATGTTTGCCTTTCATAATCATAACTATATCTTAAAAACAAATTATTAAACGCCTTATGCGCAATATCTGCACTAATTGTTGATATTATTGGCTCAAAACTACCTGTGACCTCAATTATTTCATCTTCATTTCCTATATTATTAAGAGTAATCTTTCTAATCTCTACTGCATCATTTTGGCTAATAGTTACATCAACTTTCGTCTCTATATTTCCATCTATTCGCTCTATAGTATTACTATCTGGCTTAAAAACAGTTTTATATTTAATAGGTTTACAAATATCTGAGCAATAATTTGAAGTCCAAACTTTATTTTTATTAATATTTCTAATATAAAAATTAATTCCTTGACTATTTTCGTCCGTATATTTATATCTATTTATATAAATATCTCTATATTTACTATATCCATTACCCTTTTCATCCATTATAATAGTATAGTCTTGGTTTGATATCGCATTAATCCTGTTAATATTATCTATATCTTCCAATTCAATTTTATAATATGATTCATAATCCTTATATTTTAATTTTTCTGGTATTTCTTTCTTTGATTTTGTAATTATTACATCTTCTGGCATTCTTTCTTGTAATAATATCTCTGCAGATTCTATTTCTGGATTTTTAGAAAATCTTTTTTGAATAATATTTTTATGGAAAAAATTATTTATAGAAATCAATATTAATGCTTGATGATGTGCCATAAAAGTTTTTACTACTTCTTTTCTTTCATCTTCTTTTAGTCTGTTTTTTGTATAATCTATTGCTTCATATAAACCATATTTACCGAAAGCACCTTCTTTCTCTAGTATTTCAATATTCTGCAAAACTTCTCTTGGATAATCAAAAATTGCAATTATCGTTCCATATGAAGAAACCACTGCTTCATCTCCAAGTCCTCTTTTAAGTCCAAGCCATGGTATTCCAAAAGCTTTATACTGATAGTTTGATTTTAAATCTTTTAAATTAAATGCTGATTCTGATATTCCCCATGGTATTTTTAATTTTTTACCATATTCAATCTGACTTTTTATCATAAATTTGCATGATTCGTCTAGCAGACTTCCTTCATATGATTTCATATTTATATTTGGCATTAAATATTCAAATGCAGTTCCTGACCAAGATAATAAACCTTTATATCCATTCATTGTAGTTAATGTCCTATTTAAGCTACTCCAATGCTTAACTGGTACATCTTTTTTTGCAATTGCTATAAAGCTGGCTTGTCTTGCTTCCGAAGCCAATAAATCGTAATAAGAATCTGTAAGTTTATTTTCATTTACATTAAAACCTATAGAAAATAATTTTGTTGACTTATCATATAATAGAGAAAAATCTGTATTATCTATAAGTTCATCTACTATTTTAATATAATCACACATATCATCATATAGTCTAATATGTTCTTTTAAAAATTGTTTTACAATATACAAATAACCTACAAAATTACCACTATCAACGGTCGAAACATATTTAGGCTCTAGCGGTTTAAGTGTTTTTATGTCATACCAATTATATAGATGTCCGTTCCACTTTTCTAATTTTGTTAATGTATTCAACATATTTTTTAGCATATTAACAGTAACATATATATTTTCGAATCCAAAATCATATGCAGAAATTACAGAAACCATTGCAAGTCCAATATTTGTTGATGATGTCCTTGTTACAATTTTGTTCTTTCTATTTTCTTGGTAATTATCGGGTGGTAAATAATTATTCTCTTTGATTAAATACTCTTTAAAATAATTCCAAGTATTATGAGCAATATCCAAAATATAGTTTTGGTGTTTCTTATCGATTTTCTTTAATGGATCTTTTTCTGGAATTTCTCTTCCTAATTTTAAAAATATAATTGGTCCTATAAGCCATAAAACGCCTAAAAGAATCGCAAATATCTTTGCTTCAAAAGCATTTATTAGAACTGCAAATATTAAATTTGGAAACATATATCTCACATATGCATCCAAATTATTATGTTTCATTGCTTCTGCTTCTTCTGCAGTTGTCCATTCCAATAATTTTTTCTTACTTATATTTTTTCTATATAGAGCTTGTACTACACCTTTTATTTCTATAAAGGCTTTTGTCGGTAATAAAGATATCTCTAGTATTAGCTTTATAAATATATTTCTCCAACCACTTAAATTTCTAGCAAAAATTCTATTATATTTTTCTCCATCTTTTCTATATACTATTCTATTTATGGCATTCAATATTAAAGTAATTCCAACTGTTGCAAAAGCTAAAATTACAATTCCTATTTTGTCCAAATACATTCCTACTACTATTAATAATAAAGATAATGTATTAATAATGCTTCTCCTTAAATTATCAAATATTTTGTATTTAGATAAAATATTTAATGGATTTTTTATAAATTCCTGTTTAGCATTTCTTACACTA
>CALYAI010000005.1 GCA_944393475.1 uncultured Clostridia bacterium
CATCTCTTCTTCCTTCTGCAAAATAAGCTTCTTCTGCAACAACTTCTGTTACATAATGTTTTTGACCTTGGTCATCATCCCAAGTTCTTGTTTGTATTCTGCCTACTATTGCAACTTGTTGACCCTTTTTAAAATATTTACTACAAAATTCTCCTGTTCTACTCCATGCAACTATATTAATAAAATCTGCTTGTCTTTCTTCTCCTTGACGTACAAATCTTCTATTAACTGCAAGTGTAAATGTAGCAACTAGAGTATTATTTGTTTGAGTATATCTTACTTCTGGATCTCTTGTTAATCTTCCTATTAATTCTACTTTATTCATATTTCTTACCTTACCTTTCTTTTAAAGGCCCCCGTAATTATTTTTCTTTTCTAACTACGATGAATTTCATAATATTATCATCGATTCTGTAATTTCTTTCTAATTCAGCTATTGATTCTGGTTTAGCTTCAAAATTAATTACTACGTAATATCCTTCTTCTTTCTTTTGAATAGGATAAGCTAATTTTTGAGCTCCACGTTCGTCAACAGATTCAACTTTACCATTTTCGTTAATTAAATCTGTGTACTTAGTAATTACGCTTTTTATAGCTTCTTCTTCAATAGTTGGATTAATAATGATAACACTCTCGTATTTATTCATTATATTCACCTCCTCATGGTTTAATAACCCATTAGCTAAATGGGTAAGGAGAAGTATATTTCTTCTCAGCACGAGTATTTTATCACATTTTTTCTCCTTTTGCAACTAATTGCTTGAAAATATTGGAATGTTGTAGTAAAATATTAGAGGGGAATGTTATTTAATTCCCTTAAAGAAATTTGTATTTATAACTTAAAATCTCTAGACTGCTAAGGAAAAACAATCTTGGCAGTTTATTTTTGACAATATATTAAGAAGGGAATTTTATTATGTTAGATGTAATTTTAGATACATTAATAGATACTATAAAATTAATTCCATTTTTATTAATTACTTATTTAATAATGGAATTTATAGAACATAAGACAAGTCATAAGTCTAAAACAGCCATTAAAAAATCTGGAAAATTTGGTCCTTTAATTGGAGGTATTCTTGGAATAGTGCCACAATGCGGTTTCTCTGCTGCAGCAGCAAGTTTATATTCTGCAAGAATAATTACTCTTGGAACTTTAATTGCAGTTTTCCTATCTACATCAGATGAGATGTTACCAATATTAATCTCTGAAGCAGTTGATATAAAAATAATATTATCCATTTTAGGTATAAAATTAATTATAGCAATTTTAGTTGGTTTTATTATCGATTTATTCTTCAGAAAGAATTTTGAGATTTCAGAGGATCAACCTGAAATTAAAGATTTATGTGATCATGAGCATTGTGATTGCGAACATGGAATTTTTAAATCAGCATTAAAGCATACTATAAATATTACATTATATATACTTATAATTTCTTTTGTTTTAAATATAATTATTCATTTTATAGGTGAAGACACATTATCACACATATTAAATTCTACACCAGTAATTGGACCAATAATCGCTTCTTTGGTTGGATTAATACCAAACTGTGCATCTTCTGTAATTATTACACAATTATATTTATCAGATGTATTAAATTTTGCAACTATGATTGCTGGACTTCTTGTTAATACTGGAGTTGGTTTATTAATTTTATTCAGAACTAATAAAGATTTAAAAGAGAATATAAAAATTACCGTGTTATTATTTATAGTGGGTATTGTAGCTGGAATTATTTTTGATCTAATTGGATTTAATATATAATATTTAAGAGCATTAGCTCCATTGGAGTTAATGCTCTTTTTTTATTTTTTCTTTACTTTTTGTTTTTTAGTTAATACTAGTGCATTGTGCAATTTTTGACTTATTTAAAAAAATGGAAAACTATTTACTTTTAATATAGTTTTTACCTCTAATTTAATTATAACAGATTTTTTTATTTTTTCGAGTTATTTCGATGTATCGAAATAACTTTCTTTTTTTGACATTTTTTTCGTTTCATCGAAATAACTTTGACGTTATAAAAGCATCAATTAAAATTTCTATTTCAATTGATGCTTTATATTCTATTATTTTTTATTTGATTTTTTTTGTTTTTTAGTTAATACTACTGCATAT
This sequence comes from uncultured Clostridia bacterium, assembly GCA_944393475.1. GTDB lineage: Bacteria > Bacillota > Clostridia > TANB77 > CAG-508 > Merdicola. The sequence continues at coordinate 2,126 of CALYAI010000005.1, forward strand.
CTTAGTGTTATACCTTCTAAAGCTACTAATCCTGCTAATGCTATTATTAGTCCTATTGGTACTTCACCAGTTTCTACTGCCATTATTACATTTGCATTTGAAGTATTATCTTTATCATTATTATCTGTAAATCCTGGTATGTTTTGTGTATCTACTATGCTTACTACATTGTCTTTTTCTCCCATGTTGTTTTCCGCTGTATTCCAATTTAGTACTACTGTATATTCTTTTATCTCTCCTGGATTTATTTCTTCTATTATCTTTCTTAATACTCCATCTTTTTCTTCCCATGTTCCATCATTATTTGCTACACTCATTCCTTCTGGTATCTTATCTTCTATTGTTACTGCTCCTTCTACTTCTCCACTATTTATTACCCTTATTTTATACATTATTTGCACATTTGTTTTTTCTACATCTTTTCTATATATTTCTACTCTTTCTAGTCTTCCATTTGTTGGTGTTCTAGTTTCTCCATTTACTACTATTCCTGTTATCTCTTTTTCTACTCCTACATTAAATGGTTTAGCTTGGTAGTAATAATATACATCTATCGTGTTATTTACTGTTTTATTTTTTTCTTCGTCTTCTACTATTTCTACATTCATCTTTCCTTCTTTATTTTCAGGACTTTCTATTAATGTATAATACTTAAATTCTTTTGCATCCGTAGTATATTCGTCTTGATTGAATCCTTCAATTAGAACTTGACTACTTTGTAGCTCCCCTGTTTCTTCGTTTAATTCTTCTAGTTCTTTACCTGTAGCTTTTTCTACATAGTGTACTATTACTTTTGCTGGTTGGTTATAGTAATAGTTTACTACTATTTTCTTTGCTGCCATTGTTCCTTTGCTGTTTGCTGGTAATTTACTATTTCCTTCTTCATCTTCTTCTATCAATTGATAACTTAGGAATTCTTTTGAAGGTATATCGTATTCATCTCCTACATGTCCATTATGTATTGTTGGTTTTTCTATGTCTTTTCCTGTTAAGTTGTCTATATGATGTTCTTCTACTACTGCTCTCTGGCTATAGTAGTATATTACTATTGTTTTATTATTTGTTATATTTCCGCTTTCATCTGTCTCTACCTGTATTGTTCCATCTTTATTTGCTGGAAGTTCTACTAAGTCATAATTATCAAATTCTTTTTGCTCTGTTGTGTATAAATCACCTTCATGTTTTGTGCTATCCACTATCTTTTCAGTTAATGGTTCTTTTGTATAAATATCCACATAATGTACTTCTAACACTGCTTTTTTAATATAGTAATAATTTACTGTTACTAGTTCTTCTCCCATTGTTCCTTCAGCATTAGTTGGAAGTTTTGTTGTTACTAAGTCATATCCTTCAAATTCTTTGCTTGGTATGTTGTACCTATCTCCTACTTGAACTTCATGTTCTTCTGTGTACAATATCTTTCCTGTCTTATCATCTATGTGGTTTTCAAGTAATCCTGTATACACTGGTTCATAGTAGTATATTAATGTTTGTTCTTCTTTTGTCATTTTTATTGTTGTATGTTCTGGACTTTCTACTAATTTATATCCTAGGAAGTCTTTTGAATTTGTTACAAACTCATCTCCTACTAATCCTTCTTTGGTTGTTGGTGATTCTAAGTCTTTTATCTCTTTATGTGTTTCTGGATCTCTTGCCACATATCTTACTGTTGCTTTTGTATTTTGTAAATAATAGTATGTTACATTTGTATCTGCTACTGTCATTGTTCCTTCTGTATTTCCGCTATCTGATACTAATGTATATTTCTTTCCGTCTTTTTCTATTGTATCTTTTTTATGTGCTTCATTTGTATTGTATTTATCATCTACATGTCCATCTATTTGTTCATCATTTGTTAATACTTGGTTTGTGTCTTTCTCTAAGTAATGTATTATTACTTTTGCTGGTTTTAATCTATAATAATATATTACTTCTTGTGGTTTTTCTTCATTATATTTCTCTATCGTTCCTGTTGCATTTGTTGGTAACTTTGATGTTACTAATTCGTATTTTTCGTTTACGTCATTTGCCCATGTTGTATGATATTCTTCTCCTTCTTTTCCTTCTATTATTACGTCTGGAATCTCTTGTCCTTGGCTATTTGGAACTCTATTCGTTGTTGTACTTCCATCTGTTCTCATTATGTAGTAATGTACTGTTACTTTTCCGTATTTATTCGTATTTGTTACAACTCTTCCTGTGCTATCTAAGCTTGCTTCGTAATATGTTAGATCTCCATTTAATTCTGTTAGCATATATTTTATTTCTTGATTGTTTTCATCATATTTTGGTAAATCTGTAAATATATCATTCCATTTATTTGGATTCGTTTGGTCTTGTGTTGTAGTTGTTCCTGCTGTTCCTGGTTTTCCTAATTCTTTTGTATATTCACTTCCATCGCTTCCTGTTAGTTTAAATGTTATCTTTGTTGGTCTTTGTCCTAGCTTATTGCTATCATCTTCCCAAACTTTACTTACTGGTATATTTACTAAGAATTCCGTAGAAGTAGTTGTATTTGCTGTTGTTTCTCCAAATTCTTTCTCTGGTGTTTTTGTTTTTATGCTTCCTTTGACTGTATTTTTAATATTTGTTGTCTCTTGGCTTATTCCCATATACACTACCTTTATTGTTTTATTTATTGTTATATCGCTATTTTTATTTTCATAACTGTCTATGTCTTTTATTGTCTCTATCCATGTAATTGTCTTACTTATTGGATTATATGTTCCTCCCGCCAAATCTGATTTTGCTTCATCTATTGGATATGCAAGAGTATCTACTATTGTTACTTCTGACTCTCCTATATAATCCACTAAACTTACCTTATATGAGATATTATATGTTATTTCATCTGTTAAATTTTCTATTTTGGTTGTTCCATTTTTAGTTATATTTTGTGGTGTTATTGTTGGTGTTTTTAGTCTATAGTAGTATGTTACTATTATTTGCTCTTCTGTCATAACTCCTGTTGCATTTGCTGGTAGTTTACTCGTTACAAGTTCATAGTTATTTGCAATATTGCTTGACTCACTCGTTTTATATTGATCATTTACTTTTCCATTTATAATTTCATCTGCTACTAATTGTCCTTTCTCTTTTGATGGCACTCTCTCCGTAGTATTCTCTATATAATGATGTATCAATACACTTGAATCTTTCTTTGTATAATATAGATTTATTACGTTTTCTCCTGTTCCTATTGTTAATGTATCCTTATCTGCACTATTGTAATCATATCCATAAATTTTAATAACTTCACTTGCCGAATTTATTGTTGCTTTAAATGTTTGTCCATTTACTACTTTTGGCTTATTTAATTCTTTATTTGTATCTTTTTCTAAATAGTTTACTTTATAGCTTAAATCTGTTCTTTTGGTGTAATATAAATTAATTACATTTTCTCCCGTTCCTATCGTTAAGCTTTCTTTGTCTGCACTATCATAATTATATCCATCTATTGATACAACTTCATTTGCTGAAGTTATTACTGCTTGATATGTTTGTCCATTGACTACTTTTTGTGTCTTTATTTCTGTATTTGTTCCTTTTTCTAGATAATTTACTTTATAGCTTAAATCCGTTCTTTTGGTGTAATATAAATTAATTACATTTTCTCCTGTTCCTATCGTTAAGGTATCTTTATCCGCACTATTATAATTATATCCATCTATTTTTATTGCTTCATTTGCTGAAGTTATTACTGTTTGGAATGTTTGTCCATTGACTACTTTTTGTGTACTTAATACTTTATTGCTTCCTTTTTCTAAGTAATTTACTTTATAACTTAAATCCGTTCTTTTTGTATAATATATATTTAAAACATTTCCACTAGTACCTAATGTTAAAGTTTCTTTATCCGCACTATCATAATTATATCCATCTATGGATACCACTTCATCAGTTGCTCTTATTTGTGTATTTATAGGAACATCATCATCCGTTTTAGCTGTTTTTAATACTTTATTCGTTCCTTTTTCCAAATAATTTACTGTATAGCTAGTTGTTATTGGTGCAAGTTTAGGTGAGTTTACAGATAAATTTACACTTCCATTTAACGTTGCTTTTCCAAAGTTTGTATCATTAAATCCTTCAAAATGTGAAATTATATCAGGTCTTAACTTTACTTTTATTTTTAGTACAACCTCATTACCACATACGTAATTTTCATCATAGAACAATATGTTTTGACCCGTAACTTTTGTTTGCATACTTGAAGATCCACCTGTTGCCTGAACATCGACAATTTCAAAGTAGTCTTGCACTGTATCGGAAATTGTACAATTTGTAATTACTTGTACCCCTGCCTCTTCAAAATCTTTATCATAACTAAAGTCTGCCGCATATTTTTTATTTGCATATGGCAGATTCATAGCTCCATCTACATTAACTTCTTTTCCTTCTTCCCATTTTTTTAAGCTTTCTTCACTTAATACTAAATCTGCCTCACCATAATTTTCTGGATTAAGTACACCTATTATGACATTCATCCATGTACTTTTGTATGCATAACTTGGCCATCTAATAATTATATTCGGATTTGATTGCTGTTTTGAACTTTGCGACATCGAAAAATATCTATCTCCATATTCTTCTTCTATAAAATTAAAGTATTTTTCTGTAGCATATTCCATTCCCCAACTATCACTTTCATTAAGATATATTGCATCGCAAGAAACATATATCGCAGTTGGATTATTTATTAAATTATCTTTACTTATATAACTATCTCCTACATTTCCAAATAAATATTTCTGTATTGCATATGGAATACTATTTATAAAGTGAGGATATTCATAACCACTTTCTTTTACCGTTCTAACATAATTTCTAACTTCTTCTTCTGTAGATTTAGAAGAAAATGTATGAACTCCTAAAATTCCTTCTTCGTAATAGTTATTAATTGCAATAAAATCAACCTTATCATAAAATTTTATTAATGTTAAAATATTTTTTACTACTATATCTTCTGTTAATCCGTGGGCATAACACATAGTTGCTACATATAAAGCACTAGTGTCTTCTAACTCTTCAATTTGTTTTGCCTTGATTGTAATTAACGCTTCTCCGTTTTGTTTATCCGTCCATTCTGCACTTTTTTCTAAATAACTTCCATCATCAATTGATATATCTTGGTAATTTTTCTGGTATGCATCAGATATATCTGCAGTTGTTAATTCCGATGTTTTCTTATATCCATCACTATATGTTGTAGCTTGAAAGTTATTTGATTCTTCTAATTTGTAATTCTCGCTCTGATTTTTATATTTAAAAATATTAGAACATGCTATACCAATAACTATTATTGCTAATATTAATATTGCTATTAATATACTTTTTTTACTTTTTAGTAAAGAAAGTATACGTGTGTGTGTGCGTGTGTGTGTTACAGTACCAAGGCTTTCAGAGTTTATCTTTTTGTTTTTGTTCTTTTTTTTCATCTCTTTCACCCAATTCTCCTATAATAATTTTATTATATCTATTATATATACATATTTGCATAAGTAAATAGCACATTGGCTCTATAATTCAACCAATGTGCTATCTTTTTACGGAAGCTATCTTTAGCAATTTATATTATTTTTTTATTACATTAGTACAATTCCAAAATTTCCTTTGCTTTTCTTATATCTTCATTTGTTGGTATTTTTACATTCTCAAATTCATATGGAATATTCATTTCTTCCCACTTGAATTTTCCTAAATTATGATATGGTAAGATTTCCACTCTTGTAACTGTTTCTAAGGAATCAATAAACTTCTTTAATTCTTTTAAATCTTCTTCTTTATCTGTATAACCTGGAATTAAAACTTGTCTTATCCACATTTTCTTCCCATGGTCACTTAAATATCTTGCAAATTCTAATTCTTCCTTATTAGATCTTCCTATTAAATCTTTACAAATATCATCATTTATACATTTTATATCTAATAAAAATAGATCTGTAAGTTCTATTACCTCTTTAATTTTATCTGTGATCGGTAGATTTCCAGAGGTATCTATTGCAACATTTATATTTCTCTTTTTCATTTCTTTTAGCAATGTTATTAATGCATCTGGTTGAAGAAGTGGCTCTCCACCACTAACTGTAATACCTCCATTACCTCTCATGTATGCTGTATATCTTTCTATCCTTTTTACAACATCTTTTATATCATAAATTGCTCCACTATTTACGTCCCATGTATCACGATTTTGGCAATACTTACATTTCAGATGACATCCTTGAGTAAATATTACAAACCTTATTCCTGGTCCATCAACCGCACCAAGTGTTTCGAAAGAATGTATCCTCATTTGATTTTTTACGTCCATATTTCCTCCAATCATAAATATAGGGATTTTAAGGATGTGCATCATCCCTAAATCCCTGATTATTTTATATTCTTTCATGAATTGTTCTGTTTATTACATCTAATTGTTGTTCTCTTGTTAATTTAACAAAGTTTACAGCATATCCAGATACACGAACTGTTAATTGAGGATATTTTTCTGGATGTTCCATTGCATCTTCTAGTAATTTTCTATCAAATACATTTACATTTATATGATGTCCTGTTTGTATAAAATATCCTTGTAGCATATTTACCATATTTGTAATTTGTGTATCCTTATCTTTTCCTAATGTTCCAGGTGTTATTGCAAATGTATATGATATTCCATCTTCTGAATATTCATATGGTAATTTTGCAATAGAGTTCATAGAAGCAAGTGCTCCATTAACATCTCTTCCATGTAATGGGTTTGCACCTGGTCCAAATGGTTCTCCTGCTCTTCTTCCATCTGGAGTATTTCCTGTTGCTTTACCATAAACAACATTTGATGTTATTGTTAATATTGATAATGTGTGTTTAGAATTTCTATATGTTTGATGTTTTTGTAATTTTCTTAAGAATGTTTTTACTAATTCTACTGCAATATTATCTACTCTGTCATCATCATTTCCGAATTTAGGGAAATCTCCCTCTACTTTATAGTCTACAGCTAATCCTTCTTCGTTTCTGATTACTTTTACTTTAGCATATTTTATTGCAGAAAGTGAATCAGCAACTACTGATAAACCTGCAATTCCGCAAGCCATTGTTCTTAAAACATCTTCATCTCTATCATGTAAAGCCATTTCTAATGCTTCATATGAATATTTGTCATGCATATAATGTATTGCATTTAAAGCTTTTATATATATTTTTGCTACATAATCCATCATTTGATCAAATTTTGCAATTACTTCATTATAGTCAAGATATTCTGATGTTATTGGCTCAAACATTGGTGTTATTTGTTTTCCAGATATTTCATCTTTTCCACCATTAATTGCATATAGCAATGTTTTAGCAAGATTTGCTCTTGCTCCAAAGAATTGCATTTGTTTTCCAATCTTCATAGCAGAAACACAACATGCTATTCCATAATCATCTCCAAGAGTTATTCTCATTAAATCATCATTTTCATATTGTATTGAAGATGTGTCTATTGATACTTTTGCACAATATCTTTTAAATGATTCTGGTAAATCTTTTGACCATAATACTGTTAGATTTGGTTCTGGAGCTGCTCCTAGGTTTTCTAGAGTATGAAGTACTCTGTATGAGTTCTTAGTAACTAAAGTTCTACCATCAATTCCCATTCCTCCGATACTTTCTGTTACCCAAACTGGATCTCCACTGAATAATTCATTATATTCAGGAGCTCTTAAGAATCTTACTAATCTTAATTTTATTATAAATTGATCCATCAATGATTGTGCTTCTTCTTCTGTTAATAATCCATTTTCTAGATCTCTTTGAATATATATATCTAAGAATGTTGATGTTCTTCCTAGGCTCATTGCTGCACCATTCTGATCTTTAATTGCAGCTAAATATCCAAAATATAACCATTGTATTGCTTCTTTTGCATTAGAAGCTGGTTTTGATATGTCAAATCCGTATGATTCAGCCATTTTCTTTAATTGCTTTAAAGCCTTAATTTGGTCTGCAACTTCTTCTCTTTCACGAATAACTTTTTCTGTGAATTCATCCGTATTTAGTGATGTATCCAATAATTTTTGTTTATCTTCTATTAATACATCAACACCATATAGTGCAACTCTTCTATAATCACCTATAATTCTTCCTCTACCATATCCGTCTGGAAGACCTGTAATTAGGTGTGAACTTCTTGCTGCTCTTATATCCTTTGTATATACATCGAATACCCCATCGTTATGAGTTTTTCTTAGTGTATGATATATATATTCTACTTCATCATCAACTTTGTATCCATAACTTTCAGCTGATTTTTCTACTATTCTTATTCCTCCATTTGGCATTATTGCTCTTTTTAATGGAGCATCTGTTTGAAGACCTACTATTTCTTCTAAGTCTTTATTTATATATCCTGGTTCATAAGCATCTATTCTTGAAGGTGTTTTGCAATCTGCATCTAAAACTCCCTTTTCTACTTCTTTTTTATAAAGTTCTAGTACTTCGTCCCATAATTTTTTAGATTTTTCTGAAACTCCCTTTAAAAAGCTTTCGTCGCCTTCATAAGGTGTGTAGTTAGATTGAATAAATCCTCTAACATCTATTTCCTTAGTCCATTCGCCTTCTTTTTTAAAGCCGTTCCATTCTTTAAATTCCATTTTATACCTCCTATTTTTATATTTTTCCATACCTTCTATCATCATACCATAAGTGATAATAAGTATCAATAAGATATTAAAAAAATTTAATAATATTTTGTCGATATTTTGGAACAATAATATAAATTGATTAATTAATATTTACCGAATAGTTTCTTCTAGCGTTTTTATTTAAATGCTATATTGTGTTTATCAGTTTTTATGGAGGAACATTATGGGGTTAGATTATTCTATTATTGGAGAACGCTTAAAACAAGCAAGACTTGCTAAGAAGATGACTCAAGAAAATTTAGCAGAAGAGCTTGATGTGTCAGTCGCTTTTTTAAGTCGTGTTGAGCGCGGACACTCACATCTAAATTTAAACAGATTGTCTCAGGTTTGTAAACTATTAGATGTTTCAGAAGGTTATATTTTATCTGGAAGTTCTGAAGATTCAAGAACATATCTAGATGAAGACTTCAAAAAAATATTAGATAAATGCTCTCCAGAAAAGCAAAGACTTATTTATAATATTGCAAAAACAATTGCCGAAGATGAGAATTAATTACAATAATTCTATCATCTCCGGCATATTCTTTCCTAATGTTTTTGGAATTTCTATAATTTTGAATTTAGAAATTTTTTCTCCAAATTTTATTTCTACTATATCACCGATTTTTACATCATAACTTGGTTTAACCTGTTTACCATTTACAGATATTCTTCCCATATCTGCCATTTCATTTGCTATTGTTCTTCTTTTAATTACCCTTGCTACTTTTAAAAATTTGTCTATCCTCATATTTATCTCCTTCTATAACATCCACTAAAAGTTCCCATGTTTTTAGAATTATTTAATTGATTAATTCTTGCATTAACACTTAATGTATTAGTATTATTTCCATTATTACAATTATTATTTATTTCATTATTGCAATCCCTAGTGCAATTGCCTATACTTCTTAAAATTTTATGCATATATTTGCTAATCCAAGCAGTTACAAATGATATTAAAGAATAAATTATAGCCAGTATAAAATATGCTGTGCTGGAAGCAATTATGGCAAGTAATAACATTACTGCAAATGCAATAGCTGCAACTAATATTGGACAATCTAATAATTTTTCTAATGCAATTGAAATTACTATTACTGCAAATGGTATTGCAAAAAATACTAATAAAACATTCATAATAATTCAAATCCTTCCAATTTTTATATTATTTGCTTTATATATATTATGAATATTTATTTATTTTGTTACTTACCATAATCAACTTCTACTAAGTATAGTCCTTGTGGTGGCAATGTTTTTCCTGCCCTTTGCCTATCTTTTGATTCTATTATTTCCGTTATCTCTTCTGGCTTAATTTTTCCAAGTCCAACTTCCAATAAAGTTCCAGCAATTATTCTTACCATATTATATAAGAAACCATTTCCTGTAAGCTCTATATTTATTCTTTCTCCATTTTTTTCTACTTTTGCAGAATATATTGTCCTTATACTGCTTTTACTACTAGTTCCACTAGCCTTAAAACCAGAAAAGTCATGTTCACCAACAAAATATTTAGCTGCCTCTTGCATCTTTACTATATCTAATGGAATTTTAAAATTATATTCCAAATTTCTATATATTGCACTTCCTGTTTCTGAATTATTAATTACATATCTATATGTTTTCTTTTTACAATTATATCTGCTATGGAATCTTTCTGGTACTTCTTCTGCTTTTTTTACCACTATTGATTTTTTTAACCTAGAATTAATGGCTATTGCGAATTTTTCTATTGGAATATTAGAATTAGTTTTGAAATTTGCTACTTGTCCTAAAGCATGTACTCCCGCATCTGTTCTCCCAGAACCAATAAGTTCTATATCTTCTTTGGTTATATCAGAAATAACTCTTTCTAAATTTCCTTGAATATTTAATTTGTTTGGCTGTTTTTGCCAGCCATTAAATTCTTTTCCATCATATTCAATTGTTAATTTTATATTTCTCATATTTCTCTACGTCCTTCTAATGCTTGTAGCAATGTAATTTCATCTGTATATTCTAGGTCTCCTCCTACTGGAATTCCTCTTGCAATTCTTGTTACTTTTATTCCAAGTGGTTTTATTAATTTTGATAAGTACATTGCTGTTGCTTCTCCTTCTACTCTTGGATTTGTAGCTAAAATTACTTCTTTTACTTCCCCTGTTTGTAGTCTTGCTAATAATTCTTTTATCTTAATATCGTCAGGCCCCACACCATTCATTGGTGAAATCGAACCATGCAAAACATGGTATACTCCTTTATATTCGTGTGTTTTTTCCATTGCAATAATATCTTTTACATCTTCTACAACACAAATTATTGATTTATCTCTTTTTGGATTTGCACAAATCATGCATGGATCTGTATCCGAAATATTAAAACATACTGAACAATATTTTAAATTCTTTCTCGCTTCTTCTATTGCTTTTACAAATTCTTCAGCAGTCTCGTCACTACAATTTAGCATATAAAATGCTAGTCTTGTAGCTGTTTTATTCCCTATACTTGGTAATTTTTCGAAATTTTCTATTAGTTTTTCTATTGATGGTGAATATATAGACATCTTTACTCCTTACATTAATCCTGGAATATTATATTTTCCCATTTGTTGTTGTGTAGCACTATCTACCTTTTTTAACGCATCGTTTACACATGTTAAAATTAGATCTTGTAGCATTTCTACATCATCTGGGTCAACAATATCCTTGCTTAATTTTATTTCTTTTATTTCTTTATTTCCGCTGACTTTTACTGTTATTGCTCCTCCACCTGCTGTGCTTTCAAATTCTTTAGATGCTATTTCTGATTGAGTCTTTTCTATATCTGCTTGCATCTTTTTTGCTTCTTTCATTAAATTATTAAGGTTCATACCTCCAAAACCTCCCATACCTCCTGGGAATCCTCCACGTCTTGACATTTTATTACCTCCTATTTTAATCTATTATATCTATTGGAATATCCAAGCCCTCTACTAAAGTTTCTAAATCAGATTTTTGTGGCTTAGCTTCTTCCTGATTTCCTAATAATTTTACTTTCATATCTTTTCCAAAAGCAATCGAAATTTCTTTAGAAATTTCATGTATATTTTCTGGTTTTTCCAATATTCCCTTTGCTAGTGGATTTAATCCATTCTTAAAATTTATTCCGACTGTCATATCATTTATTTCTGTAATATTTGTATTTAATAAATTTGCATATAATCCCATTTTCCCTTCGGATTTAAATTTTCCTAAAATATCTTTCCAAAAAGTATTTTGTTTAATTTCTTCCGGTGTTAATGGCTTACGCTCTATTGGTTTTGCCCTTTCTTCTGGTTGTTTAATATTATTTGATATATTTTTATTTTGCCCTGCTTTGCTTAATACATTTTCTATTCTAAATAATCTTCTTTGTAATTCCTGTATATCGTTGGAATTAGCATTATTTTCTATTCCTTGCACATTATTACCATTATTTATTACAGATGTGTTCGTATCACATAATTTTATAAATCCTGCTTCTAGCATAATAGTTTTTTGTGATGACCATTTCATATCATTTTCTAAATTTGATAATTCATAAATTAAATGTACCAAATCTTCTTTTGCGCTTATCTCTGCTAGTTGCTTTAATTTAAGCTGCTCTGCTTCACTATATATACCAACTTCTCCTGTTACTTTAAATAATAAAATATCTTTTACATATTTAATTATTTCCCAAAGAAAATTGTTTTGATCTTTTCCTTCGCTTATCACTGTTTTTAATGTTACTAAGCATTTGTCTACATCTTTATTTATAATGCTTTCAACAATATCTTCTATAAAATTTAATTTTGGAATTCCAACAAGTTCCTTTACTTTATCTTCAGATATTTCGTTATCTCCGTCTTGCAAACATCTTTCTAATATACTTAGTGCATCTCTCATTGCACCTTCTGACAATGATGCGATTATTTTTAAAGCATTTTCATCTACTGTTATATTACTTGATGCACAAACTATTTTTAATCTTTTTATAATATTCTCTGGTGATATCTTTTTAAAATCAAATCTTTGACATCTAGATAATATTGTTGCTGGTAATTTTTGAGGTTCTGTTGTTGCTAAAATAAATTTTACATGTGCAGGTGGTTCTTCCAATGTTTTTAATAAAGCATTAAATGCTCCTGTTGACAACATATGTACCTCATCTATAATATATACTCTATATTTTGCAAGTGTTGGTAAGAAGTTAACTTCATCTCTTATAGATCTTATATCTTCAACACTATTATTTGATGCAGCATCCATTTCAACAATATCTGTTAAAGATCCTGAAAGTGCTGCTTTGCATATTTCACATTCATTACATGGCTCTCCATCTTTAGGATTTAAACAATTAACTGCTCTTGCTAATATTTTTGCAGCAGAAGTTTTTCCTGTTCCTCTACACCCATTAAATAAATATGCATGTCCAACTCTTCCTGCAATAATTTGATTTTTTAATGTTCTTGTAATATGTTCCTGTCCTACAATTTCGTCAAAAGTTAAAGGTCTGAATTTTCTGTATAGCGCTGTATATGCCATTTAAATCACTTCCCTTTAATTTATTTAAATAAAACCCCTAATTTAAGTTTAGCCTCTCTATGGGAGACAATTACTCCACATAAATACACTACTTATTGCTGCTTCCTTCCGGACCTGACAAGGTTCATAGCTTTTTATTGGAGATTGCCTTCCATACAAAGGCTAAACTTTTTTATGCATTGCTATTATATATGTTTTTTATACTTTTATCAAGTACATTTACATCCTTTTAAAAACAATATCGCTAAAATCAGTTTTTTCCATTTGTGCTCTACCTTCTGTTTCTATACTACCAGTAGGTAAATATAATGATACTGTTCCTTTATATTTAATGTTTCTATTTGTTTCTATTATAATATCAAAACTTAGTGTATATGTTAAATCATCTGGATTTACATTACCCTTTGCTAATAATGTTCCATCATGTACTATTGTCTCTTCATTATTTCTTACTTCGCAAACATTTTCATTAACAGATCTTAATAAAATAATTCCACCTTGGTTTGAAATCTCTAAGGCTTCTAAATTATTTTCTTTTGCTCCTTTATAGTTTAGAGTATTGCTAACTAAATGTGCTGCGTCCTCTGTTATTTTTCCTTCTGCATTTACTCTATATAATTTAATTTTTTCTGCGCCATTTGCCTTTTGAATATTAAAATTTTCAAAGCTTATGTTTTTAATATTTGAACTGTGTTTATATTCATCATTTTTTTGTATTTGTAAATATATATCATTGTTTTGGTTTACACTAAAATTCCATCTATTTCCTTCAACAGGATCTATTTCTTTACCTTCTGCAGTACTTACAACAATTATTTTAGAAAGTTCGAAAGGTAAGTCTTTTTCTCCTTCTACTTGATATCTTAGCATAATAATTCCAGCTATAATTAGTAGGATTGCAATGATTCCAAGTATCACACATATATGAACTATTTTTTTATTTTTTAATTCACTTATCTTCAAAATTAACACCTTCTATTCTTTTTTGTTTTTAATCCTTAAACCTTTAAAAAATTGTTGTAAAATCTCCCTACACTCATTTTTTAATATATTTTTTTCATATTTTGGTATATGATTAAATTTATATTCTGTTAAATCTATTACAGAACCACATGCTCCTGATTTTTGGTCACTTACTCCATAATAAATCTTTCTTATTCTAGAATTAATAATTGCACCCATACACATTGGGCATGGCTCCATAGTTATATAAATATCACAATCTTCTAATCTCCATGAATTCATTGCTTTACTTGCTTTCTCTATGGCAATTATTTCCGCATGTTTTATTGTGTTATTTTTTGATTCCTTTAAATTATGTCCCTTTGAAATTATCTCATTATCTTTAACTATCACAGCTCCTACTGGTACTTCTCCTTTATTATATGCTTTTTTAGCTTCTTTTAGAGCTGCTTTCATAAAAAATTCCTTGCCCATCTTCTCTCCTTAGGAATCCTTATTTGTTTGGTGCACTTAGCTGGATTCGAACCAGCGGCCTCTCCCTTAGGAGGGGAGCGCTCTATCCACCTGAGCTATAAGTGCATATTTATAATACTTTTGTATTATATCAGCTATATTGTTTTTTTTCAAGTTTAGGCTTACAAAATGTAAAAGTCTTGAAAATTCTTAGTCTTTTGGATATAATATTTCTACTTTTATCACTATGGAAAGGAAAGAATTTTATTATGCAAAAAATACTTGGTCAGATGAGAAAAGCAATAGAAGAATTTAATATGATCGAAGAAGGAGATAAAATTGCTGTTGCCTTATCAGGAGGAAAGGATTCTACTACCCTTCTTCTTGCTCTAAAGTCTTTACAAAGATTCTATCCTAAAAAATTTGATTTAATTGCAATTGCAGTAAATCCTGGCTTTGAATTTTTTAATACAGACTTATTATATAATTTATGTAATAAAATTGGAGTGGAATTAGTTATTGCGGATAGCTTTATAAAAGAAATCGTTTTTGATATTAGGAAGGAAAAGAATCCATGTTCTCTTTGTGCAAATTTACGACGTGGTATCTTAAATACAACCGCAATTGAGCATTCCTGCAATAAAATTGCTCTTGGTCATAATGAAGATGATGTTTTAGAAACTTTTCTTATGAATGTTTTATATACCGGTAATATCTCAACATTTGCTCCTAAGTCATATATGGATAGGTCAAAGATGACATTAATTAGACCTCTTATTTATGTTTCTGAAAAGCAAACTAATAGTTTTATAAAAAATAATAATATTACAATTATGCCAAAGGCTTGTCCAATGGATGGGGTTTCTAAAAGAGAAGATATGAAAAAATTATTATATAGTTTAAGTAAGCAAATTCCTCATGTTAAAGCAAATATATATGGGGCTATAAAACGAAGTAAAATTAAAGGTTGGAATGCATAGTTAAATTATCGTTTAATTTGTTTGCTCTTTTTTACTGTTCAGTTCATTAATTTATTTTTAAAGTGCTGATATACTTAATATAAATTTTTTAGGAGGATAGCACATGGATTTAAAAGAAGCAAATAAAATTATCGGTAATACTTATAAAAAGATTAGAAAAAGCAAAAGGTTTACTCAAGAAGAAGTAGCTGAAAAGAGCGATTTAACACCTGAATATTTATCAAAATTTGAAAATGGTAGATATAATGCTAGCATATATAATATTATTTTGCTTTGTAAAGCTATAGATACTAATCCAACACAATTATTTAATCAGTTCTTTAAAGATGATTCAGATGCTATTATTACAACCATAACCGATGAATTAAAAGATATGAGTCTTCAAGATCAAAAATTAGTTTTAAATTTAATTAGGAGAATAAAAAAATAAAGTCCATAAAGACTTTATTTTTTTATTCTTATTTTATAATTTTTTGTATATCTTCTTTTAATTCTTTAACTTTACTCTCTGCATCTTGCATATTGCTTCCTTTAACTCCAACATAGAATTTTATTTTTGGTTCTGTTCCAGAAGGTCTTACACATACCCAAGAATCATTTTCCAAATCGAAATATAATACATTCGAAATTGGTAATTCTGTTGCTTTTTCTTCTTTTGTATACATGTCTATAATCTTTCCAACTTTATAGTCTCTAAATTTCTTTACTGCATAATTTCCTATTCTATTAGGCACATTATTTCTTAGTTTTTCCATCATTTCTTTAATTTGTTTTGCTCCATCTGCTCCTTCCAAAGTTAAAGATAAAAGATCTTCTTTAAAATAGCCATATTTTTCGTATATATTTATCATTTGATCCCATAGTGTTAAACCTTTATTTTTATAGTAAGCAGCTGCTTCGCAAAGTGCCATTACTGCTGCTATTCCGTCTTTATCTCTAGCATGAGTTCCTATTAAACATCCATAGCTTTCTTCAAATCCGAATAGATAAGTACCACTACCAGTTTCTTCAAATATCTTCATTTGTTCTCCTATATATTTAAAACCTGTTAGGACTTCTATTAATTTTATATTATAATTTTTAGCAATGCTATCTGCAAGATTTGATGATACTATTGTTTTTATTAAAACTCCATCTTTTGGAATTATATTTCTCTCTTGTTTTTGTGATAATTCATATTCTGCAATTAATAACCCTGACATGTTTCCAGTAAAAGATTTATATTCCCCTGTCTTTGAATCTTTTGCATATACTCCAAGCCTATCTGCATCTGGGTCCGTAGCTAAAACAATATCTGCATCTTTTTTCTTTGCTAATTCTAATGCTAGCCTGAAAGCTTTTGGATCTTCTGGGTTTGGATAATCCACTGTTGGAAAGTCACCATCAGGTAGTTCTTGCTCTTTTACTACATATACATTTTCGAAACCTAATCTCTTCAAAATTGTTCTTACGGGTTTATTCCCTGTTCCATGTAAAGGCGTATATACTATCTTTAAATCTTTCTCTTTCTTTATTACTTCTGGATTTAAAACAAGTTTTTCTAGTGTTTCCATGTATTGTTCGTCTATTTCCTTACCAACCATATTAAATAGTTGTTTGCTCTCAGCTTCTTCTTGAGATATTTTTTTAATTATAGAATAATCTGTTATCTTATTTACTTCCTCTATTATTCCTTTATCTACAGGTGGAACAATTTGTGCTCCGTCTTCCCAGTATACTTTGTATCCGTTATATTTGGGTGGATTATGGCTTGCTGTTATCATTATTCCAGCAATACAATGTAATTGTCTAACTGCAAAAGATAATTCCGGAACAGGTCTTAATTCATCAAATAAATATGTCTTTATTCCATTTGCATTTAGTATTAATGCAGCTTCTTTACTAAATTCTGGTGACATATGTCTTGAATCGTATGCAATAACTACTCCCCTATCTTCTCCTTGTTTTTTAATTATATAGTTTGCTAGTCCCTGTGTTGCTTTTCCTACAGTATATATATTCATTCTATTTGTCCCTGCACCAATTACGCCTCTTAATCCTGCTGTTCCAAATTCTAATTCTTTATAAAATCTATCTTCTATTTCTTTTTCGTTATCTTTTATTGCATTTAGCTCGTTTTTTGTTTCTTCATCAAAAGCTTCATCAGCACACCATCTTTGATATTCTTTTAAGTAATCCATTTTTTCCTCCTTTAAACATAAAAATGGGCATTAAAGCCCATTTTATTTATTATTTTTTTAAGTTTTTATGAAAATTTATATATAATTCTCTAGCTGTTTCTGGGCTATCTACACCTTCTGCATTTTTAACAGGTGCAAATTCTTCTTCTCTTTTAACTCTCATTATTGCCATACTTTCCATACTTTGGAATGCATCGAATATAAATGTTTCGAATTTGTAGGCATTTGGTTTATCTGCTATAACTAATTTACCATCACTATTTATATAATTTGCTTTTTTAAATGCTTCATGATATGGCAATTTATTAGCTGCAATTTCATTTACTCTTTTTATATTAAATAAATTACAATTTATATGAGATTCTCCAAAAACCAACTCTCCCTTTTCGTCTCTTGCATTGCTCATTTCTTCTGAAATTTCTGTATACTCTACAACACTTGGTTTTGAATTTCTTTTGCAGAATACACCAACTCTTTCTTCCGGTCTAGCTTTTACAACAGATTTTCCAGCTGCCATGCAATTTCTTGTTTCTGCAACAGCAACAAAAATTGGATCTACCATATTAACTAAAGGATTATCTACTGGTCCAATAAATACCCATTCAATATGTCTTTTGTTCATATCTTCTAGGGCACCACTTTTTAACATAGATTCGAATACTCCTCCATGTCCGTCAGCAGCTAATTTTAGGAATCCTTGTTCATTTACCAATATTTTTCCATTTGTATCTATCATTGGTAGTTCACCTTGAATGAAAAATATTATATCTTCCTTTGGGTATCCAAAATAATTATGGTCTTCAAAAAATTTAACTGTTTGACCATTGTTTTCATGACTTGTCATAATATACCAAGGAATTGTTATACCATATTTCTCATTTGCTTCTTTTATAGGTTTACAAATAAGTTCAAATAAAGACTCATGTGTATCTAGGCCAATGTCAAATGTTCCTTTTGGTCCATCATATCCAAGCCTTGTTCCCTGTCCTCCTGCTAATGTTAAAACAGCTAATTTTCCGTCTTTAATCGCTTTTTCTCCGATGTTCTCCAATTTTTCATATTCTTCTTTTGATAATTTTGACTTATCTACGTATTCAACAGGTTCTATAACATCGTCCCCCATTTCTACGCCTTTCTTTGTTTGCTCATATAATTTTTCTATTAAATCAAAATCAACATTTAATATTTGATCTAATAATTCTTCTTTCCCTTTTTCATCTAGTTTTTCATAGCAAACTAATAATTGTTCTTGTCCGTACCTCTTTAATAATTCTTTTGCTTTATTGTATTTCTCCATTTTTCTGCCTTCCTTAATTCTATATTTTATAAATGACGTCCTTATCTTATAATATAAAAATTTTTTCGTCAATACTTACGGACTTTTATTTTACGCTTTCTTCCTTATTTTTTCTTTTTCTCTCACAAATTCTGGAAAAATTTCCTCTATCTCATGTTCTCCAGATGTATTTAGTATTTTATCGGTTTGATTTAAAATTTCTATAATATTCTTATTAAACTCAACTATATTATAGCAGTTTATTAGTATTGTTTTGTTTTCCACGTCTTTGTCTTTATTATTAAATTTTCTAATTTGTTTATTTATTTCCTTAATATATCTTTCATTCCCGTTTATTATTATATATACTGTTTTATTACCAATAGCATTTTCTAGTTTCTTGCAATCTTTGATATTCTTCGCTTTCCAATCAATACCTTTAATTTTTTCTTTTAACTCTTCTTTTAAATTTATTTTTGCAAGTAATAAATTTACGGTTTTTTCTAGGTCATCTTGTAATACTGTAATGATATCATCTTCCTTAATTTTGTTTTCTATGTATGGAAGTAACATTGTTATTAAATGAACTTCATTTACATAGAAGCTAGACATCCTTTTAAAATTTTTCTTATAATACATATGATCCCTCCAATATCCTGGCTATTTACAAATTTTAACACCCACTTTTGTTGCTGTCAATATTTTCCATTTTTGTTTTTCAATATTCGCTCGACAAATATTTTATTTTCGTATGTATATTTTTTTAGTTTTAGTTTCATATTCCTAATATATTTATTTTAGGAGGTTTTTATGAAAAAAAAATTAATTTTTATCTTTATAATAATTGCACTATTAATAACATATATCTTTCTATTATCAAAAAATTATGTAATGGCTGTATCTTCTGATTTATCCAATAGCGTATTAAGACTACATATTATCGCTAATAGTGACTCTCAACAAGATCAAGATTTAAAACTAAAAGTTAGAGATAATATAGTTAAGTATATGAATACTTTGACCAAAGATATTTCGGATAAACAATCTGTAATATCTTTAGTTAATAATAACATAGATGAATTTAAAAAGATTGCTTTAAACACTATTCACGAAAATGGTTATGATTATGCTGTTAATATAAAATTAGGAAATTTCTTTTTCCCCACAAAAGATTACGGTAATATATCTTTCCCATCAGGAAACTATGATGCTTTAAAGATTGAAATTGGTGATGCAATCGGTCAAAACTGGTGGTGCGTACTTTTTCCTCCTCTTTGTCTAGTCGGTTCTTCCAGCGGCGTTTTACCAAATGATTCAAAAGAGATTTTAGAAGATTCCCTTAATTCCGAAGAATATAAATTAATAAGTGAAGGGAAATCAAACCTAAATGATAATTCCAATATACAAATTAAGTTTAAATTAATTGAATGGTTTAATCAATTTAATAAAGATTAAAAATTTATATACAATAGTTGTCAACTGCCTTCTTTTATGTTATATTTTATTAGGTATTTAATTAAAATATAATGGAGGTAATCGTTTTGGATAAATTAGTAATTACAGGTGGTACACCTTTAAAAGGTGAAGTAACTATTAGCGGTGCAAAAAACGCTGCAATAGCAATACTACCTGCTACACTTTTAGTTAATGGAGTTTGTACAATAGAAAATGTACCAAATATTAGTGATGTAAATATATCTTGCAACATCCTAACAGAATTAGGTGCAAAAATCGAATGGATTGATAATAATACTTTAAGAATAGATACAACAAATATTACATCAACTAAAGCACCTTTAGAACTTACAAGAAAATTTAGAGCATCTTATTATTTAATTGGTGCTTTACTTGGAAGATTTAAAGATGTACAAGTTGGATTGCCTGGAGGTTGTAATTTGGGTCCAAGACCTATTGACCAGCATATAAAAGGTTTCGAAGCACTTGGAGCTAAAGTTGATGTTTCACAAGGTAAAATACAAGCAAAAGCTAAGAAATTAATCGGAACTCCAATATATTTGGATGTTGTTTCTGTAGGTGCTACAATAAATATAATGCTATCCGCTGTTTTAGCAGAAGGAACAACTACAATTGATAATGCTGCTAAAGAACCACATATTGTTGATGTTGCTAACTTTTTAAATACAATGGGAGCAGATATTCGTGGTGCTGGTACAGATGTTATAAAAATTAATGGTGTTAAGACATTACATGGTAATGCAACATATTCAGTAGTTCCAGACCAAATAGAGGCAGGTACTTTTATGTTAGCAGCTGTTGCTTCTAAAGGAGATATAGTAATAAAAAATTGTATTACAAAGCATCTTGAATGTGTAACTGCAAAAATATTAGAAATTGGTGGACATGTTGAAGATATAGATGGAGATACTTTAAGAGTATGGGCTACAAAAAGGCCAAATAAAGCCACAATTAAAACAGCACCATACCCAGGATTCCCTACAGATTTACAACCTCAAATGGGTGTTGTTTTATCTATAGCTAATGGTACAAGTATAATAAATGAAAGTATTTGGGAATCTCGTTTTCAATACACAGCTGAATTAAATAAAATGGGAGCAAATATTACAGCTTCTGGAAAGTCTGCAGTATTCCAAGGCGTAAACGAATTATCTGCTGCTCCAGTTTACTCTACAGACTTACGTGCAGGCGCAGCCTTAATAATAGCTGGTGCAATTGCAAAGGGAAAAACAGAAGTTTATAATTTGCAACACATAGACAGAGGTTATGAAAATATAGAAAATAAATTTAGAAATTTAGGAGCAAAAATAGAAAGAGTTTCAGAATAAGCAAAGGATGAATATAAATGTTAAATTTTAGAAGTTTATATAGTGGAAGTACTGGTAACAGTCTTTTTATTGAAAGTGAAAGTACAAAGATCTTAGTTGATAGCGGAGTTAGTCTAAAAAAACTAACTTCTGCTTTGTCTTCTAATGATGTTTCTCTTAATGATATTAATGCAATAATTGTTACACATGAGCACTCTGACCATGTACAAAGTCTTGGGATGGTATCTTCTAAATTTAATATACCAGTATATGCAAATGAAAAAACTTGGGAAGCAATGCCAAAGCAAAGGGATAGAATAGATGATAAAAACAAAAAATTATTTAAATCTTATGAAACATTCGAAATTGGTGATTTAGTAATTGATCCATTCTCTATTCCTCATGATGCAGCTGACCCTTGCGGTTTTAATATTACAAATAATAATGAGAAAATTAGTATTGCTACAGATATTGGACATATGAATAATTCAATTATTAATAAATTAGATGGAAGTAGCTTTATTTTGCTAGAGTCTAATTATGATCCAGAAATTCTTAAGTCAGGAAAATATCCTTATTATCTAAAGACAAGAATTCTTGGTCCAAATGGTCATTTGCCAAATGAAATGGCAGGAAAAACAATAGCTTATTTATTAAAGGGTTCTTTAAAAGAAGTTATGTTAGGACATTTAAGCAAAGAAAATAATTTTCCTGAACTAGCATATCAAACAGTTATAGATGAATTAATACATAGTAATTTTGACGAAAATTCAATAAAAATATCTGTTGCAAATAGAAATGAACCTAGTAAATTAATTACTGTTTCTTAATTTAAGGAGTTTGAAATGCTAAACATAAATATATTATGCATTGGTAAAATTAAAGAAAATTTTTTTAAAAATGCTATAAATGAATATTCAAAAAGATTATCAAAATATTGTAATTTAACAATAAGTGAGCTTCCAGATGAAAAGATACCTTCTAAAGTTAATGAAAAAATTATGGAAGGTATTAAGGATCTAGAAGGGCAGAAAATATTAGCACATTTAAAAAAAGATTCTTATATAATATGCTTGGATCTACATGGCAAACAATTCACTTCTGAAGAGTTTTCTTCTAAAATAGATTCCATAGCTTTAAATTATAATAGTTCTATAACTTTTATAATTGGTGGTACTTTAGGAATATCTAAAGAAATTTTAGATTTAGCAAATGAAAAAATTTGTTTTTCTAAAATGACTTTCCCACACCAACTAATAAGAGTTTTTCTTTTAGAACAATTATTTAGAGCTTTTAAAATTTCTAATAACGAAACTTATCATTGGTAAATATATGGGGGCTACAGAAGGAACATTGTATTATTTTTTATTTATATTACCTAACTTAAATTGGGGGAGCTTAATAATTATATATAAAAAACTGCTCCTTCTGTAAAATTATTAACTATTTTTTATTTCTTTTTGGATTTTTTTAGAAATAATTTCTTGAATAAATTCTTTTATAAAAAAATAAATTGAAATTAAAATTAATATTTTAAAAAACATATTTCCTCTTTGAATTAATTTTTTATATCTTACTCTCTTTTTATTATGTTGTCAATAAAAACCCTTCGACAAAATTCTACATAAACTGTATAATCATTATTGATATGATTACCCCTACCATATTTGCAATTAGTGATGTTGATATAACATTTCTCGTCTTTTTTATACCAATTTCACTAGTATATAATGCAATTGTATAAAAAGTAGTTTCTGTTGATCCCATAATAATGGCAGATATTAATCCTATATTACTATCAACTCCATTTTCTTGCATTATATTTGTTGCAATTCCTAAAGATGCACTTCCTGATATTGGTCTTAATATTGCTAATGGCATTATTTCTTTTGGAATATTAAATACATCTAGTATTGGATTTATAATATTTATTGCAAAATTTATAATTCCAGATGTATTTAACATATTAATTGCTAAAAATATAGCAAGTAATGTCGGAAATATCTTTATAACTATCTTAAATCCATTTTTTACACCTTTTAAAAATATGTCATATACATTCTTTTTTTCTACGATTCCATAAAATAAGGTAAATGCAATTATAAATGGAATTATAATTGCCGAAAAATAATTTACAAAATTCATTTATATCATCTCTTTTTATAAAATATTTTTACTAATCCAATTCCTACAATAGCAGAAAAGAATTCAGCAATCCATATAGGTAATATTATATTGGAAGGATTTACAGCGCCGAAGGGAACTCCTTATTGCAATTATTGTAGTTGGTATAATTTGTATTGAAATTGTATTTAATACAATAAACATTACCATTGAGTTTGATAATTCATCTTTGTCGTTCTCTTTTTGTAGTGTTTTAATTGCTTTTAACCCTAGGGGAGTCGCAGCATTTCCCAACCCTAATAAATTAGCAACTATATTCATAGATATTTCATTGTAAGCCTTACTTTCTTTTTTTAATTCCGGAAACAAAAATTTCATGATTGGTGATAAAGCTTTTGTAATTTTATTAATTAAAGAAGTTTCCTGGATTATTTCCATTATCCCATTCCACATACACATTATTCCTATAAAACTTAGAGTCATTTCGATTGTTTGACTACATGATTTAAAAATAGAATCATTTAAACCGTCCATAGTAGAATTAAAAATAGAGTAAATAAATGAAATAATAATAAAAATTGGCCATATTTTATTTAGCATATTCTCCTCCTCTTTTATTATATTTCTAACTTTTCCCAATATTACCAATTAAAGGAAACTACTTTTTTAATATTATTTAATTTTTCTACTACTCCCTCCTTTTTTCTTTTTTAAAAAAGTTCTTAAATCATTGACCAAAAAAACATTATATGTTATTATAATAGTATAATTTGTCGTTTATTTTGATTGAGGAGGATTATAAATGAAATCAACGGGAATTGTAAGAAGAGTAGATGAATTAGGAAGGGTTGTTATTCCTATAGAGTTAAGAAATAAATTTGACATAAAAGAAAAAGATCCAATTGAAATTTATGTTGAAGGCTCATCTATTATTCTAAGAAAATATGAACCTAATTGTGTATTCTGTGGAAGCACAAAAAAATTAACTGATTACAAAGGTAAACTAGTTTGTTCTAAATGCATTGAAAATCTTTCTAAAACTGAAGATAAAAAATAAATTATTATATAAAAAAAATTGTAGTTTATAAACTACAATTTTTTTATATAAATTTTTGATAAATTTCATTCTTTGAAACTCCCCTATCTTTTGCGATTTTCTTAATTATCTCCTTTTTCTCTAATCCTTGTTTTTCGTAATATTCATAGTGCTCCTCTAAAGAAAGATTATTTAAATCATTTTCTTCTTCTATTTTTTCTTCTGTTCCATCTATAATTATTACATACTCGCCCTTAGGATTATTTACCTTTTCTTGAATCTCTTTAATATTTCCTCTTATAAACTCTTCATGTAACTTAGTTAATTCTCTTGCTAAAACAATATTCCTTTCTCCTACATATTTTCCCAAATCTTTTAAAGTATTTAAAATTTTATGAGGAGCTTCGTATAAAATTATTGTATTATTATTTTTTTGAATTTCTTCTAATTCTTTATTTCTTATTTTTTTATTAATTGATAAGAATCCATAGAAACTAAATTTTTTGGTTTTTACTCCTGCTCCCATTAAAGCTGTAATAATTGCACATGCCCCAGGTATTGGAATAACTTCTATATTCCTTTCTAATGCTTTTTTTACAATTATTTCTCCCGGGTCTGAAATTACAGGTGTTCCAGCATCAGATATTAGTGCAATATTTTTACCGTTTTCAATTTTTTCTAAAATGCTATCCGATTTTTCTTCTTCGTTATGTCTATGATAACTAATTAATGGTTTAGATATCTCTAAGTGATTTAATAACTTTAAAGAATGTCTGGTATCTTCTGCAATTATAATATCAACATTTTTTAAAACATTTATAGCTCTTAATGTTATATCATCTAAATTTCCTATTGGTGTTGCAACGACATATAATTTCCCTTTCATTTTTCCTCCTATTTTTTATTATATATTTCTAAAATTTCATCAGTATATGAATTATCTTCATTATATACTATTAATGGTTTTTCAATATCTAAAAATTCCCCCGCATTTTTTATTCCCTTTATTAATACTAAATTTGGTTTACTATTAATTTTTGGATATACCATCCTTAGTTTTTTTGGTTCAATTTTATATTTCTTAAATAATATTATTATTTCTCCAAGTCTTTCTGGTCTATTTACCATATAAAAAGAACCTTTATCCTTTAGAATTTTACTTCCATTAGAAATAAAATCATCTAGGCTTGCTGTTATTTCGTGTCTTGAAATTAATTTATTTATATTTTCATTTTTTATTCCGCTATTTTTCTTTTTATATGGAGGATTAGTAACTATTGCATCAATTAAATTTTTTTCTATTAAATTTTCTATATTTGTAATATTATCATTAATTATTTCTATTTTATTTTGAAGATCATTTAATTCAATGCTTCTTTTAGCCATATCCGCAATTTCTTTCTGAATTTCTACAGCATATATCTTTTTACATTCTGTTTTTTTAGATAATAAAATGCTAATTATTCCTGTGCCTGTGCCAATATCTAATATTGTACTATCTTTTTTTATTTCTTTTGCAAAGTCACTTAATAATATACTATCCATTCCAAAACAAAAATAATTTTCATTTTGTATTATTTTTAATCCTTTATATTCTAAATCATCTATTCTTTCATTTTCTTTTAAATTCATTTTTTCCCTCAACATAATAAATTTCATATCATATTATATACTATAGTTTAGATTTTTTCAAATTTGGAGGCTTTTATGAATAATAAAATATTCGCTAAAAAAAATAATTTAATATGCTCCCTTTATCAAGTTGAAAATTTTTTAAATCAATTTGCCATTGTTATTAAAACAAAAAAATTTGCAGATTTACTAAAAAAATAGAAACAGAAGATTGATAGCTTCTGTTTCTATTTTTAATAATCTTCCCTAGAAAAAACTTTTTCAAAATTAATTGAACCATCCTTAAAACCTTGATTTTCTTGGCCATCTATTAATATTTTTATAGAATTAACTTCATTTAGTTCTGTAACAGTTTTTACAATTGTCTCTATGATCATGTTTTCCGCTTCTTCACCTTCAGGTGCATTGTTTATAAAATCTATTGAAAAATCAATTTTCAAAATATCTCCTGTTAGTTCTACATTGTTTATTTTTGTATTTTCCGGTATTGCTTTTTTTAATTTTTCATTTTTAGGACCATCAATTAATTCTTCAAGTAAATATTTGTATGGATTATCTATTAAAGAATTTACATTAATAGTCCTTGCTTCTGGATTAATTTCATTACTTTCTTTGTTAATAAAATACAAAGAAATAATCGTATTTTTTAATTGCTCATCTGTTATTTCCTCTTGTGGAATATATTCCTCAATTATTTTATTTTCTTCTTCTGTTTTATTTTTGTTTATATTTATGTAATATATAATTCCCCCCAATATAACTACTAATATTATTAAAACAATAACAATTAAAATGCCCTCTTTCTTTTTCATTAAATCCCTCCCTTTTTGATTAATTATTATGTTGGACAATTAAAAAAAAGAACTTTTTAATAAAGATTTTTTCACTAGAAAAATTATCTAAATCATACGAAAATCTCATTCATTTTCCATTTTATACAATTTGACAAAACACTGTTTTCCGTATACAATTATCTAGTAAGATTACGCTTTAATCTACGAAAGGAGAAATTTATGGAAAATATACTTCATGTTGGTCTAGATGTTGGATCAACAACTGTAAAAATAGTAGTTATAGATGCAAATAAAAAAGAAATCTTTTCAAATTATACAAGACATTATTCGGACACTAAGAATACAGTTTGTAAAGTGTTGGAAGATCTTGCAGAAAGATTTCCTAATAGTAAATACACAATAGCACTAACAGGTTCTGGAGCAATGTCTGCCGCAACATTCTTAGGATTACCTTTTATTCAAGAAGTTGTAGCATGTAAGAGAGCTGTAGAAAAATTCATTCCACAAACAGATGTAGTTATAGAACTTGGTGGCGAGGATGCAAAAATAATTTATTTTGACCAATCTGTAGAGCAAAGAATGAATGGAACATGTGCCGGTGGAACTGGTGCATTTCTTGACCAAATGGCATCATTATTAGATACGGATACCGCTGGTCTTAACGAGCTTGCTAAAACATATACTACAATTTATCCAATAGCTTCACGTTGTGGTGTTTTTGCTAAGACCGATGTTCAGCCTTTAATAAATGAAGGTGCAGAAAAATCAGATATTGCTGCATCAATTTTTCAGGCTGTAGTAAATCAAACTATTAGCGGTCTTGCCTGTGGAAGACCTATTAGAGGAACCGTAGCATTTTTAGGTGGACCTTTGAATTATTTGCCAGAATTAAGAAAAAGATTTATAGAAACACTTCATTTAAAACCAAATGAAATTGTAGTACCAGATGAAGCTCATCTTTTAGTTGCAAAAGGTGCATGCTTAGATGCTATCGATAATACGCCAATTACCGTAAATGAATTAAAGGAAAAAATACATAATTTAAAAATTTCACATGATAATACAACAAATCCTGTTGAGCCTCTTTTTGATTCAGAAAGTGATTATGAAGAGTTTAAAGCAAGACATGAAAAAGCAAAAGTTACTAGAAAAGACTTAAAAGATTTTAAAGGTGATTGTTTTATAGGAATCGACGCTGGTTCTACAACAACTAAATTAGTTTTAACAGATAATGAAGATAATTTGCTATATTCTTTATATGCCAGCAACGAAGGAAATCCGCTAAAAAGCGTTATGGGAATGTTAAAGGAACTTTATTCTATTTTACCAAAAGAAGCAAAGATCAGATTTAGTGGTGTAACAGGATATGGTGAAAAATTAATTCAAACTGCTCTAAATGTGGATTTAAACGAAATAGAAACAATTGCTCATTATACAGCTGCAAAAAAATTCCAACCAGATGTTACTAGTATTGTGGACATTGGTGGACAAGATATGAAATATATAAGATTAAAAAACGGTGCAATAGATAATATCATGCTTAATGAAGCTTGTTCTTCAGGATGTGGATCTTTTATTGAAACTTTTGCAAAGAGCTTAAATCTTTCAATAGAAAAATTCGTACAAGAAGCAATTATCTCTAAAAGACCAGTGGACTTAGGATCAAGATGTACTGTATTTATGAATTCCAAAATAAAGCAAGCCCAAAAAGAAGGCTATAGCGTTGGAGATATTTCAGCAGGACTTTCTTATTCCGTTATAAAAAATGCTATTCAAAAAGTTATGAAAGTTAGAGATGTAAGTACTTTAGGAGATCATATTGTTGTACAAGGTGGAACCTTCTATAATGATGCTGTATTAAGAGCTTTCGAAAAAATTGTAGGTAAA
Source organism: uncultured Clostridia bacterium (assembly GCA_944393475.1). Lineage (GTDB taxonomy): Bacteria > Bacillota > Clostridia > TANB77 > CAG-508 > Merdicola. The sequence continues at coordinate 31,411 of CALYAI010000005.1, forward strand.
AATGTTGTACGACCAGATATCTCTGGGCTTATGGGTGCATATGGTGTAGCAATCTTAGCTAGACAACAATATGAATCTAATATGGATATGGAATATTTCTCTACAATTTCTAAAACAGAAGATTTGGATAAATTAGAAATAAAAGTTACGCATGCTCGTTGTAATAGGTGCGAAAACCACTGTTTATTAACAATTAATACTTTTAGTAATGGGCATAAGCATATTTCTGGTAACCGTTGCGAAAAAGGTGCTGGTGTTGTTACTGGTCATAGTGATTTACCAAACTTAATAAAATATAAACAAGAAAGGTTATTTGATTATTATAAACCTTTAGATGAAAAAGATGCACCAAGAGGTACTATAGGAATTCCTAGAGTTTTAAATATGTATGAGGATTATCCTTTCTGGTTTACTTTCCTTACTTCTCTTGGCTTTAGAGTTATTATTTCAGAAAAAAGTAATAGGAAAACTTACGAAAAAGGTATGGAATCTATGCCATCAGAATCAGTATGCTATCCTGCAAAACTTTCTCATGGTCATATAATAAGTTTAATCCAAAGTGGAATAAAAACTATATTCTATCCTTGTATGCCATACTCTAGAAAAGAATATGAAAAAGCTGATAATCATTATAATTGTCCTATCGTAATATCATATTCTGAAGTATTAAAAAATAATGTGGAAGAACTAAAGGATCCAAATATTAAATTCTTAAATCCTTTCTTACCATTTGATGCTAAGAATTTAACAAAAAGAATTTTGGAATTAGATGAATTTAAAGAATATAATTTTACTAAAAAAGAATTAATGGAAGCTGCGAAAAAGGCTGAAGAAGAATATCAACATTTTAAAAATGATATTTTTGAAAAAGGAAAAGAAGCAATAGAATACATAGATAAACATAATTTAAAAGGTATTGTTCTTGCTGGTAGACCATATCATTCTGATCCAGAAATAAATCATGGTATAGATACATTAATTACAAGCCTTGGTTTATGTGTATTAACTGAAGATAGCGTTGCAAACCAAGTAGAAGCAAAAAGACCTTTAAGAGTTGTTGACCAGTGGGTTTTCCACGCAAGATTATATGCTGCAGCAGAGTTCGTTGGTCACCATAATAATTTGGAATTAGTACAATTAAATTCTTTTGGTTGTGGCGTTGATGCTGTTACAACAGACCAAGTAGAAGAAATCTTATCTAGCTACGAAAAAATGTATACCTTAATAAAAATTGATGAAGTTAATAATTTAGGTGCTGTTAGAATTCGTATTCGTTCACTATTAGCAAGTATGAAAAAAAGAGAAGCTTTAAAGAAAGATGAATCTGCTGATGGTGATTACGGAATTAATAAGAAAATATTTACTAAAGACATGAAGAAGTATTATACAATTTTATGCCCTCAGATGGCTCCAATACATTTTGAATTATTAGAAACAGCTATGAGAACTGCTGGATATAATTTGGTGCTATTAAGAGAGTGTACTCAAAAAACTGTTGAAACAGGCTTAAAATATGTAAATAATGATGCTTGTTATCCTTCAATCTTAGTAACTGGTCAAATGATAGAAGCTCTAGAATCTGGTAAATATGATCCAAATAAAACAGCTTTAATTATGTCACAAACTGGTGGTGGATGTAGAGCTACAAATTATATTGGTTTTATAAGAAAAGCTCTTAAAGATGCAGGATATCCTAATATTCCAGTTATATCATTTAATGTAGTTGGAATGGAAAAAGT
>CALYAI010000006.1 GCA_944393475.1 uncultured Clostridia bacterium
TTTTTTCAAATTCTCCTTTTGCATATATTGTAAGAATTGTAACATCATATTTTTCACTTAATTTGTTTGCTAAATCAACTAAAACTTTTTCCGCTCCACCTAAAGTAAGACTCGTTATTCCAAATAATATTTTTTTCATTTAAAAATCTATTCCTTTCTCGCTTTGCTTAAAGGCTCATATGATATAAAAGAGATTTCTTTCATATTGCTTTTCCATCCTATTTGCCATATACAATATTTTTCATTAATTTTGTAATTTAAATTGTGATTTTATCTCAAAAATTTTGTTTATTAATAATGCACATATAATTGCTATCATTGTACTTGTAGACATATTAAAGAATACATATCCAGAGAATATAGATATTGCAAATGCTAGTCCAATCCCTAATACATACATTATATATTCTCTATCTATTTTCTTTATTCTTTTTATACCAAAATATATTCCATATATGAATATTGCCAAAAATGGACCAAAGTATAACAAAAGACCTATTATTCCAAAATTAAACAAAAATGCAGGTATGTCCATTTCCATTACTAGTTCTCTATACTGGTTCATGTATCCGTTTCCAAAAATTATATATAATGGATTAGCCTGATTTTTTACTAGTAATGCATTATATATTAATTGTTGCATTCTTTGGTCATTATTACTTATATTCCATCTATTTGCTATATCATATAATTCTAATAAAGACTTCTTTTGGGCTTCATTCATATATGTATCTTCTATTTCGTTATTATCTATCTTTTGTTTAATCTCTAATAAGCTTCCTGTAATATGTGCCTCTGAGTTTGTAGACGTATCTACAATATCGCCTTCTATTTCTTTTAAATGTTTTCTTCTTTCTATTGTGTTTGAACCCGCAAGAACTACTACCAAAACAACCGCTATTATCGCAACTATTCCACATGCCACAAATTTCTTATTTACTTTATTATTACTAATTATTTTACCAACAATTTCTGCAAAAACAAAAGATATTATTGCAATTATAAAGCCAAATAAACCTACTCTTGTTCCAATTAATATGCATAGAAAAATTCCTAGAATTATTATTTCTCCAATAATTATTTTTCTATATTCTTTGTCCATGGTACTTAATAAAACATATACAGAAAGTGCTAGAATCGCACTAATACTGTTTCCAGATTCGAACCATCCCTTAAGTCCTGTTCCTTCTATATAAGTACTTGATGAGGTATTTGTTATAAGTGCTAATAAGATGGAAGCTATATATATAGAAACTGCTGATATTACAGCTCTTTGTAATTTTGTTTTATCCTTATTTCTAAATACATATATAAAAACAAATAGTACTATTATCATAAATGTATAATTCATTAAATACTGCATTTCATGAACAATATTGCTATAGCTAAATCCTGTATTAGCCGTATTAAATATTAGTAAATGAATTAACGCATATATTCCATATGCAAGTGCAACAAAAAACATTTTTAACTTATGTTTACTTTTTATAAAGATCTCTAATATAACTATTAATGGTATTATTGGTCTTAATATTGTAGATGGAGAAATACTAGTGTTAAATATGTTTCTAAACCCAAAACTTAAAATATCAAATATTGGGCATAGTATTACAAATATTGCTAATAAATTTTCTACTAGATTATCCATATCTATTTTTTTCTTAACTTTTTCCATATTTTCTCCTTTACACTTTTTTGTTCTTTTGTATTTTAAATTTTTATGCAAATTTTCTTTGTATTTTCTTTCTAATAAATCCTATTCTTCCTAATTTTGAATAAAGCTTAAGTGTTCTTTCATTAACACTTAACATATATCTATTTTTTAGAGTTTTTTCTTTTAGATATTTATTTTCCTTCCATTTAGGAAAAGTTTTATTTAGTTTTTCCCATGCATAATTTGTCATTTTTTCTCTTTCTTCTTTGTTTTCTATCATAATCATTCTTAACATGGAACTACATAATAAATATCTAGCATAATTATATTCTAGTTCTTCTTTGTAGTTTTCATATATATTTTTTTCTTTGTAATATTCAATTACTCTATCTAAAATTTCTATTATCTCTGCAGTTTTCGCTGTTTGTGTGTTAGATATTGAATTTTCCCTTTGTACATAATGTATAAATGGCTTTTTAACAATTGATATACTATTTATATATGGAATTAATTTATAAAAGAATTCAACATCTTCGTATCTTAGTCCAACTGGAAATTTAATCCCAGTTTTTTCTATTAATTCTCGTTTTATTAATTTGTTCCATGCAACAACTCTTGCATTTAATAGCATGTCCTTTCTATTTTTATAATTTCTTCCCTTACTTTCTATAGTTTCTTCTGGATATTCCCATAAAAAGTCACATTCTACAATATCTGCTTTATCCATTTTAGCAGTTTTGTACATTTCTTCGTACATTTCTTCTTCTACATAATCATCCGAATCTAAGAATGCAATATATTCTCCTGTTGCATATGGAAGTGCAAAATTTCTTGCATCGGATAATCCTCCATTTTCTTTTTGCAAATATTTTATTTTATCAGGATATTGTTTTTGAAAATTAATCGCAATTTCTTCTGAACCATCCTTGCTTCCATCATTTACTAATATTATTTCTATGTCTTTTAAAGATTGTTCAACTAATGACCTTATGCTTCTTTCTATATATTCTTCTACATTATAAAAAGGAACTATTATACTTACTTTTTTCATTAACTCTCCACCTTCCATATGGATAATAGTACTTTCATTAAGACTTATATTTTTTAGCAAATTGCTTATTACTTTTTTATCTAGTTTTTAGGTATGCTTTTATGTTAATAGTTAATAGAATTCTTTTTAATAATTGTTTTATATTTCTTATTTTAATATTCTCTATCATTTTCCTATTTTTTATTTCTTCTATATACTTATCTTGGTCTTCTTCTTTTAGTTCTTTGGCTTTTAAAATTATTGCATTTGTATAATATATTTTTACATTTTCTTTAGTTTTCTTTGTAATATCTAATTTTTCTACCAGATTAATTGCATTGTCATAATGAGATAATGCATCATATGCCTTTTTTATTGTTCTATTATAGTCTTCGTTTCTTGTTATACTATTATCACTTTGAACATAATAATATCCATAAAAATTAATAGATACCATTGTTTTTGCTAGTATAATAATGAATGGAATTAGACCAAAATCTTCGTGTTCTGTTCCAACCGTGAATTTTAGATTATTTCTAGTAAATATTTCTTTTTTTATTAAATATACACATGGTGAATCCAATAATACATCTGTACAATATAATCTGTTAAATCCTTCTTGACCAGAAACCTTATCAAAAATTGCTCCATTTACTATCTCTAGAACTCTTCCTTTTTCATTTACTCTTTGCAATTTAAATTTTATTAATTCAATATCTTCCTCTATATATTGTTTACAACTTTCAAATAATGATTTATCTATATAGTCATCACAATCTAAGAACATTATATATTCTCCATTTGCTTTTTCTATACCAAAATTCCTTGTATCTGCAACTCCTGTATTTTCTTTGCTATAACAATTTATTAGATTTGGATATTTATTTTTGTATTCATTCATAATTTTTTCTGAATTATCGGTACTTCCATCATTAATAAGAATAATCTCTAAATCAGAGTATTCCTGGTCTATAACAGAATCTATACATCTTTTTAAATATTTTTCCGCATTATATACAGGAATAATAATACTAACCTTTTTCATATTTCTCTCCCATTTAAATTTTAAAAATTTTCCTTAAATTTTTAATTATTTCTTTATTATATTCTTTTGCATTAAATATTTTTGTTATAGAATATCCCTCTTCTATAAATTTCTTCATTGCTCCATATATTTCTTTTTCATCTTTTTTTACAACCATTCCATGTCCTTCTATTTGCTCATAATCTGATACATCTGTTGTTATTATTGGTTTGTTTAATATAAATGCTTCCAAATAAACAACAGGATATCCTTCATAATCAGATGATAGTACTATACAATCACTCTTTTTAAAATATGGATATGGGTTCTTCTTCCTTCCTAAAAAGATTATTTTGTCTTCCAGTTTTTTTTCTTTTACCATTTTTTTATATAATTCACTATCTGGTCCATCACCAATAAATACAATTCTAAATTTTTTATTGTCCTTCTTTAGTTGTTCTGCTGAATCTATTATTCTTGATAATTTTTTCTGCTTTTCATCATGTCTTCCAACATTTAAAAAAGTAACAACATTTTCCTGTTTTAAATCATTTATTGGCTCTTCTGCTTGATGTATTATTCTTTGGTCATTTATTAAATTGTTACACACTGTAACCCTGTCTTTTAATTTTGGAAATATTTTTATAAAGCTTTCTTTTCCTTCTTTAGATACAAATATAATATTTTTAAATTTTGTAATCTTTCTTTTTTTAAAGAATTTTTTCATTTCTTTAATATTATTATCGAACAATGTTAGATAATCCGCATGTCCCCATATTGCATTGTTTTTTGAACATGTTCTTGCTATAAAACTTCCTGGAATTGAATATGTTGCAAAACTTGCAGAAAAATCAAATTTATTTTTATATTTCTTCTTAAATTTTATTCTTTTTATTATATTCTTAATTTTTCTTATTAATATATTTTTATCTTTTGCAGGTGCATATTCTATTATCTTGATATTTGGAGAAATTTTATCTAGAAAAACTCCTTCTTTTTTTTCTAAAGCTATTGTAATTTGATATCCTTCTTCTAGTAAATAATTAGTAAGAGTTATAAGTGCTGTCTCTATTCCTCCTAAATCTAAATTATATGCTGAAAATAGAATTTTTTTCATGTATTATATACACCTCTTTTTTATTTTTAAAAAGCCGAAAATTTGCTAATTTTACCAATATTTTTTCTAGTTTATTTTATATTAAAAGTGCTTTTATGTCAATGAAAAAGCCTAAGAACTCAGAATATTATACTCTAAAATTCTTAGGCTTAATTTTAATTATTTTCTATGAAATCTTCTATTAAATTTATCATATTTTCGGTTTGGCTAACAAATTTTTTGGGTTCAAATTTTTTTGCTTTTTCTATTGCTTCTTCCAAATCATCTAATTCTGTTACACCTATTAAAAATCCCTGCTTATTAAATGAATCTACAATTTGTATTTGATGATCATTCACATGTTCACCAAATTCGCTTAATCGAGGAACAGCTATTACTTTTTTACCCATTTTTAGTGCCATAACTATGGATCCAACTCCACCATGTGTTATTACTAAATCTGATTTTTCCATCATTTCTTTTAATTTATCCTGTGGCACTAAACTAAATATTTCCATATCTTTTGATTCGAATTTCGTTCTTCCTGCTTGAACAATTACTTTCTCTTTAATTACCTTTTTGTCTATTAGTTCTTGTATTTTTTCTAATAAACGATGAAAGCTATTATCCTGTGTTCCTAATAATACTAATATCAAAATATTGATCCTCCTAATTTTGCTTTTGGATATATTTTTAACATTTCTTTCCATTGTACAATAAATAAGTCTGCAAATTTATATACTAATTTTCCAGTTGCAGTTTTTGAGTCTCTATTTGCAAATGTTTCTATGTATATAATTTTGCTTCCGAATATTTTACCAAGTATACACATTGGTCCTGCATTATGTGTTCCAGTCGTTATAATGTACTGTGGTCTTAATTTAAAGTAATAGAACACTGTTAAAATACAATTCCATAAAAATTTAAATGGATAAACAAATTTATGCGTTCTTGTTCCATATACCATATAAGAAATTCTTTTCCCATATTGTTTTTTAAATCCTTCTGTAAATTTATCCTTTTCTGTAATTATATGATAATCATATTTCTTAAACATTGGCTTTAATTGCATTAATTCGTTAAAATGACCACCAGTACTAGATATAAATAGGACTCTTTTCTTTTTCATATTTTATGCCTTTCTCTTTTATTCTTATAAATAGATTTTTTATTTAGTTTCTTCTTTATTTCCCTTATTTTCTTTATCTTTTTGAAGTTCAACATATCTTTTTATTTTCATTGTTGTTGTTTTTGCAAATTCATCATGTTTAATTTCTAGATTTTTAACTGCCTTATATGATGTTAATTTTTTATTTACTTCTTTAATTTTTTCCCAAATTATTTTATGAATCTTTTTATCGTCCAAGTCTTTACCATGAAGTTTTTCTATTTCTTCCATATTTGGTATTACTTTTGCAGATATTATTAATTCTTTTTCACCTTCTACTTCTTTACCATATACCATACATTCTTGTATTTCTGGTATTTTAGAAAGAAGTAGCTCTATTTCTTCTGGATAAATATTTTTACCATTTTGTGTTACTATAACATTTTTGCTTCTTCCTGTAACAAAAACATACCCGTCTTTATCCATATATCCAATATCTCCAGAATTGAACCAGCCATCATGTACTACTTCATTTGTTGCTTCCTCATCTTCAAAATATCCCATCATTAATGTTCTACTTTTAATCCAAATTTCTCCTTCGCCATTTTCATTTGGATTATGTATTTTTATTTCAGCACAATTTACTGGTAATCCTACAGAACCAATTCTTGTGTCACACTCAGGTGTAAGTGCTGCAATTGGTGCAGTTTCCGTTAGTCCATATCCTTGTAAGAATTCTATTCCGATGTCTTGTACCCATTTTCCTACTTTTTTATCTATTGGAGCTGCTGCAGAAACTATTATTCTTATCTTTCCACCTAAATTGTCGTAAATTTCTTTAAATACTTTTCTTTTAATATCTATTCCAACACTCTTTAAAGCATTTGTTACATGGATCATAGAATTTACTAATCCTGCTTTTCCACTCTTTTCTATTGTTTGATTTATCTTTTTGTACAATGTCTCTATTAATAGTGGAACTGCAAGCATTGCTGTTGGATGTGTATCTTGCATATCTGGCACAATATATCTTAATCCTCCACAAACTGCAACAGAAGATCCATTAGCAAATGGAAGTAATGCACCTATTGATGATTCATATGTATGATGTAATGGTAAAACAGAGAAAAATCTATCCCATTCATATATCTTTACATATTTTGAAACAGCATTAACATTTTCTGCTAAATTTCTATGGTTTAACATAACTCCCTTAGCTTGTGATGTTGTTCCAGATGTAAAGATTAGGAATTTAAATTCTTCTGGATCTATTTTAACATCCATATATTCCGTATTTCCAGCATCAGTTAACTTTTTACCTTCTTCAATTACATGTTCAATTCCAACATCTCTTCCTTGGACTTTATCATCACTATTCATTTCTATGAAATATTTTACCATTGGTAAATTATCTTTTATTTTATCTATTGCATCTTTCTTTTTCTTAGAATATATAACAGCTGATGCATTAGAACGTTTTATTACATTTTCTATTTCGTTGTTTGGTAATTCTTTATCTATTGGAACTGCTGTTCCAACACCACATAGAACTGAAAAATATGATACATACCAATAATATGTATTCTCCCCAATTATTATAATTCTTTCATTTGTTAAATTTAGGTATTTCATAAGACCAGTACCTAAATTAATTACATCATTACCAAACCTCTCATATGTAAACTCTTCAAAATCAGCTTTATGATCATGATTTGGTCTTTCTAATATATAAACATTATCTTTATACAACTCAATTGATCTTTTAAAAATTTCTTTTACATCTTTATAATGTGTTTCTTCATAAAATTTATTTTTGTTTTTCTTGTCTTTCATTTTGTCTATTTGATCGTAATTCACTTGCATCTCCTCTATATTTTCCATATTATCCATCTTCATCTTAGGAAATTTAAAATCTGGCAATTTAAAATCTCTTAAAATTCTCATAGCACTATCACTCCTATACTTTTATACCTCTATATTATTTCACAATTCTTTAATTTTGTAAATAATTTTTAATTTTCTAGACCCATCAGTATAATTATGATAAAATACGGATTAGGAGGCGTTAACATTGGCATTTTTTGAACATGATTTTGAAATTGGTTTAAGAGATATAGAAAGACCAAATTATTTAAGTAATAAGTCTATTTTAGCTTTTTTAGAAAATATTGGTTCATATCATTCTGATAGTATTAATTTTGGTTTAAATAATTTACCACAAACCCATTCATCTTGGGTTTTATTGGGCTGGAAAGTTAAAGTTTTAAAAAGACCTATATATGAAGATAAATTACATATTGTAACTTGGGCAAGAGAGGTAGAAAAATTCTCTACTTATCGTGATTTTGAAATATATAATCAAAATAATGAATTAGTTGCTATTGCAACTTCTAAATGGGTTTTAATAGATACAAATACTGGTAAACTAAGATTAATTCCAGAAGATTTAATTAATCTATATAGACCAGAAAATAAAAAAGTTTTTTCTGATGAAGAAGCAGTCCTTTCTAAGCTTTCAGATCCTGATAAATATGATTTAGAAAGTATTTATACTGTTTCTCGCTCTCAAATAGATTTAAATAAACATATGCATAATTTGTATTACTTGGATATGGCATACGAAGCTTTACCAGAAGTTGTTTATGAAAATAATATTTTTAATTCTTTCGAGATCTGCTATAGAAAACAAATTAAACTTCATGATACTGTTAAATGCTATTATTCATTTGAAAATAACGAACATAAAGTTATTATTAAGAGTTTAAATGATAAAATAATTCATTCAATTATAGTTTTTAAATAGCATAAAGGCTTTAATATTTTTTATATTAAAGCCTCTTTTTTATTTTAAAATATCATAAATATTTTCGAATACATACCCTTTTTCTTGTAACCATTTTATTAGTTCTGGTAATAATTCACATGTTGTTTTTTTGGTACCATTGTCATGCATTAAAATTACAATGCTTGTTTTATTTTTTATTGTACTTTCCACATATGCTAACATATCATTTACATTTGTTAATCCTGCAGAATCTCCTGTTAATGCATTCCAATCCACATGTGCAATGTTATTCTGATTTAATAAATTTACTGCTTCTGACTTTATTTGACCATATTTTCCTCCAACAGTTCCTCCTGGAAATCTAAATAATCTAGAATTATAGTTCTGATCTCCAATTGCATTTTTTATTGCTGTTTCTGTCCAATTGTATTCATCTAAAACAGCTTGTGGTGATGCGTATATATTTTTATAAACATGGGTAAATCCATGATTACCAATATAGTGTCCTTCTTGATATGCTCTTTTTATTACTTCAGGATACCTTTCTGCATTACTTCCTAGTACGAAGAAACTTGCTTTTATATTATATTGTTTTAATATATCCAATATTGGAATTGTAACAGATCTTGAAGGGCCATCGTCAAATGTTAAAAATACTCTCTTATATTCTGAGTTATATATGTTGTTTACCCTATTAACTATTACATTTTTCTTTAAATTGTCAGAATAAAATAATTCATGTACTGGCTTTGCTTTTGCAGTTATCTTTGTTTCTACAAGTGCTAGGTTTTCATTATATTTCTTTAGTCCATAATAAGTAATTACAGATATTCCTGCTATTAACACTATTGCAATTAATGAAATTATTATAACTTTTTTTACATTTAGTTTTGCTTTTACTTCTACTAAGTCCAATGGCATTTTTCTCACCTAATATATTATATTTCCTCAGTATTATATATTAATAAAATAAAAAAAACAATAAGAAATACGTTATATAACATATTTCTTATTGTTTTATTCTATGCTTCGTCCCTTGTTGTGTTTATTTTTAATAACTTAAATATCTCTACAATTACTAATGGAGATAAAATTAATAATATTGTTTCTATTAAATTACCAATTGGTAAAATTGGAATACTAAATACATGTCTTAATGCTGGCACTAATAATATTACAATCATTAATGCTGCAGACGCACCTATTGCAAGTAAAAGCATTTTATTGTTAAATGGATGTGTTTTAAATATTGATTTTTTATTATTTCTAATATTAAATACATGGACTAATTCAGAAAACGCTAGAGTCATAAATGCCATTGTTTGACCAATTTCTACTTTAACTTCCTGTGCTTCTAAATATTCTGCTCCATTTGCCAATGCTTCATCTAGGTTTTCTACTTCTTCTACACCATAAATTGTTCCATCAATTCTTACCATTTTTGGTAGGTCTTCTTCTGGTGTTGCAAGACCAATTATGAAAGCTGCAAGAGTTATTAAACCAATCATAACACCTTGATAAATAACTCTAAATGACATTCCTTTTGTAAATATTCCCTTTTGCTTCTTTGGCTTTCTCTTCATAACATTATCTTCAGCTGGATCAACAGCTAATGCCAAAGCTGGAAGTGAATCTGTTACTAGGTTTATCCATAATATATGAATTGGAAGCAATACTTCTATTAATCCGATATCTATTCCAAATGTACTTCCAAGCCAAGGTGTAATTAATATTGCTAAAAATAGAACTATAATTTCTCCAACATTACTTGAAAGCAAGAATTGAATTGCCTTTAAAATATTATCATATATACGTCTTCCTTCTTCTACAGATGCAACAATTGTAGCAAAATTATCATCTGTTAAAATTACATCTGCTGCTTCTTTAGATACATCCGTTCCTACAATTCCCATTGCACAACCAATATCTGCTGTTTTTAATGCTGGTGCATCATTTACACCATCACCAGTCATAGCGACAATTTCTCCATTTGCTTGCCATGCTTTTACAATTCTTACTTTATGCTCTGGAGAAACTCTTGCATATACAGAATATTTTCTAATATTTTCAGTTAATTCTTCGTCAGACATTTCTTCTAGCTCACTACCAGTTATTGCTTCTTCGTCTTTTTCTAATATTCCCAATGCTTTTGCAATTGCTACAGCTGTAATTTTATGATCACCAGTAATCATTACTGTTTTTATTCCTGCTGTCTTACATTTTTCTACTGCTGCTTTTACTTCTTCTCTTGGAGGATCTATCATTCCAACCATTCCAACATATGTTAGGTTATTTTCCATATTCTCCATTTCTTCATCAGTTGGCTCATGATCTAATTCCTTATATGCCATTGCTAAAACTCTTAGGGCATCTTTTGCCATTGTAATATTGCTTTCAGATATTTTAGCTTTATATTCTTCTAAATTTGTTTTGATTTCTCCATTTATTACATATGAATTACATCTTGCAAGTAACTCGTCTATCCCACCTTTTGTACATACTAAATATTTATCCCCAATTTTGTTTACTGTTGTCATTAATTTTCTATCTGAATCAAAAGGAATTTCTTTTAGTCTTTTTAATTTTAAAGTTTCCTTTACGTCAAATTTTATATTAAATCCTAAATCTATTAATGCTGTTTCGGTTGGGTCCCCTGTTAATGTTTTATTTTCTCCTATTTTTGTATCGTTACATAGAGTACAAATTTGCATTAATTTATTTAATTCATTATTTATATTATTTATATTTGAAACTTCTTCTATTCTGTCATTTATAAATATCTTTTGTACTGTCATTTTGTTCTGAGTTAATGTTCCTGTTTTATCAGAACATATTACTGTTGCACTTCCTAATGTTTCTACAGCTGGCAATTTCTTTACAATGGCATTTTTCTTTACCATTCTTTGAACACCAATTGCCAAAACAATTGTAGATACTGCTGCTAGCCCTTCTGGAATTGCAGCAACAGCTAAACTTACAGCTGTCATAAACATTTCTATTAAATCTTTACCATATGCAATTCCTATTATGAATATTACTATACAGATTGCAAGTGCTGCTAATCCAAGTGTTTTTCCTAATTTATTTAATTTAGCTTGAAGCGGTGTTTCTGTTCCCTCCGTATCATTTATTATCTCAGCTATTTTACCAACTTCTGTATTCATTCCTGTTTCTACTACAATTCCTTTTCCTCTTCCATATGTAATTAATGAAGAAGAAAAAAGCATATTTGTTCTATCTCCTAGACTGACTTTTTCATCAGATATTACTTCTGCATTTTTATCAACTGGTACAGATTCACCTGTTAATGATGACTCTTGGGATTTTAAGTTCACCGCTTCTATAATTCTTAGATCTGCGGGTACATAGTCACCTGTATCTAATACAACTATATCACCTGGAACTAATTCTCTTGATTGTACAACAGTTACCTTACCATTACGAAGTACTTTTGAAGCATGTGCACTAAGCTTTTGAAGTGCCTCTAAAGATTTTTCTGCTTTGCTTTCTTGCACAACTCCGATTATTGCATTAAGTACTACAACTATTAAAATTATTATTGTATCGGTTATCCCTTCTCCTTCTGCTATACCAACTGCTCCAGAGATTACTGCTGCAACTATTAAAACAATTATCATAAAGTCTTTAAATTGTTCTAAAAACTTTACAAATAGGGATTTCTTCTTTTTCTGTTTTAATTCGTTCATCCCATATTCTTCATATTTCTGTTTTACATCCTCTTCTGTTAAACCTTCTTTTACATTGGTTTTTAATTCTTTTTCGACTTCACTTATTTCTTTGTTAAACCAATTCAAAATTTCATCTCTCCTTTTTTATATTATACACAAAAAGCAAGACTTTAAAAAACTTTTTGCGTTTTTTAAAAGTCTTGCTTACCTAAAAACAGGTTACTAACCAGAATTCATCGAGTTTGTTGATTAGTAGTTTACAAGCTACTCCCTTTTAAAGTAGTTGTATTGTATCATTTCGAAAAAATATTTGCAATATCTAAAAAAATTATTTTGCATATATTATTAATCTTGTTGAACTATTTTTTGAACATGTCGCAAGTGTTATCTCTGGAATTCCTCCTGTGTCTCTAAACATATAGCTTGTATCCTGTGGTGAAGTTTCGAATTTATTATATATTGTATATTCGACTGTTATTCCGTATAAATCTGTAATATATACTTTGTCACCTATTTGCAAATTCTTATTTTTAGAAAAGAACAATCTATTTAAATAATTATGACCTGCAATTACAGTATTACCCGGTTCGTTTGGCCCAGGTCCATATTCAACACATACACCTTTTTCTAATGCATTTTTTGAAAGTGTTGATATAATAGGATATTTTATACCTGTCTTTGGAATTCTTATATATCCACATATGTCATAACTATAATATTTGCTTGCTGTTTTCTTTGTCTTTGTACTTCTTGCTGATTTTACCTTATTAGCCTTATTGCTTTCGCTATCGGTATTTGAACTATCAGTGGTTGATGCTTCATCAGTTATAATATTTTGATCATCACTAATTTCATTATCAAATTCAGCAATATAGTCATCTGAAGCACCATTAATTATCTTTGCAGAAATAAATCTATATATAATATATATTGCTATCCCTATTAAAATTATTAATAATATAATAAAAAAAATATTTAATATCTTTTTATATGTATCTGCTGCTGTAGACATTTTTACCCCCTGTCTTTATAATAAAACGTAAATAGGGACTTTAAAGAAAGTCCCCCAAATCCATACCTATATTTATTCAGCAAGTTTTGCCCAGATTATAATTCTTGCCTTACTATCATCCGTACATGTTGTTAATGATATTTCCGGTTTTCCTCCAGTGTCTCTTTCCATATAGTCTGCATCTTCTGGAGTTGTTTCGTATTTATTATATATTGTATATCTAAGTTTTTGACCATTATTGTCTGTTATATAAATTGTATCTCCGTTTTCTAGTTTATAATTATTAGAGAAGAATTGTCCATTTCTGTAATTATGTCCTGCAATTACTGTGTTTCCTACTTTGTTTGGTCCAGGTCCATATTGCATAACTACTGCTGTATTCATCGCTTTAGGTCCCATTTGTTTTAATATTGGAAGATTTACATTTGTTTTTGGAATTTCTATTGCTCCAACAACATCAAACCCTTTAAATTTCTTTGTTGTATCACCATTATTTGCAGTAGTTGTTGTAATAGCATTTACATCCAACAAAGCATTTAAATCTCCTGAAGGTGTATTTGTATCAATTGATGTAATATTATTTGCATTAAATGCTGAATCCATGAATTTTGCAGTATCTTCATCTAAGAAATATTTTGTATAAAGACTATATCCCAAATATCCTAGCAGTCCAACTATACCAATAATTACAACTATTAATAAAACAGTTAATACTTTACTATATTTACTATCAACAAACATAATTTTACCTCCAATTACCTATCTAAAGTATATTATACCATATTTTTTAATATTTTCATATACTTTATGTAAGTTTTTTCTTTTGATTAACATATTTTTGTTCCTAACTTTTTACCACCTAATAAGTGGAAATGCAAATGTTTTACTTCCTGTCCAGAATCTTCCTTGCAATTTGTTACTATTCTATAACCAGATTCTGCTATTCCTTGTTCTTTTGCTATTTTATTTATTACTAAATGTATTTTAGCAATAATGTCTACATCCTCTTCTGTTATTTCGCTTATGTCATTATAATGTTTTTTTGGTATTACTAATATATGAACTGGTGCCATTGGATTTATATCTTTAAATGCAAGTATTTCATCATCTTCATATACTTTTGTAGATGGTATTTCTCCTTTTACAATTTTGCAAAATAAACAATCTTCCATAACAACCCTCCTTAAATTTCTTAATCTTTAATTAATACTGCTTTTATTCTTCTTATTCCAGATGAGCTTGATTCTTCTTTTTTTATTTTAAATCTTCCAAGTTCTCCTGTATGTTTTACATGTGGTCCACCACATATTTCTTTACTGAAGTTTCCAATTGTATATACTTTTACTCTATCTCCATATTTGCTTGTAAATAGCCCAATTGCTCCTGATTTTTTTGCTTCATCATAACTCATTTCTTCACATGTTACTGGCAAATCTTCTTTTATTTTTTCGTTTACTAAATCCTCTACTTTTTGTATTTCTTCTTTTGTCATTTTTTGAGGATGTGTAAAGTCAAATCTTAGTCTTTCTGTTGTTATATTAGATCCACTTTGCTTTACATGCTCTCCCAATACTTCTCTTAATGCTTCATGTAATAAGTGTGTTGCAGTATGATATGCTATTGTTTGCTCGTTTTGTTCTGCAAGTCCTCCTTTAAATTTTTGCTCGCTTCCTTGTCTAGATTTTTCTTGATGCTCTTTAAATAATTTATTAAATCCGTCCATATCTACTTTTATATTGTTTTCTTTAGCTAATTCTTCTGTTACTTCTGGTGGAAAACCATATGTATCATATAGTTTGAATACTGTTTCCGAATCTATTGTTGTCTTTCCTTCTGCTTTAGCCTTACTTGCAGCCTTCATAAATTCTCTTTCACCATGTGCTAAAGTTTTAACAAATTTTTCTTGCTCTTCTATTATTACTTGCTTAATTGTTGTTTTATTTTCTTCTAGCTCTGGATACATCTCTTTAAGATTTTCTATATTCAAATCTATTAAATTTGATGTTTCACTTAAATCTATTTGTAATTTATTTAAATGTCTTGTCATTCTTCTAATTAATCTTCTTAAAATATATCCTCTGTCTATATTGCTTGGTCTTCCGCCATCTGCAATTATCATCATGCTAGCTCTTAAATGTTCTGCTACAATTCTTCTACTATTAATGTTATCTACTTTTTGTAATTCCTCTAGTTTCTCCATTATTGGTGCAAATAATTCTGTTTCGAATGGTGTTTCTTTTCCCTGTAATAGCATTGTCATTCTCTCTAGACCAAGACCTGTATCTACATTATGTTGTTTTAATTCTGTTAAACTACCATCTTTATGTTTAAAATATTTCATAAATACATTATTCCAAATTTCTACATATTTGCCACAATCACAGTCTGGATTACATCCATCAGAACATTTTGGCTTTCCTGTATCGTAAAACATTTCTGTATCTGGTCCACAAGGTCCTTCTTCTCCTGCTATCCACCAATTTTCTTTTAGGAAATATATTCTCTCTTTAGGAATTCCTGCTTCTTCCCAATATTTTGCTGCTTCTTCATCTTTTGGAGCATCTTCATTTCCTGCAAAACATGTTACAGATAATTTTTCTACAGGAATATTTAAAACCTTTGTTAAAAATTCAAAACTCATTTTTATAGATTCCTCTTTAAAATATGCTCCTAAAGACCAATTACCAAGCATTTCGAAATATGTTAAATGTCTATTATCTCCAACCTCATCTATATCATTTGTTCTTAAACATTTTTGGTAATCCGTTAATTTATTTCCCTCTGGGTGTTTCTCTCCTAATAAATATGGTACCAATGGTTGCATTCCTGCTGTTGTAAATAATACTGATGGATCATTTACTGGGATTAATGGTGCACTTGGGATTACTTTATGTCCATGATCTTCAAAAAATTTTAAAAATTTGTTTCTTATTTCTATTGCTTTCATTATATATCTCCTTTTTTTACAAAGATGTTATTTTTTCGTTTTTATTGCATTTAGATTATATTATATTATCCTTTAAATTGCAAGGTTTATCGCTTTTTATAATTAATTTTATGTATAATTTAATTTTTTCTAGAAATACTAATTTTAGACAAAATTTAAAAGGAGGAAAGTTATGAAAGCAACTGGAGTAGTAAGACGAATTGATGATTTAGGTAGAGTTGTTATTCCAAAGGAAATTAGGAAAACATTAAGAATAAAAGAAGGTGACCCTTTAGAAATCTTTACAGATAAAGAAGGAGAAGTAATTTTAAAGAAATATTCTCCTATTGGTGAATTATCCGAATTTGCAATTGGTTATGCAGAAACATTGTCTAAAACAACGGGGCATATTGCTTGTATTACTGATAAAGATACTGTCATTGCTGTTGCAGGTGGTCCAAAAAAAGAATATTTAGAACAAAGTTTAAGTAACGAAATTGAACAAATTATGGAAGATAAAGAAGTTTACAAAAGTGATAAAAATAATAATGTTTCTGTGCCAATTGTAAAAAATGATAAAAAAGATAGAATTTATAATTCACAAATAGTTTATCCTATTATTTCTAATGGCGATTCCATAGGTACTGTTATTCTTCTTTCTAAAGAACCTTCTACTAAAATGACAGATGTTGAAACAAAAGTAGCCCAATCAGCTGCAGGTTTTTTAGGAAGTCAAATGGAAATATAAAATGCCTCTTTAAGAGGTATTTACATATTAATCTTTTGCAATTGTTAGTACTCCTACTTTTATTGCTCCTTTTTCTTTTAAAAGTCTAGCACATTCATTTGTTGTGCTACCAGTCGTATATACATCATCAAATATTAGTATTTTTTTATTTCTTATTTTTTCTATATTATTTACTATAAATGCATTTCTTATATTTTCTTTTCTTTCTAATTCATTTAAACTACTTTGTGCTTTTATATTTTTTATCTTTAATAATATATCTTTTTCAATTTTTATATTTTTGTCCAACTTATGCAAACTATTTAATATTAATTCTGATTGATTATATCCCCTTTCTCTTTTTCTATATTTATGCAATGGCACAGGTATTATATAATCGTATTTTTCTATATAATTCATTGTCTTTTTATCTAAAAATATTATTTTAGAAAAAAAGTCACACAAATACCCCTGTTCACCAAATTTATATAATCTTATTTTTTCCTTTATTATTCCATTATATTTAAATAAATGCATATGTTCATCGTAATAAATTCCATTTAATTCTAAAAAGCATTTTCTATTTGAAAATGTTATTTCTTTCAGTTTTTTTCTACATTTACTACATATTACATCATTACATATTTTTTCACACATACCACATGTTTGTGGAAAGAAAAAATTGAGGACTAAGTCTATAAAGTTCATATACCTCCTTTATATTGCCCCCAATTTTTAATTTATTCTATCATTTTTAATTTATATTCCAATCCTGTATTTCGAATTTTTGTATCCGTATTTTGAATCATAAATTTTACAACATTATCATTTCCAATTAATATTAATAATTTTTTTGCTCTTGTAAGACCTGTGTATAATAAATTCCTGGTAAGTAACATTGGTGATGATCCGCTAATTACCATTATTACAACATCAAATTCACTTCCCTGTGCTTTATGCACAGTTATTGCATATGCATGTTCTATTTGGTCCATATCTGTAAAAGCATACCATGCTTCTTTTTCATCATCAAATACAATTTTTATTTGTTTATTTATATAATCAATTTTTTCTATTCTTCCAAGTTCTCCATTAAAAATCCCTGTACCATTCTCATATTTTATAGTTATCCCATTGCCTTTTTCCCAATATATATCATAATTATTTTTAACTTGCATTACTCTGTCACCTTCTCTATAAATGACTTCTCCCATTTTTCTTTCGTTTTTATTTGTATTTTCTGGATTTAGCTCTTCTTGCAGTTTCTTGTTTAGTTCTTTTGTTCCAAGCATTCCTTTTTTTGTTGGGGAAAGGATTTGAATATTTTCGAAGAATTCATAATCTCCATAATCCTTTAATCTTCCTTTACAAAGAGAAATAACTTGTTCCAACATTTTTTCTTGACTCTTTTCTTTTATGTAAAAGAAATCTTCTTTTAATCCTTCTTCCTCTTCTTTATTTAAAAAATATTCTCCGTCATTTACTCTATGTGAATTAACAATTATTTTGCTTTGGGCAGCTTGTCTAAATATTTCATCTAAAAATATTGTCTTTATTTTTTTCGAGTTTATTATGTCTTTTAAAATACTTCCAGGCCCAACAGATGGTAATTGGTCCGTATCTCCAACTAATACTAGTTTTGTACCTTGATATATTCCGTTTAATAAATAATTCATTAAATATATATCAACCATGGATGCTTCGTCCACTATTATTACATCTGCATCAATCGGTGCAACTTCATAATTCATAATTGTAAATTCATTATCTTTTTCTATTTTTCCTATTTCCAATAATCTATGCAATGTTTTGGCTTCTTCGCCAGTCATCTCCGTCATTCTTTTTGCTGCACGTCCAGTTGGAGCACATAATACAACTTTTTTGCCATGTGTTTTATATATATCTATAACATTTTTTATTATGGTTGTTTTACCAGTACCAGGTCCTCCTGTTATTATTACAACATTATTTGTATTAATAGCTTTTATTGCCTCTTCCTGTCTTGCTGATAATTTCATATTACTTACTTTTTCTAATTTCTCTAGTTCTTTATTAAACCCATGAATTTTTTTCATGTTTACAGCTGAGTCCAAAGTAATTAATTTATTTGCTATGTTTACTTCTGCATCATATAATTCTTTACTATATACCCAATTTATATCTTCTCGTTTTTCGATTACGATTTCTTCTTTAACATTTAAATCTATTAAGCAATGTTCTATATCATCATCTTGAACATTTAACAAATCTCTTACATATCTAATTAAATTTTCTTGCAAAGTACAGCAATGACCATTATATGTAATTTTTATTAATGCATATTTAATCCCACATTTTATTCTTTTATAGTTATTTATGTCGAATCCATTTTCTAATGCATATTTATCTATTTTTGCGAAGTCAACACCCTTAACCAAATCAACTAATATATATGGATTATCCTCTATTTCGTCTATTGTTTGAGGTCCTAATTTTTTATATATGTTTTTAGCGTTTGCTGGTCCTACACCAAAATTTGATAAATACCCTACAATTTGCCAAATATCCCAGTTTTCTACAAAAGATTCTCCCATCTCTCGTGCTTTTTCCTTTGTAATTCCTTTTATTTGCGCTAGTTTTTCTGGCTCAAATTTAAAAATATTTACAGTATTTTCACCAAATGTTTTTATTATTTTTTTAGCAGTAGCAGGACCAATTCCCTTTATTGTTCCATTTGATAAATATTTTTCTAGTGAATCCAATGTTTTAGGAAGTATTTTTTCGAATGTTTCCACTTTAAATTGTCTACCATAATCTTTGTGATTAACAAAATTTCCTATTACTTTTATATAATCACCCTCTACTAAAAAAGGCATATATCCAACTATTGTAATGGAGTCTTCTTCATTTTCTAATACTCCTATTAAATAACTATTAACTTCATTTTGATATATAATCTCTATTAATTGCCCAGTTAGTTCCACTTTTTACCTCTTTCCTATAGTTAAACTTGTGACACATAAATTCTATCATATGTAATTAATTTTAACAATTTATTTTGAAATTTCATCCATTATGTCTCTGCATTCACTCCATTCAGATGCTTTTATGAATTCGTAGTCTTTTGATAATTTAGAAATTATTTTATATGTATCATCTTCTGATTCCAAATCCACCATTATTATATCTTTGGGTAGTTCTTCTTTTTTATTTCTTAATTTACATATTAAATTTCTAGTAAAACATTCTATTTTATCTTCCTGATTTTTAACAGCTATTATTACATATATCCCATCTTCTTTGAATTTTGTACATGCAAAATAGTATCTAATTAATTTTGCAATTTCTATAAAACCATATAAGGCAAGCGTCCATAAAATAAGGTTTGCTATAAATTCTTGCATATAATCATCTCCTTATATAGTATATGTAAAAAAAAGCACTTTGTTAAAAAACAAAGTGCTGATTTATATGAACGAAGAGGGCTTTTCTTCATTAATATTATTTTCTTGTTTTACCATCCAATGCATCTAAATTATCTAATGCTTTTCCTGTTCCTAAGGCAACACAAGAGACTGCGTCTTCTGCAATCATTACATTTATTCCTGTTTTCTCTTGTAATAATTTGTCAAGTCCGTCTACCAAGCATCCACCACCTGTCATGTATATTCCTCTGTCACTAATATCTGAGGCAAGCTCTGGTGGAGTTTTTTCTAATACAGAGTGTACTGCGTCCACAATCATCATTGCAGGTTCTATAAGTGCTTCAAGCATCTCGCTAGAATATACTGTAATTGTTTTTGGCAATCCTGTTGATAAATCTCTTCCTCTTATATCCATCTCTACATCTTGTATTTTTGGATATACACATCCTATATTTATTTTTAAATCTTCTGCTGTTCTCTCTCCAATCATTATATTATGTTTTCTTTTTATATATTTTACAATTGCTTCATCTAGTTTATCTCCAGCAACTTTTAGCGATGTACTTACAACGGATCCTCCCAAAGATATTACAGCAATATCAGTAGTTCCACCACCAATATCTACAATCATATTTCCACATGGCTTAGATATATCTATTCCAGCTCCAATTGCTGCTGCAATTGGTTCTTCAATTAAATAAACTTTACGTGCCCCTGCTTGTGATGCAGCATCTATTACTGCTCTTTTTTCGACTTCTGTTACTTGAGAAGGTATGCATATCATAATTCTTGGTGCAAATATAAATTTTCCACACACTTTATTTATAAAATATTTTAACATTTTTTCTGTTACCGTATAATCTGATATAACCCCATCTCTTAATGGTCTTGTAGCTACGATATTTCCCGGTGTTCTTCCTAACATTCTTCTTGCTTCCTGTCCTACTGCAAGAACATCTCCAGAATTTTTATCTACAGCAACAACAGAAGGTTCTCTTAAAACAATACCTTTTCCCTTTACATATGCAATTACTGTTGCTGTTCCTAAATCTATTCCTATATCTTGACCAAAACCAAACATGAATATTCTCCTTTTCTTCTTATTATTACAAGTCCGTTACAATTATATTACAGATAATTTAAAATAGCAATAAAAACATTCATTTATTTTAAATATTTTTATTGCTATCAATTATATTACATTTTAATTCATTAAATTTCAAGTATTTTTGCATATTTAGTTAAATTTTAAAATGGGAATAAACCAAATAAATATCCAACTGGCATATAGTAAATTACTATTAATCCACCAGCTATTAATGCCATTTTTTGTGCTTCTGTAAGCTCAATTTCTATAGGACTTAATAAATATTCTGGTGCTGTATCAGACATAGAAAGTTCTACTCTTTCTGTTCCAGAGCATTTGTATTTTATAGTAAAATACTTACTTTCGTTCGGTTCAAGCCTAAATATTTGTGCATATCCTGTATTTATGTTATTTTCATATTTCGAATAACAATCTAATTTTATATATTTATTCTCTATTACATTTCCAGTGTTGTTTGTAACACATCCATATATATATCCATTTGCATTTGTTGCCTTTGAATCTATTATTTCTATTTGTGGACTATCAAACAATACTGCACATTCTTTTGGTTTATACATAGAAACAATTAATAATTTTGACATTATACTAACAAATATAAATAATAATATTAATAGTACTACATATTTTAAATATCTCTTAAATTTTCCCATATCTTACTCCTTTTAAATAAATTCCCCTACTTTATCTACCATATATTTGTATATTAAATTCACTATACTTGCTAGATATTCTACATCACTAATTCTTATATCATCTGTATTTATATCATTATATTCTCCATTTACAATTTTCATATTTTCATATAATTCTTTATCTCTTGTTTCATAAGTTGTAATTATGTTTATTACTGATGAATCAGGCATATCCATATTATATTTTGCTTTTATATATTTTATATTTATGTATTCTAATATT
Organism: uncultured Clostridia bacterium; assembly: GCA_944393475.1. GTDB lineage: Bacteria > Bacillota > Clostridia > TANB77 > CAG-508 > Merdicola. Next base: position 22,482 of record CALYAI010000006.1, read on the forward strand.
GTTGCAAATTTAAGATATGCTTCTTTATAATTTTCTCCTAACAATAATTTATCTATGGACTCTAGTTTTTCTTTAAGATACTTATTTTTTTCTAGATTTTCTATAATTTCTTTATCCATTATCTAGCATCTCCTTTCTCATCAGTACTTTGATTATGTACCTGTGATATCTCATCTTTTGTAAATCCAGCTTTAACAGCTATTTCATGTGCATCTTTCTTATTCTTTAAGCTAGCTAATGCGTTTACTAAATCCTCAGCATTTTCGAGCATAAATTCTTCCTGAAATTGTGATGCATATTCGGTTAACAAAATATTATCTCTTTGATAAATTGGCCATTTATATTCCTTATCAGACAATTTAGAAATTAGATCATCTTCATATATATGGACTGACATTTGACCGAAACAAGGAATATCAAAAACAAATAAATGATTAGTATCTCCTTTTTCATCTATTACTGTTTTTACACCATATGATTGTGTATCATCATCTTTTAAAAGTTCTATCTCTTCTTTAATAGCTTTATCCTTTAGTTCCATACAATTAACATATCCTTGTGCTAAAACACCATATCCTTGCTTTCTTAAATCCTCTATGTCTGATTGATATATTCCAGCTCTTCCCAGTTCTTTTTGTAAAATTCTAAGACCGACAACATTCCCTCTAGTTTCTGCAATAAAATATCTGTGCAAATCTAAAATCATTCTATCTATATTCTTCCTATCCTGTAAATTAAATGTTACAGAAGGGTAGTTTGCATATTTTTTATTATAATCTCTAAGTAATTCGTATACCATTCTTCTTTGGGCATCCCTGCACATATGTGCCAAACGATTTATATAAAATATTTCCAATCCTTTTTCTGTTGTTTCTTCACCTTCAGCAGAATCTACTACATCTTTTAGGTTAAACTCTGCAGGTATTCTTATTCTTTTTTCTGCGGGTTTTTTTGCTTCTAACTCATAATATTTTTGTCTATATCCTGGTGATATTGCTTCGATTGTTTCTGAAATTAATTTTAATCTTTCTATATTTCCTAATTGGCTATATTGCTCTGCAGAAAATTTGTCTCCATTACTTCTAAAAAAACTTACTACTTTAGCTATTTTTTCCTTTCTTATTGCTCTATCTAAGTCGGAAAAATTCATAATTACACCGCCTTTTTAATTAGGGTGGGTGGACCTTAGGTCCACCCTTGTACCAACGACTTCGCCTGCTCGTAGTACGAGTTAAGCAAATCGATGTCAGCTTGATCAATCTTCACTTGGGTCGCATCGCGAAGTACATCATCAACAGCCTTCTTGAGTTCCACAAGTTTCTGACCAATAAGTAATGCATCGATAGCCTTTTCGACATCATCGCCGATACGTGCTGGAGAGTTTGACACGAACTCCAAAATTAAAGAATTCATACCACCAGAAACAATCGTTGCTACTTCCTGTTGCTTTGCCATGTTCCTACCTCCTTGTTATACCTGATGTGCTATAATTATACCATATTTTTCTATTTATGTAAATCAAAAAAATAAGGAATATATTTCTATATTCCTTATCGATATTAGAATTTTAAAATTCCACCCATTGTTTTATTTACAGCATATTTTGATTTCTTTTTACTTGCTATTTGTGGTCCTCCACATAGAGCTACTGTATCTCCTAATTGTAAATAACCTCTTTTTATTATTTGATCCAATCCTTTTTCTATTACATCATCAATATCTTCTCCATCATCAATGAATATTGGGCATACATTCCAAACAGGAGCTAATTGATTATATACTTTTCTTGAATCTGTAATAGCAAATATTGGGCAAGCTGGTCCATATCCTGCTAATCTTCTTGCAGATTTTCCTGTACGCGTAAAGTCTATAATAGCGTCTGCGTCTATATCCCTTGCTGTAACACAAGTTGTATATGCAGCATGTGAATCCATATCTGCTTCTTTAATATTCCAATCTTTTTTAGAAAATCTCTTCCAATAATTAATTGTTGGTTCAACACTTTTAGCTACTCTCTTCATTGTTTGAACACATTCTACTGGGTAAGAACCCATTGCTGTTTCTCCAGAAAGCATTACACAGCTTGTACGATCATATATTGCGTTTGCAACATCACTAACTTCTGCACGTGTTGGTAATGGATTATTTGTCATGCTCTCTAGCATTTGTGTAGCTGTTATAACAACTTTACCTTCTGCATTACATCTTTTTATAAATCTTTTTTGTACAACTGGAACTTCCTCAAAAGGAACTTCTACAGCCATATCTCCACGAGCTACCATTATACCGTCACATGCGTCTAATATTTCTTCGAAATTTTCAATTCCTTCTTGGTTTTCTATTTTAGCTAAAATTTTAATATCTTGTCCACCATTATCGTCCAATACTTTACGCATATCTCTAATATCTTCTTTGCTTCTTACAAATGATGCTGCAACATAGTCAAATCCTGCTTTAGCACCTTTTGTAAGATCATCTATATCTTTAGGGCTTAAGAATGGTATTTTTATAGAAACACCTGGTACATTTATACTCTTTCTTGATCCTACAGCACCACCGTTTAGTACTGTTCCTACAATATCTTTTCCATCTATTTCATCTACTCTAACTTCAGCTTTTACATCTTCATTTAAGTTTTTGTCTCCAGGTTTTACATCTTTATATAGATCTTGATAAGATACAGATGTACCTTCTTCATCTCCAAGTCTATCTCCATGGAAGAATGTATATTTTTGACCCTCTTTTAATTCTACTTTTACATCTCTTCCAGCCTTATTTAATGCTGTTCTAATTTCTGGTCCTTTTGTATCTAACATAATTGATACTGGTAAACCTAGTTTTTCTCTTATTCTAAAGAAATCGTTTACTCTTTTTTCTTGTTCTTCGAAATTTCCGTGTGAAAAGTTTATTCTTGCAACAGACATTCCGTTTTTCATTAATTCTTCCAACTTATCATCAGATGCTGGACCTATTGTACATACAATATTTGTTTTTCTAAAATACTTTCTTTCACTCACGATAATTACCTCCTAAAAATTTAACACCAAGCGTTATTATATCATAAATATTTTTTATTAACAACCACTTTTCGACATTTTTTTAGGATTTTTTTGCCTTATTTATTGAGTGCTTCGTCCATTACTTTACTTAAATATTTCATACTATTTAAACATTGGTCCATGGTATTACCTGTTGCCCCAATTTCCATTATCGTTGCTGCTTTAGCAACATGTTGATTATATCTAGAATTTCTTACCATTATTGGTTTAAATAAACCGGGGTATAATTCATTTCCTTTTTCTACAATCTTTATTGCATATTTTAAATTTTCTACCCATTCTGGATGAGAAAGTCCTCCTCCGTCTGTTCCTATTACAAACATTATTTGTGCAGCATAATCATTACCTATTTTTACTGTTGGTGCATATGTTCCACTCGAGCCAACTGCATCTCTATGTAAGTCTATAACTATTTGTGTATTTGGATTTGCAAGTAAATCGTTTTTTATACTTGTAAGCGATCTGTTGTATGAACCACTATATGCAGGATAATCATGATATGTTTCGTCATGAATTACATTAAATCCATAATTTGTTAATCTGTTTTTTAATTCTCTTCCGACTCTTACTACGGAAAAATTTAAATCGGTTGTTCTAAAATTTCCTGTTGATTCATACTCAAAACCTGGACTTGCTGTATAGCTTTCGCAAGTGTGTGTATGGTAAATAATTACATCCTTTTTATCTTCTAATTCCAAATTTGGTATTAACATTTCCTCTGTTAATTGATATTTAGATTCATTTTTTATTTTTACTCCATTATATTCATTTGTAAATTTATTATTTATACTACCATTGTCTATAACCTCTGTTTCGAGTCCTGTTTGAGCTTCTTCCATTTCGTTGTTGTTTACGTTTTCATTTGTAGTATTTAATTGGTTTGCTTCTGCCACTATTGTATTATTTGTATCGTTTGATTTTATATATTTACTCATATTAAGTTCAGAACTTAATAATTCTTCAGTTGTATCCCTATCCATACTTTTAAATTCTTTTAACTTATTTCCATTAGTAGAAATTATCGTATCTTCTATAATTGGTATAAGTGAAACTTCTTTTATATTTTCTTTTATCTGTAAAATTAATTTTATAATACCTATTACTAAAAATACTATTATTATTAAAAACATAATAGCCTTTTTAGCTTTTATTACTCTCACATTTACCATATCTTCACCCTTGTACAAATTTACTTAATATTAAATATATGCAAGAGTTTAAAAAATATGACATAAATTAATTTTAAAAGGGATATCCATATGGATATCCCTTTTAAATTAAATATTTTCTGCAATCTTTATTGCATTCATTTCTAATTCTTCTTCTTGACCTGTTTTCATATTTTTTAATTTTACTTTTTTGTTTTTTATTTCATCATCACCTATAACTATTACATATGGAATTTCTAGTTTATCCGCATATTTAAATTTTGCTTTTAACTTTTTATTATTTAAATATACTTCTGTATTAATTCCTTGTACACGTAAATCTGTAGCAAGCTTTATTGGTTCTTCTAAGCTTTCTGTTACTGGTATTATTAAAATATCTGATATTGATTTTTTGTCTGCCTTTATAATATTTAGTTCATTTAATTTATAAAATAATCTTGTAAGACCTATTGATATTCCAACACCTGGCAATGGTTTATCTGTATAATATTCTGCCAAATTTTCATATCTTCCACCAGAACATACACTTCCAAGTTCTCTATACTTGTTTAAAAATGTTTCATAGACTGTTCCTGTATAATAGTCAAGACCTCTTGCAATTGTTAAATCTACTTTAAAATTCTCTTCTGGTACTCCGAATAATCTAACATTTTTTATTACTTCTTTTATTTCTTCCAATCCTTTTTTATATGTTTCATTTTCTATTCCAAGCTTTTCTAATTGTTCTATCTTTTCGTCTGAGCTTCCTTTTATCTCTATAAAATTAATTATTGCATCTATTTGTTCTTGTTTAACATCTATTTTTCTTAATTCTTCTATTACTGCTTCTTTTCCTATTTTTTCTATTTTGTCGATTATTCTTAAAATTTCAGTAGAATTTTCTTTTTGATTTACACCTTCAAATAGTCCATTTAATATTTTTCTATTATTTATTTTTATAGTAAAATCATCAAATCCCAATTCTTTAAAAAGAGTATATATTATACTAGGAATTTCTGCATCATTTATTAAATCTAGCTCTCCATCTCCAATTATATCTATATCACATTGGTAAAATTCTCTATATCTTCCTTTTTGTGCACGTTCTCCTCTATATACTTTTCCTATTTGATATCTTCTGAATGGAAAGCTTAAGCTTCCATAATTTTTAGCAACAAATTTTGCAAGTGGTACAGTTAAATCAAATCTTAAAGCTAAATCATTTTCTCCTTTTTGAAATCTATATATTTGTTTTTCTGTTTCTCCTCCAGCCTTTGCAAGTAGTACTTCTGCTGATTCAATTATTGGAGTATCCAATGGTAAAAATCCAAATTTTTCGTATGTTTTTTGTATTGTTTCTTTCATTTGATTAAATAATATTTGTTCATTTGGTAATAGTTCCATAAATCCTGATAAAGTTCTTGGTTCTACTTTTGCCATATTAATCTCATCCCTTTCTATTTCTAATCTTTCTTTGGCTTTGCTTCTAAATAAATTGGTCTTTCGTCACCAATTCTTGTTGGGTCACCATGTCCTGGATATACTATCGTCTCTTCTGGTAAAATTAATAATTTATTCATTATTGAGTTCATAATTTCTTTAAAACTACTTGTTGGTAAATCCACTCTTCCCCAAGCACCCTTAAATAAAGTATCTCCAGAAAATAATAATCTTTCTTTTTCACAATATAGTGATGTTCCATCATTTGTATGTCCAGGAGTATGAATAACCTTTAATTCTATATTTCCCACATGTAAAATATCTTCGTCATCAACAATTGCATCTTCCTTTACATCTACTACCGGAAGCCCAACATATTCAGCTAGCATTGGAGTTTTGTTCATTAAATTTTCTCTTCCGTTTCTATGGATTAGAACTTTTCCTCCTTTTATTTTCTTTAGCTCATTAGTTGAATTTATATGATCTATATGGCAATGTGTTAGATAAATATATTTTAAACTTACATCCAATGTATCTAATATTTCTGCAATCTCGTCCACTTTTCCAGCAGGGTCAATTACAATTGCCTGTTTTTCCTTATGGTCAATTAAAATATAACAATTAGTTTCTCCAACATTTTTTACTGGCACTTTTATTCTTTTTAGAATCATATTTAACTCCTTTATTTCTTTCTTGTTACCTCATACACACTATCTACTTTTCTTAATTCTTTTAAGATTTTATTTAATTCGTCCGTATTTTCTACCTCAACAGTTAATTCTATTGTAGCTATATGTTCTTTACTAGCTTTTGAATTTAATCCCATTAATTTAGTTTTTAAATTACTTAATACTTGAATGATGTCTGCCAATAATCCTGATCTGTCATTTGCAAATACATTAATATCTACATTATATGAAGCTTGCTTTTCTGTATACCAATAAACATCTATAATTCTATCTTCATCTTTAAATAAATCTTTTACATTTACACAATCAGTTCTATGTACAGAAACACCTCTCCCTCTTGTTATATAACCAATAATATCATCACCTGGCACAGGATTACAGCATTTTGATAATTTTACTAAACAATTATCTATTCCTTTAACTACAACTCCAGAACTTGAAGGTTTTACAGTTTTTCTTTTGTTTGTTAATTCCTCTATTTTTTGTTCTATATTTTCCTCTTTATGACTTTTTCTATATTCCTCCAACATTCTAGATATTATTTTTACCTGTGAGATTGCTCCAAATCCAACACTTGAATACATGTCTTCTAAGTTCTTAAATTTATATCTGTCCAATGCTGCATTTATATATTCTTGCTTAAATATCTCATCATGAGTAAATCCTAATCTTTTTATTTCCTTTTCTATTAGTTCTTTACCCTTCTCTATATTCTCTGTTCTTTGAGCCTTTTTAAACCAAGACTGTATTTTGCTTTTTGCTTTTGTTGTTTTTATAAATTTAAGCCAATCCCTACTTGGACCTTTTTGTGAATCAGATGTCATAATATCAACAATATCGCCATTTTTTAATTTAGTTATTATTGGCATCATTTTACTATTTATTTTGCAACCCACCATATGATTTCCGATTTCTTCGTGAATATTGTATGCAAAATCAATTGGTGTAGCATCTCTTGGAAGGACAATAATCTTACCCTTTGGAGTAAATACATATACTTCATCTTCAAACAATTCTGTTTTTAATGTATTTAAAAATTCTTGAGGATCTTTCATATCTTTTTGCCACTCTAAAGTTTCTACTAACCAAGTTAACTTATCCGGAGTAGCTGAAACAATATGTTTTCCTTGTTTTCCTCTTCTTCCATCGTTTGCAGCTTTATATGCCCAATGTGCAGCAATACCAAACTCAGCTACTCTATGCATTTCCCATGTACGAATTTGCACCTCGAAAGGTGTTCCCTTTTCTCCAAGTAATGTTGTATGAATTGATTGATACATATTTGGCTTCGGAACAGCAATATAATCTTTAAATCTTCCCGGCATTGGATTATACATCTCGTGCACAACTCCCAATGCTGCATAACAATCTTTAACTGAATTAACTAAAATTCTTAATGCAAATAAATCATATATTTGGTCAAGAGTTTTATTATCTCTCTTCATCTTTCTATATATGGAATATAAATGCTTTGCTCTACCTGTAACTTCTGCATCTATTTTTTGCTTTTTTAGTTCTGCTCTTATGTCATCCATTATTTTTTCGATGAATTTTAATCTTTCTTCTCTCTTTTTATTTATACCTTCTACGAGTTCTCTATATTCATCAGGATATAAATATTTAAATGCTAAATCCTCTAACTCCCATTTTAATGAATAAATACCTAAACGGTTTGCAAGTGGAGCATATAGTTCCATTGTTTCTTTAGCATTTGCAATCTGTCTATCCCTTCTTAAGTATTTTAATGTACGTAAATTATGCAATCTATCTGCCAATTTTATAATTATAACTCTAATATCCTTACCCATTGCAAGAAACATTTTTCTGTAATTCTCCACTTGGCGTTCTTCACTACTTATTGGATATTTTAATTCACCAAGTTTAGTAACTCCTGCTACCATTTCTGCTACTTCTTCACCAAACTCTCTTACTAAGTCTTCGTGAGTTGTATCCGTATCTTCTACCACATCATGTAATAAAGCTGCACATATTGTTGCTTCATCCAATCCAATATCCGCTAATATATATGCTACTTGAAGTGGATGGATTATGTATGGTTCACCTGATTTTCTACATTGATCTCCATGTTTTTCTTTTGCATAATTATATGCTTTCATAATTTGCTTTGTGTCTGCAAATCTTTTTTTCTGTTTTACCAAACTAATAATGTCTTCTATAGTTTTATTTTGTACTTCTGACATACATATCCCCCCTTTAATAGCTTTTTCTAATATCTTTTATATTTATCTGAACAGAACTGTATCCATTAAATGTGTTTATTTCTAAAATTCCTACAACATCAACTTTGTCACCAATTCTATATTCCTCTGCTAAATTACCTATTTCGAAACCAATTCCATTTATAACAGAATTTTCATCTCTTAAAGTAAGTTTTAGGTGCCTTCCTTCTGAAAGTGCTCTTATAGAATCAACCTTTAAATTTCTAATTAAAAATAATGGTACCTTATTTGCCTCTCCAAATGGCTCTAACACTGATAATTCTTTTACTAAATCCATGTTTACATCTTTTAATTTTATTTCTTCGTCGATATAAATTATTGGTAATAAATTCTTTATATCTTTTTCTTTTGCTATTTTTTCAAATCTCTCTTTGAATTTTTCAAAATTTTCCTGTTTTAAAGTAATTCCTACAGCCATTGCGTGTCCGCCATATTTTTCTAATAAGTCGTCACATTTTATTAAGGCTTCATGTAAATCGAATCCCTGTATACTTCTACCAGATCCGATAGCCAAGTTGTTTTCGAAGCTTAATAACATACTTGGCTTATAATATTTATCTGTTACTTTAGAAGAAACAATTCCAATAACTCCATGATGCCAATTTTCTCCCCCAACTACTATTGCATTATTTTCTTCTAAATGATTTTCTTCTATTTTTTGTATTGCTTCTTCATATATTGCTTTTTCTGTTGATTGTCTTAATACATTGTATTCATTAAGTTTTTTAGTAATTTCCGTTGCTTCTTTTTCATCTTCTGCTAAAAATAGTTTTAACGCTTCTTCCTCGTGTCCCATTCTTCCACATGCATTTATTCTTGGTGCAATTCCAAATGAAATTGTATTTGAATCGATTTCTTTATATCCTGAGCTTTTAATTAATTCTCTTAACCCAATATTTCTAGTTACTCTTATTAGCATTAATCCTAGTTTTGCAATCGTTCTATTTTCTCCTTCTAAAGGAACAATATCAGATATTGT
>CALYAI010000007.1 GCA_944393475.1 uncultured Clostridia bacterium
TTTTCTCTCTTGTTACTTGGTCTTTTATTATATTACCATATCACTTTTTTGTTGTCAATATATTTTTTTCTTTTTTTATAACTTTTAAATATCTACTAATATTATATCATCTCCTATACACTTTATCTTTTGCCATGGAATAACAACTTCTTGTTCATGTGAAAACAAACTCATTAAACGATTTTCCCCTGGAACAATAATAGATATAATATTCCCAGTTGTTAGATCTGCACAAACATCTTGAACAACTCCTAATTTTTTTCCATTGTTTATATTTATTACCTCTTTGTGCCTAAAATCCAATCCCTTTTTACTCATAGTATCACCTATTAAATATATATGTTGTTTTCTATCTTATATGTCTATTCATATAATCTTTTTATATGATTTATTGCGCTTTTCTCTATTCTTGATACTTGTGCCTGAGATATTCCTATTTCATCTGCTACTTCCATCTGTGTTCTACCATCAAAATAACGTTTACTTATTATCAATTTCTCTTTTTCATTTAATTTTTTCATTAATTCTGATATAGTTATACTTTCTGTCCATTTATCATCTGTGTTTTTTCGATCACTTACTTGATCTATTACAAATATATTTTCTGTCCCATCATTAAACACCGGTTCTTGTAATGAAATTGGATCTTGTATAGCACCTAAGCAAAAAGATATCTCTTCTGCTTTAATATTAAATTCTTTTGCAATTTCTTCTACAGATGGTTCCCTATTATTTTCTTTCAAAAATTTATTTTTATATGCAATACTCTTGTACGCTAGATCCTTTATTGATCTACTTACTCTAATAGAATTATTATCCCTCAAGTATCTTCTTATTTCTCCTATAATCATAGGAACTGCATAAGTACTAAACTGTACATTCAACGTGATATCAAAATTATCAATAGCTTTTATTAGACCTATACAACCTATTTGAAATAAATCATCTGCACTTTCACCTCTACCAACAAATCTTTGTACAACACTTAATACAAGTCTTAGGTTTCCTTTTATAAATTTTTCTCTAGCTTCTTTATTTCCTTCTTTTATTTTAATTAATAATTCCTTTTTTTCTTCATTTGATAATATAGGTAATTTAGTCGTATTAACTCCACATATTTCTACCTTATTAATCAAAGAAAAAACCTCCTTTAAAAACACTTAATCTAAGTATTTCCAAATTTGGTCTTTTTATTCTTTTATCCTATTTTGCTAAAAATTTCTTTTTTCATTTTCCTAATTATCTTTTTTTCCAATCGTGAAATATAACTCTGAGAAATTCCAAGCATATCAGCAACTTCTTTTTGAGTTCTTTCATCGCCTGTTATAAATCCAAACCTTAATTCCATAATATTTCTTTCCCTTTCATTTAATTTTGATATTGATTCTCTTAAAAGTTTCTTATCAATTTCATCTTCAAGTTTTTTTGAGGTTACATCTCCTTCCGTTCCTAAAATATCAGATAACAATAGTTCATTTCCGTCTCCATCCTGGTTTAAAGGTTCATCTATAGATATTTCACTTTTTAATTTACTATTTCTTCTTAAATACATTAAAATCTCGTTTTCTATGCATCTAGATGCATAGGTTGCTAATTTTATTCTTTTATCTACTTTAAATGTATTAACTCCTTTCATTAATCCTATAGTTCCTATAGAAATTAGATCTTCTAAACATATTCCAGTGTTTTCAAATTTTTTTGCTATATATACTACCAGCCTTAAATTTTTTTCAACTAATACTTTCCTAGCCTCTATATCTCCTTTTTTGATTTTTTCTAGAATTTCCTGCTCCTCCTCTGCTGATAGTGGCGCAGGCAAGGTTTGACTTCCTCCTACATAAAAAATTGGCAAATTGTCTATTTCTTCCTCTTTATTTATATATTTTGCATAGATCGTTTCTATGCTGTTTTTTAATTTTTCTATTAAATTCATAATTACACTCCTCCTCTTTAAATAAATTAAGTCCAATTAGTGCATCGTATCTTTTTATTCTAGAAAATTTCTTTTCATAAACTCCAATTATTACATTATTTTTTTTTATATTATCTACAATTATTTTATCTGGCTTTATACCTATCAAAATTCCGTGTTCATTTCCTAATGAACTAAATGGTATCAATCTTACCCGTTTGATCGATTCACAATTTGTTAATTCTCCAATTTTATCACCTTCTAATATTAGATTTATATCTTTTAATAACTGTTGATTTAATAATTTATCTATACTGTTTTTGGTTACAATAATTACTGGATTCTTACTTATTGGTTCTTCTAACATATTGCCAGTATCTAACAATCCTTTTATTTTTGCTTTTTTTCCATCTATAATTATTTCTATATCATAGTATATATTTTTTGTTGATATATTTTTATTTATATTTCTTATTAATATTTTTATAATTATTATTCCCAAAATTAATCCTATTGCTGAAATTATGCTTGGATAATTTACAATCATTATTCCATTTTTTATATTTATGCTATTGTTAAAGATGGTGTATTCTAAAGCTATCGATAACCCTCCTCCTATTAATGAAATAATATAAAAAACAATTACAAATTCACCTATCTTTTTTATGTTGTTATGAGGGCATATAATATAAACCATTAATAGCGATAATAGAATTTTTACAACTATATTATTGATAAAAATATTGTTATTTATAATAATTATGACTGCATAGGTACTTCCGATTAAACTTGAAATAAAAATTTTAATAGCGGATCTTTTTCCATGATTAAAATAAATAGTCATGTATAAGATTGCATAATTTATAATCATGTTTTCAATAAATATTAAATCTACATACACAATCATACTGGCACCTCACGTGTTATATTTTACTATTTATTTTTTTAAAAGTCTGTCATTTCTTGAGGCAGAAAAAAAGAAATAATCTACTACTTTCGATTATTTCTTTTAATTACTTTTATAATTAAACTTTTTTTACATTATTTTTGCTTTCTTCTTAAGAAAGATGGTATATCCAAATCATTTGAATTTGAATTGTTTTCTGAAGTACTTGTTGGAATTGAGTTTATTTTTTGATCCCATACTTTAGATGCTATTGTATCCATGTTTGTATTATTCTTGTCTTTTTCAAACTCAGTAGCAATAACAGTAATTACAATTTCATCCTTCATATCAGGATCTATAACAGCACCAAATATAATATTTGCTTCTGGGTCTACACTTCTTTGTACCAATTCTGCAGCAGTGTTAACTTCATGTAATCCTAAATCTGGTCCACCAGTAATATTTATAATTACCCCTCTTGCTCCTTCGATTGAAGTTTCTAATAATGGACTTTCTGTTGCTTGCTTTGCAGCATCCTCTGCTCTATTTTCTCCAGATGCTCTACCAATACCCATATGTGCCATACCCGTATTTAACATAATTGTTTTTACATCTGCAAAATCTAGATTAACAAGTCCTGGAACTGCTATTAAATCAGAAATTCCTTGAACACCTTGTCTTAAAATTTCATCAGCCATTCTGAAAGCTTCTACTATTGAAGTTTTTCTATCTATTATTTGTAATAATTTATCATTTGGTATTACTACAAGTGTATCTACTTTTCCTTTTAAGCTTTCTATTCCTCTATCTGCTTGAGATAATCTTTTCTTTCCTTCAAATGTAAATGGTTTTGTAACAACACCAATTGTTAATATTCCCATATCTTTTGCAATTCCTGCAACTATAGGTGCTGCACCTGTACCTGTTCCTCCACCCATTCCGGCGGTAACAAATACCATATCTGCACCTCTTAAAGCTTCCGCTATTTCTGATTTGCTCTCCTCTGCTGATTGTGCACCAATATCTGGATTAGCTCCTGCTCCTAATCCTCTTGTAATCTTTTCACCGATTTGAATCTTTGTACCTGCTTTTGACATTTGAAGAGCTTGTCTATCTGTGTTAACAGCTATAAATTCTACTCCTCTTATTCCACAATCAACCATTCTGTTTACTGCATTGTTTCCAGCTCCTCCTACACCTATTACCTTAATAGTAGCTGTTCCGTCTAACATTTTCTCGTTTTCATCAAAGTCCATCATAAAGTTTCTTCCTCCCAATCTATTTTTTATTTTTTATTTATTAACTCTTTTATGAATAGAAAAATTCTTTTATTCTTTCTAATAAAGTTTTGAAAAATCCTTCTTCTGATTTTGTATCTATGCTACTTGATACTGTTTTGGTAAATGGTCTTGATGCTATGTATCTAACTAATGCATATGCAACTCTAAAAGTAGGTTTTACCGTACTAATTAATCTTCCAGTAGCAATTTTAACTGGTATATTTAGATTTATTTTTCCTGCTACATCACATTTATTTATATTAGTTATTCCCTGACCTGTTAATATAACATTATTAATCCTTGATTTAATACCTTGATTTGTTATATCTTTATTTACTAAAGAAAAGATTTCTTCAATTCTTGCTTCTATTATTTCAATAAGTTCAGAGCTTTTTATTGTTTTGTTTCTATTTTCACCTTTAAAAGTATTTAATAATATATCATTATCATTATCTATAAAAGATTTAAGTGCCAATCCATATTGCCTTTTTAATTTATCAGCCTCTTCTTCAGAAATATTTAATACTAATGCTATATCATTTGTTATACTATTTCCTCCTAATGGAATTGTATTTGTATATACATATGATGATCCTTCGAAAACACCAATATCTGTATTTCCTGCTCCCATATCCAATATCATTACATTATCATGTAATTCATTGTTATCCAATATTAAATTCCTTTGTGCTAGTGTCGTTGGAACTAATCCATCTACATCTATTCCAGCTTTTTTAAATATGGATGATATCTGTCTTACATAATCCTTATCAGCTAATATTACTTGAGCTTTTAAAGTAAAACTAGAACTTAAACTTCCTACAGGATCTTCGGTAACTTTTCCTGTGTCTAAAATAAACTTATCTGGAATTATATCTATTGATACTTTTCCTTCTGGAATTTCTACATCCTTTACTTGCATAATAGCTGTTTGTACATCTCTTAGTGATATTCCTGAATATTTGTCCCTAGCTTCTTTTACAATACTATTTTGTACTATAGTAGTGTATTTTCCAGGTATTGTTACATATGCAGAATTTACTCTTAATCCTGATTCCTCTTCTATTTTATCCAATACCTTTATTAAACTATTAGAAACTTCTTCTTCATTAATTATTTTCGTTTTCTTTATTCCTGAGCATTTAGCAGAGCTACTGCAAATAATCTCTATTTGATTAAAATTATTCACTTCTCCTACTATTGCTGCAATCTTAGAAGTTCCAATATCTATTCCTACGATTATATCTCCTATTGCCAAGTTAGGTCTCCTCCAATTTGTTCTCATATTAACTAGTGATAGAATATTATATTTTAAATAAAATGTCAATACTTGTTGTTATATTTTTGTAACCTTTTTGTAATAATGACGTAACAATCTTTTTTGACAAATTTCGTCCTTAAATGATAATAAAAAGGACAAATGTCCTTTTATTAATATTCTATCTATTTTTAAGTTATCCTTCTATATTTACGTCTTTTTGTTCAGCTTTTTTAGTTTTCTTTCTTTTTTCGATCCAGTCAGTCCACTTATCTATATAATATCTACGAATTATTGCTAGGTCAATAAATATTCTACCAACAAATACAATTATTGCAGCAAGAGCAATATCAACATTTAACCTATTTCCTAAATATGTTAATAGAACTGCTGTAATGCTATTGATAAAAAAACCTGAAACAAAAACTCTCATATCAAAATTTTTCTGTACTACAGACTTTATTCCTCCAAATACTGAATCTAAAGCAGCCATTATTCCAATAGCTAAGTATCCAGACATTGAATATGGAATTAATGGTGAATTTATTCCCAATATTGCACCAATTGTACAACCTATTAATATTGCTATAAGAACCAATTTAATACCTCCTATTTATATATTATTTTTAATTTATACTAATACTTTCATCAATTTCAAAACTTCCGCTATATTTTAATATTTTTATATTATTATTTTCTGTAAGTGATATATTTTTTCCATTTGATGTCATTTTATCAGAAAAGCCACCTTTGGCAGTAATTCCACTTTCTAAGTATTTCTGATTTCCAATTACTTGTATTGTATATGGAGAAGATAATCTTGTGCCATTTACAATAATATAAGAATCAACATCTGCAAATTCTGTTAAATTTGTAATTCTTTGACCATTTACAGATATTGCTTCTGCTTCAGCAGTTTTTAACTCATTCATTAGGCTAATTAGATCATCTGCTACGATATTTGATGTTCCATCAGATAATTGTATTATTATTCCCTGTCCTTCTACATCTGTCTTACCAAGATATAGTTCTGCCTGTCTTAATTCTTTATCAACTAATTCAGAAGAAGCTTGAGTATCATTTATTTTATTTTTATATTCTTCCAAATTAGTTCGTGCTTGCGTTAGTTGGTTTGACGTATCTTCATATTTATCCTGCCAACTTGCTAATTCTTCTCTTAATTCTCCTTCTCTTTTTGTCGTTAAAGAAGTTATATCTGTCTCATTAACAACTTTAAATTGCATAAACATTACATAAACTAATATGAAACACATTACACCTACAATCACAGTCATTGTAATTTTACCTTTTTTTAAATCTTTAAATAAAATCATACCCACCTCCTATTCTGCTTCCTTAGCATATTTATAATTTATAACTCCATTATATTTTTCTACTGTCACATTATTTTGCATTTTAATTGAAACATCTATTCCATAATCATCTCTTAGCCAATCTATATATCCACCTGGTCTTTCTAACGTTTCAAAACTTCCTCCAACAGCTTTTATGACAAATGGTGTACCTACAATTTCTCCATTTACTCTTGTTATATTTCCAGCACAATTAATTGATGTTGTTGGAATAATTCTTTGACCATTTATGGATATTGCTATTGCTCCTGCATTTTTTAACTCATTTATTATTTTTAATAAATCAATCTCATGAACTAAGTAATTACTTATATCTTCTCCTGTTTTAATAGAAGAAACAGAAGCATTTTGGTTATCTCTTAAAGTTATTACAACACCTTTTCCTGTTACTTCACTTAAACCTAATATAGCATTATCTTGTTTTAATTGTTCTTCTTTATCTGATGCTACACTGTCATTTTCTGTTGCTTTTGACCTATAATCTTCTAGTTCTTTGTTTATCTTTTCTAATTCTGCAAATGCATTATCATATTTTTCTTTTGTTTTTAAAACTTCATCTCTTAAATTGTTATCTGCATAATTCGGATTAGAAATACTTATATTACTTTTTACAGTTCTAATTTGTAAAGTTATTCCAAAAGTAAGTAAAATACATAATATTCCTATCACTATACTTATACTTATATTTTTTTTATTGTATTTAATCTTCAAAATAATCCTCCTATACACTTTCTCTAAAGAAAATTTTATTTAAATCATTTACAAATATTTCTCCATTTCTTCCTTCTTCTTTGCTTATTATCTCCTTTAAAATTAATATCTTATCATTTACATTTGTATCGTCACCCAAATAAGCAACCTTACCCTTTGAAGGCAATTCCATTATATAATTTTTATCATTTGAGATGTTTACGTAAGTTATTATATCATAAATTTGGTTACTTTGTGCTGCCTTTAAAAATTTTTCTACACTTATAAGTTTATTGCAATCTTCATCAACTAATTTATTACCAGCTTTTATATCCTCTTGCTTTGTTACATAACCTCTTATTATTGGTAAATTAGCATTTTGCTCTGATATTTCTAATATATTTCCATTCATATCTATATAAACAAATGCATTTCCATATTCTAGTTGATATTTAGCCGTTCTTTCGCTTACCGTAATTTCCACTGTATTAGGTATTTTTCTTTTTACCTCTACGGTGTCAATATAAGCATTTTCTTTTACATTTTTTTCTATTTCTTTAGAAGAAAATCTGAATATATTCTCTTCTATTTTTAACTTTGATAAACTTGATATTTCTTCTGACTGTACTTTCTTATTTCCTTGAACATTTATATTCTTTATATTAAAAATAGGCGAAATAAATAAGAATAATATTATTCCAATTATAATAGCGATTAGCATTAATATTTTTAGAAAGATTTTTATTATTCTAAATCTCTTTTCTCTTTTTTGCTTTCTTTTTCTTTCCTCTTCATATGGTATACGTTTTACATTTTTCTTTGCTTGTCCTTTATTTGTTTTTTTCCTTGGCTCTTTATCTGTTACATCAAATTTATTTTTCTTCTTTTTATTATTTTCTTCTTTTCTTACTTTCTTGTTCTTATCTTTTTCTGGTAAAACTGTAACACCAATAACAATTTCATTGTCCATGTTAAACCTATCATCATTTAATAGCTCTGGATTAACTTTTTTTCTTTTTTTCTTAGGGTGCTTCTTTTGCACCCTTTTATCTTCATTTTCCTTACTTAAATAATAAAAATCTAATTCACTATTTTTGTTTTTTCTTTTATTTTTCACACTATTCACCTTCTCTTAAGTAAATATCTCCACCTAATTTTCTTAGTTTTTCGTCTATATTTTCATATCCTCTTAATATATAACCAATATTTGAAATTTTTGTCTTTCCGTTTGCTACTAAAGCTGCTACTATTAATGCTGCTCCACCTCTTAAATCTGTTGCTTCTACCTTTGCTGAATTATATTTTTTAATTCCGTTTATTATTGCTGTTCTGCCTTCTACTTCGATTTTTGCTCCCATTCTTTTTAATTCTGATATATATTTATATCTGTTTTCGAAAATATTTTCAACTATTATTGATGTCCCCTTTGAAACACCCAATACACTTGCTAAAATTGGTTGCATATCTGTAGGGAATCCTGGATATGGCATCGTTTTAATATTGCATGATTTTAGCCTGTTTCTAGATGTTAAACTTATTTCTTTTTCTTTTAAAATTATTTCACATCCCATTTCTTCTAATTTATATACAATTGGAAGAATATGTTCAATTTTCACTTTTTTAATATTTATGTTTCCTCTCGAAATTGCAGCTGCACATAAAAATGTTCCTATTTCTATTCTGTCAGGCATTACTTCATATTCAAAAATTGATTTTATTTCTGATACTCCTTCGATTTTTATATCTTTTGTACCTGCTCCAGAAACAGCCCCTCCCATTTTATTTATGCAATTCTGCAAATCGACTATTTCTGGCTCCATTGCCGCATTTTTTATATAAATCGTTTTGCCTGATAATACTGATGCTAAAATTATATTTTCTGTTGCTCCAACACTTGGAAAATCCAACGTTATTGTACCAGATTCAATATTCTCTGAATCACAGTAAATTTCTCCATTTTCCTCTTTTATATTAATTCCTAGATTTTTAAACGCCTTTAAATGTAAATCTATTGGTCTTGCACCTATATCGCATCCTCCGGGATATGAAAAAGTAGCTTTTTTACATCGTGCAAGTATAGCACCTGCTAAAATCACCGAAGATCTCATTTGTCTCATTAACTCATCTGGAATTTCATAGTTATTAATATCGCTTGCGTCTATAATAACTGCTCCTTCTTCTTCTTTAACTTTACATCCTAATAAACGCATAATTTTAAACATAATTTTAGTATCATGAATACTTGGAATATTTTTTAGAATAGTTTTTCCTTTATTCAAAATTGCTGCAGCCAATATTGGTAAAGATGAATTTTTAGAGCCTGATGCATCTATCTCTCCACAGATTCTTTCTCCACCTCTTACTATGTAACTTTGCATTGCCTATACCACCTTTCATAATACATTTGCTATATATTATGTTTTCTCTTTATAAAAGGTGTATATTGTAACTTTTAGTTTTTATTTACAATTTCTTGCAATTTCTCTTCCAAAATTAATGCATTCTTTTATATTTTCGTCCGTTGGAGTCCACATACATCTCAATCCATCATTTATAAGCGAAAAACCTGATTTTGTTAATTCTTCATTTATTAATTTTACTGCTTCTCCACTCCAGCCATAACTTCCAAAACTAGCAGCCTTTTTATTTTTTAATTTTAATCCTTTAATTAATTCTAAAGTACCTGCAATAGAGTATAAATATCCATTGTTTACTGTTGGAGATCCCACTATTATTGCTTTAGATTTAAATACTTCCGCTACATTTTCTGTTTTATCTGATTTTGCAGTATTTATTACTTTAATATCTATTTCTTTATCTTCTTCACTTATTCCTCTTGCAATTGCCTCTGCCATTTTCCTTGTATCATTCCACATTGTATCGTATAGAATAGTAATTTGATTTTCTGAATAATTATCCGCCCATTTATAGTATTGATCTATTATTTCTTCAGGGTTTTTCCTCCAGATAAGACCATGACTTGGACAAATCATACTTATTGGAAGTCCTAATTTTAAAATCTCATTAATTTTATTTTTTACCATCATGCTAAATGGTGCTACAATATTTGCATAATATTTAAGTGCTTCTTCATATAAGCTTGATCTATTTACCTCATCAACAAATAATGATTCTGATGCCATATGTTGACCAAAAGCATCATTACTAAATAAAATATTTTCTCCGTCCATATATGTAAACATTGTATCCGGCCAATGAAGCATTGGTGCTTCTATAAATGTCAAATTGTGTTTACCAATATTTAAGGTGTCACCAGTTTTTACAGTTATAAAATTCCAATCTCTATGATATTGTCCTTTTATTGACTTTACAGCATTTGCAGTACAATAAATTGGCGTATTGGGAATTTCTTGCATAAGGCGTGGTAAACTGCCACTATGATCTACCTCTCCATGATTTGCAATAATATAATCTATTTTGTCTAAATCAATTTCTTTTTTTAGATTTTCAACAAATTCTTCATCGAAAGGTTTCCATGCTGTATCTATTAATACTATTTTTTCATCTTGGATTAAATAACTGTTATATGAAGATCCATTTATAGTATTATACTCGTCCCCATGGAATTTTTTTAATTCCCAATCTGTTTTTCCAACCCATTTAACATATTTATTAATTTCTTTAGCCATTATTCTCCTCCTTTAATATTTCTTTTATTTTTTCGATCTCTTTTTTGGCTTGATTATACCCTAATTTATAACATTTATTTGATTGTTTAAAATCAAATGGATTTACATTCTCTGTATCAACCTCTATAACATAATCAGCTTTCTTTACAGCTTCCCCCTCTATTTGAGAAAACATAATGTCTATTGATTTATTTAAAGTTGACCTTATCCCCACAGTTTTAGAAGTCTTGTTTAATTTAAATCTAACAGCTATTACTTTATCTGCACCTATCTTTTTAACTTCTTCTACAGGTATATTGTCCAATATTCCACCATCAACAAATTTATGTTTATTATATATGCATGGTGCAAAAATTGCTGGATATGATGAGCTTGCTCTTACTGCTATAGAAATGTCTGCTTTGTTTAGATAAAATTCATTTATTTTCTCTACATTTGTAAATATATATTTTTCTGAATTTCTTAAATCTACTGCTGGAATTACTATTGGAATTTTTAAATCTTGCATTTTTTTAATGTTTTTATATTTACAAGCCTCTTCTATTGCATATGCTATATTCTCTCCTGAATACAAACCACCTGCTTGAATGCTCAGCAATTTTTTCCCTCTTGGATCTGTATACATCGCACTATTCTTAAATATCATTTTAGAAAAATAATTAAATAGCTTAAGCATTTCGTTTGGTGTATATTCCATTGCATATAGTGCCGCTACAATGCTTCCAATGCTCGTTCCTCCTATAATATCTACATTTATGCCTTCTTCTTTTAGCACTTGCAATACACCAATATGTGCAGCTCCTTTTATTCCTCCACCAGAAAGAGCTAGTCCTAGTTTCATTTAATCACCACCATTATATTTTAGAATTAATAAACTGATTTCCAATCGTTTTTATAATATTCATTTCTTTTTTCGTTATCTCATTTTTAAAATCAAATCTATTAATTATTTTGTTGAAATAATCTTCTTTTTTCAAAATTTGAAAACTTTCTCTATAATTTAGATCATATATTAATGATAATGTACTTATTAATTTATCTATATGTTTATTAATATTTATCTTTTTTGTACAAATTGTATTCATGCTTAGATTTTCTTTTAAAACTGCTTTACTAATTTTTCCTTCTTCTATTTCCTTCATATTATTTTTCCAATATACTGTAACTGATAGCTTTAAAATATCTAATTTATCAGCATCTCGTAAAATTTTTGTAAATAATTCTTCTTCTTTTGATAAATTTTTTTCTATTGAATTTTTATTATGATTTATTATTGCTGAAAAAATTATTCTGTCATATTGATTATCATATATAAATTCTCTTATATAATCTTTATCTTTTAGTATTTTAACTCCTTCGATTGCATGATTAAATTTATTTGTATAAAAAAATGTCTTTTCTTTTTTTATATCTTTATACTCAGTAAACCTTCCTATATCATGTAATAAGCCTATCAACTTTGCCAAATCCATCTGTTCTTCATTTAAGTCTAAGTCTATTGCTATTTCTTCACTTAATTTCATTACATCAAAGGAATGTTTAAATTTACGTTCAATATTTTGATTGTTTTTATTAAATATATTCCTATACTTAATAAATTCTTGTTGTGCTTTTTTAATATCAATCATTTTCTTTTCCTACATCTTTATTACTAATTTATTAAATTTGTTTTTTATATATTTTTCTAATTTTACTGTAAATTCATCTGCCTTTATTTCTTTTCTTGCAACCATATCAAGTCCTTTCTCCCAACTGGCTGTTAGTTTTGGGTTTAACATATCTGGCATAGAATAATTCACAATATCATATATTGCTTCTCCCTTATTTGTTGGAGTTATTATTTGAGTTTTTTGATTTATAGCAATATATTTTATTTTTTCTAGTTTCTTTATAATCTCTGCTCTTGTAGCACTAGTACCAATTCCTGCTCCTTTTATTTGCTCTCTTAATTCTTCATCTTCTATTAACTTACCAGCATTTTCCATGGCAAGTATAATTGATCCTGAATTGTATCTTGAAGGTGGTGATGTTTCTGCATCCTTTGTTTCTAAATTTTGTATATCAATTTCTGAATTTTTCTTTAATGTTGCTAATATAGATATGTCTTTGTCCTCTAAAACTTTATTTGGCTTTAATATTTCCAAATATCCTTGTTTTGTACAAACTTTTCCATTTGCAAAAAAACTTTCTTTTCCCACATCTATTACAACAGAAACCTTGCTATATTCTGCCGGTGGATAAAATATCGCTAAAAATCTTTTAACAATTAATTCGTATATATCTTTTTGAATCTGTGGTAATTTTTCAAAATTTTCATATCCTTGTCCTGTTGGAATTATCGCATAATGATCTGTTATTTTGCTATCATTTACATATTTTGTTTTTATTAAATTTGTAGAATATTTTTCCTCAATCATTTTACTTAAAAAATTTTGAACTTCGTCATTTTTAAAACCTTTTTTTATTCCATTTAAATTTTTATTTATTTCCTTTGCTACAGCTGTAGAAAGTACTCTCGCATCAGTTCTTGGATATGTTACTAACTTGTTTTCGTATAAGTTTTGGATTATATCCAAAGTTTCATCAGGTTTTATTTTAAATCTTTTTGTACATTCGTTTTGGAGCTCTGCTAAATTAAATAATAATGGTGGATTTTCTTTTTGTTTACTCTTCTTTACTTCTTTTACTATGACTTTATTATCTTTTAATGAAACAATAAATTTTTTGGCATCATCTATTTTTTTAAAGCCATTATCATTATATAGTTTATTAGAATTATATAATTCCGAATTTTCTGTTACCTTCCATTCAGCCTCAAAATTTGATTGATTGTTTCCAAATTTTCCTATTATTTTATAGTATTTTGTCTTTTTAAAATTTCGTATTTCTCTTTCTCTGGAGACAATCATTCCCAATACACATGTCATAACTCGTCCTACTGAAATTGACGCTTTTTCCTCATTTATTTCTTTTGCTAATTTTCTGCCATATATAATTGAAAGTAATCTTGAGAAATTTATTCCAATAAGATAGTCTTCTTGTGCTCTTAAGTATGCAGCATCTGATAAACTATCATATTCTGATAAATCTTTTGCATTTTTTATTCCTTTTATTACTTCTTCTTCTGTTTGAGAATCTATCCAAACTCTTTTTTTATCTTTTCCTTCTGGATGAATCATTTGGTCTACCAAACGATATATATATTCACCTTCTCTTCCAGAGTCAGTACTTACATATATTGTTTTTACATCTTCCCTATTTAGCAATTCTTTTATTATATTAAATTGCTTTTGTACATTTGGAATAATTTCATATTTCCATTGTTTGGGAATAAATGGTAATGTGTCTAATCTCCAGAACTTTAATTTTTCATCATATTTTTCTGGATAGCTCATTGTTACTAAATGTCCTACACACCATGTTACTATCCATTCTTCACTCTCTAAATATCCGTCTTTTCTTGTAGTATTTATTTTTAATGCTTTTGCCATTTGCATTGCAACAGATGGTTTTTCTGTTATTAATATTTTCTTGTCCATAAAAGTCTCCTTATTGCGGTTCTATTATATAGTATTTTGGAAGAAATTACAACGAAAAAAAGCATTATGTTATTTTTAAGATAAGTTTTGCATAATATAAAATTTACCAATCAACTTATTTTTACTAGTTTTTCGCTTTTTCTAGCAAAATCTATTGACTTTTTCTATGTATTGTATTAAAATTATTATGCTAAATTTGTAATTTAGCTATTAATTTAGTCAATAAGTAATAATATATAAGCCTCTCCCCGGTAGTTTATATATTTAATAAACTTATTATATAAATAATAATTTGAATGGAGGGTAATTTTACCATGAATAATACTACATATAGTGTAAAAGGAAATGAAATAGAAAGTAAATGGTATATTTTAGATGCAGCAAATAAGCCAGTTGGTAGAGTTGCAACAGAAGCTGCAAAATTATTAAGAGGAAAACATAAACCAACTTATACACCAAACTTAGATGTTGGTGATCATGTAATCATTATAAATTGTTCAGAAGCAGTATTTACTGGAAAAAAATTAGATCAAAAATTCTATAGACATCATTCTGGATATATTGGTGGATTAAAAGAAACATCTGCAAGAATTATGATGGATAAGAATCCAGAAAAAGCAATGATGATTGCTGTAAAAGGAATGCTTCCACACAATTCTTTAGGAAGAAAAATGTTAAAAAAATTAAGAGTATATGCTGGTAATGAACATGAGAATATGGCTCAAAAACCAGAAATATGGAATTTCTAATATATTAGGGTATAACCCTTAAAAATTAAGGAGGAATTTTTAAATGGCAAAGGCAGGAGAAAAAATTATGTTCTACGGAACAGGTAGAAGAAAAAATGCAATAGCTAGAGTTAGATTAGTTGAAGGAAAAGGAAATATAACAATAAACGGAAAAGATTTAGATGAATATTTTGGATTAGAAACATTAAAATACATTGTAAAACAACCATTAAATGTAACAAATACATTGGATAAATTCGATGTAATTTGTAAAGTACAAGGTGGAGGATTTACAGGTCAAGCAGGAGCAATAAGACATGGTATAGCTAGAGCTTTAAATGAAGCTAATTCAGAATACAGACCAGCATTAAAATCAAATGGATTTTTAACAAGAGATCCTCGTATGAAAGAAAGAAAGAAATATGGTCTTAAAAAAGCTAGAAAAGCTCCACAATTCAGTAAGAGATAATATTTATATACAAAAAAATCAGAAGTTTAATACTTCTGATTTTTTATTTGTTTGTTCTTAAAGAATTTACTGATGCAACCGTTAGATCTTTTACTGGTGCCATTAGTACTTTACCAGTTCCTCTATATACATTAACAAATCCTTCTCCTGCAATAGCTGATCCAATTAAACTTTTTGTTGATTTTTCAACAGTAAATTGAAGCTCTTTTGACCATGCAACAGCAAAATTACCATCAATTCTTAAGACGTCATTTTGTAATTCAACTTCTACTAATTCTTCTCTTGGAACTGGTGATTCTAAAGCTACTACTCCATTACCTATAAGGCTTAAGTTAAATAATCCCTCTTTTCCTAAAACTGCTGATGATAAATTACTACGCATAACAACTTTTTGTTGTATATTTGATTCACATGCTAGGAATAATCCATCATCCAATACTATTCCACCATTCCATGTAGATAAATCTTCTAGTAATATATGTTTATATGTTGGTTCCAAAACTAACATACCTGTTCCTTTATATTTTGGCTTTACTGTACTTTCACTTGTTATACTACCTTTTATTGCTTTTCCAAAGAAATCCCCTACACCTTTTACGTCTGCAACAGCTTCAACATCTCCTACTGACCACTGCATGGCTCCTGCACTTGTTGTATACTCATTATTTTGTAAATTTATAACTAATTGTCTCTTCCTTACATTCATTCTAGAACAATAATAAGCTCTTATTGCTGTATCAGGCATTACACTTAAATCTGACATGTATTCGATAACTTTCATGCCTGCTTTTGCATCTGCTATACGAATATCGTCATTGTCTTGCAAATTATTAACTTGAAACATATAAATCTCCTCCTTTTTATTTTCTCCATTATATCCATAGTGTATTTTAATGTCAAATTTATTTTATTATAAAAAAAGTGCGGGGAGTAAAACTCCCCGCGGTGGTTCGGTTGGTGAAGAAAATCACACAAGTGCTACAGCTCCATGTGCCCGAAGGACACAGAAGTCTGCTTTATATCTATATGCAGCAATTACCTCTTTCGTTGCTGCATAGTGAGTAATATCTTGCTCATATTCGCTTCTGTTGGCGACTACTAACACTTGGTCAGTGTCACTTTTTCTTTCGAACACGAACAGTTCAGGTGTAATGCTCAAGACCTTCGTGCCAGCATTCCTTAGGAACTGATTCTTCTTCCTGATGCGAATAATGTACTTCACATATTTCAGAAGATCTTTGTCCCTCCTACCCCATGGATATGATTTTCGGTTGGCAACATTACCTGCCCCTTGTATACCTACTTCATCTCCATAGAATATGGATAGAATTCCTGGCCAGAAAGCTAGTATGAACAAGTAAAGCTTTTCAACTTCCTTGCCATACTTATACTGCTCCCTAGTCAGTACCTGAGAACGCTGCCACTCTGCTGACTCGTCTTCCAAACTCCAGCTCCAGTCTCCATTGCGTTTGAACCCTGGAGCAGAACTAAAGTTGTTTATTGCTCTTGCCATATCATGTGTCGAAGAGAAATTCATCAGCTTGTGGACGACCTCATCTGGGAAGTCGTACAATATTTGGTCAGAAGCAATCCTCAGTGGATCGACGTCTCCGTACTTAATGTAGTCCATAAGGGCTGAACAGAAGAAGTAATCCATCTGAGTGTGCAGTGATTTTCCGGAAGAGAGATAGGTCTTACCAAAAGGATTCTTCAGACCATTTACCCAAACTTCTCCAAGGATCAATCCGTCAGGCTTGTTACGTACCACAGCCTTATTAATCTCTTCCAAGAAAAAGTCCGGAAGCTCATCTGCAACATCTATTCGAAGGCCATCAATGCCACAGGCAAAAAGTCTGTCGATGTGACCACCCTTGCCATAGACATATTCCTGCCATTCCTTGTTGTTCTTGTCACAGACCACAAGATCTGTAACACCCCACCAGTGTCGGAATTGGATTTCTCCGTTACCATCCCTATATGTTTCGAACCAAGGGAAGTACGGTGATCCTTCTCCCTGTGACGCACCCACAGAATCGTAAGTACCCAAGGCATTGAAGTACTTGCTGTCTCTACCAACATGGTTGTAAACCACATCGACAATGACATGCATGCCTTTTTCGTGAGCAGCATTGCACAAACTTTTTAGATCCTCCCATGTTCCGAGATAAGGATCCATCTGGTACATATCACCACTATCATAGTGGTGATTAGTGGAACTCATCGACAGAGGCATTAGGTAGATAATGTCCACCCCCAACCTTTTTAGATATGGAAGGTGTTCTTCGATACCTTTTAGATTACCTCCATAGAAATCTGAACACCAGTTTCCATTGGTATCAGGACCAACCAGAGGCTCTTCGTTCCAGTCCCTGTGTATACTCCTTGTTCCCATAGGAATTAGTGCTTCTTTTCCAGCTTTTGCAAAGCGGTCCGGATGTATTTGGCACATTACTGCACCGTCAGACCAGCTTATATCTGGAAATCCCACTGCCAGTTTGTACAACTCTGTTGTCTTCTCTTGGTACTCTGCATAGAACTTGAAGCCATACCTGTATAGGTTGTAAATTGGTAAAAT
The DNA here is from genome assembly GCA_944393475.1 of uncultured Clostridia bacterium. Taxonomy (GTDB): domain Bacteria; phylum Bacillota; class Clostridia; order TANB77; family CAG-508; genus Merdicola. Next base: position 18,361 of record CALYAI010000007.1, read on the forward strand.
CACCTCCGCCTTAAAGCAAGCATACTCCCCGTTCTTTCCGACAAAGGGGATCGCTATTTCTCTGTTTACGATGCCCCAAACAAAAAACCTCACATTCTCGATAAACCCTAGAGTCATCGAAATCTTAACCGTAATTTTGCATGTTCTTTCTTCGCTGTCCCGTCCTGTTTGTTCAAGCGTATGGTAGAATCCCTCCATACAAACGACTCCTTTCTAATAAGAAAAAAATCTCACCAACCAGTTACACCATTTTAAACTCTATAACCTTTTTATCTATTTGTCAAACTTCTTAAAAAGCGTTTTTTATATGATTTACTACATAATGCTTATTTATTTGATATATTTCCATGACATCAAACCGTATTTCATCAAAACTAATTTTTTCCTTATACAAAAAATATTTTGCACATTCTTTTATTCTATGTACCTTTATATTATTTACTGCATCTATTGGATAGCCATATCTGTTATTTCGACGTGATTTAACCTCTATAATAACAATAACATTTCCATATGAAGCGATTATATCTATTTCTCCTCTTCTACTTCTATAATTTCTTTTTATTATTTTATAATTCATTTTTTCTAGATATCTTGTAGCAATATCTTCCCCTATTTTTCCTAAAACATTCATATTCTTATAAACATTCCTCCTGGCAAGGCTTTTATGTATCCATTTAATTCCAACATAGTTAGTTGTTTACTAACCTCCTGTATAGGAAGATCTGTTATAGTGCATAATATGTTAATATCTATTGGCATATTCCCCATCGCACTATAAAGTTTTTTATATATATTTGGTACTATTTTTTCTTCATATTTCCATTCTTGCTTTATATTACTATTTTTATCTATTTTTAATTTTTTTAATATATCATTTGGTTCTATTACTAAACTTGCTCCTTTTTGAATTAATCTATTAGTTCCCACACCTAATTTACTATCTATATTACTTGGAATAGCAAAAACCTCTTTTCCTTGTTTAAAAGCTCTATTAGCTGTAATAATGCTTCCGCTTCTATATCTAGCTTCTATAACTAGAACTCCTGAAGAAAGTGCACTAATAATTTCGTTTCTTCTTGGAAAATTTCTCTTGTTTATTTCTGTTTCTGATGAATATTCTGAAATAATACAACCATCATTTTCCAAAATCTTATTATATAATTTTTTATTTTCTTCTGGATATATTTTATTTAGTCCTGAACCTAAAACAGCTATTGTTTTGCCTAAATTATTCATAGCAGAACTATGCGAAATAGAATCTATTCCGACTGCTAATCCACTTACTATACATATTCCACATTTTGATAAAGCTTCTGAAAATTTCTTGGCCTGGTTCCAACCATATTGACTACATTTTCTTGCTCCTACAATTGCTATGGAATCTTTATTTAATAATTCTTCATTTCCATCTACATATATTTTTTTAGGATAATTTTTAATTGATAATAGCTTTTTCGGATAATTAATATCCGTACTTTTTATAATTTTTATTTATTACACTTCCTATCCGTATAAATTATTATTTACTTTATATTGAACAGCTTCTGCAATACAAGCTTCATCCAATATTTCTTTCTTATCTAAGTCAGCAATTGTTCTTCCAATTCTTAAAATTTTGTTATATGTACGCATACTAAAATCCATTTTTTTATATAATTTTTCTAATAAATTATTAGCTTCTTTTGTTAAAACACAATATTTTTGTAATTGATTAGCTTTAATTTCTGAATTACTTTTTATTCCATCTTTTTCAAACCTTAATTTTTGAATCATCCACGCCATTTCTACTCTCTTTCTTATTTCTTCACTAGTCTCTTTTCTGCTATTTTTGCTTATTTCTATATGATTAATTTTTGAAACATTAAATTGTATATCTATTCTATCCATTATTGGACCACTTATTTTAGAGCGATATCTTTTTATTTTATTTTCTGAACAAATACATTTTTTATTTAAACTTCCAAAATATCCACATGGACATGGATTCATTGCAGCAATTAGTACAAAGTCACAAGGATATACTATCGATCTTTCGGTTCTATCTATTTTTATTTCCTTATCATCTAAAATTTTTCTTAACATTTCTATTTTTTGTCTATCGAATTCTGCAAATTCATCCATAAAAAGCACTCCTAGATTTGCTATACTAATTGCACCTGGTCTTGGATTTCTTCCTCCACCTATAAAAGATGACATTGTTATATTTGGATTTATTTCTATAAATGGTCTATTGATTTTTATTTTGTTTTCTTTTAAATTTCCAATTATACTATTTATTTTCGTTATCTCTATTATTTCTTCGTAATTTAATTTTGGAAAAATTGTAATTAATCTTTTAGCAAGCATTGTTTTTCCTACTCCTGGTTCACCAGTTAATAAACAATGATGTTTTCCTGCAGCAGCAATTTCCAATGCTCTTTTAGCTTTTTCTTGACCATAAATATCTGAAAAATCAATATCATAATTTATATCATTTATATTTAATTTACTAATGTTTTTCTCTACTGGCATATTAGAATTAATTTTTAGAATTAAATCTTTTATAGAATCAACACTTACAATTTCTATATTATTAATAAGTTTTGCTTCATCCAAATTCTGGGTTGATATATATACTCTTTTAAACCCATGCTCTTGTGCTGATAAGCACATTGGCAGTATCCCTCTTACTGGATTTATTTGACCACTATATGAAATTTCACCAATAAAAACTGAAGAATTAACATTTTCTTTTTTTATAATATTTAGATTAGCTAATAAACCCACAGCTATTGCTAAATCATATGAAGAACCTTCTTTTCTTATTTCAGCTGGTGCTAAATTTACACTTATTTTTTTACCAACAAGTTTTATTCCCGAATTTTTTATAGCTATACTTATTCTTTCTCTAGCTTCTTTTATACTTGTTCCTAACATTCCTACCATATCCCAGCGAGGAATTCCAGAGGAAATATCAACTTGAACTTCTATTATAATTCCTTTAGTTCCTTCCAAAGCTATTGTATTTATTATTGATAACAAATTTAATCTCCTATAAATAAAATACGATTTATTCTAAACCGCAAATAGACATGTTAAATAATAAATTGGAGTTGTTTACCTATGAAAAACTTATCACCTCCTAAAAATTTTTATTAACTTTTTTATTTAGGGTTTTATTTAGATTATAAATTTTTGGAATTTAATGATTTTAAAAAACGATTTAGAATAAATCTTTATTATATATAGCACAATATTTTTAAAAAGTAAAGCTTTTTTCTCCAATTTTAATAATTATTTTAGTTTTGCTCTCGTTTTCACCATTTTTCGACATTTTTCTTTCTTTTTCTTCTAATACACAATATAAAAAGAGAGATTATCCAATCTCCCTTCTCCAATAAAATAAATATTGCTGTGCCAAACCTTCTAAATTTCCAAATTTATTTTTAGCTAATTCTTGTATTTCCCTCTTTGTAACTTTTTTTTCATCATCTTTATGTATATACAAATCATTCATGACTCTTCTAACCCAGACATCTATTGGAAATACATCAAATCTTTTTAATGTAGAAAATAGTAAAATACAATCTGCTACTTTTTCCCCAACTCCCATTAATTTTAAAAGTTCATTTCTTACTTCATTTGTATCTTTAATATTATGCAAATTATCTATATCAACTTCTTTATTTAATATCATTTTTGTTGTCTCGTATAACCTGACATCTCTAAATCCCAGACCTAATTTTCTATATTCTTCTATAGAAACATCTTTTAATTCTTCTGGAGTAGGAAATGTATAATATACCTTACCTTTAAATTCTATTTTTTGACCATATTCTTTGGATAATCTTTCTATAATACCTTTTATTCTTGGAATATTATTATTTGCAGAAATTATAAAAGATATTATGGTTTCCCACAAATCTTGATTTAATATTCTAATACCTTCTCCAAATTCTATACTTTCTTTTAAATTATTATCAATTTTGGATAATTTATTTTTTATTGAAGTATAATCTCTATCCAAATCAAAATAATCAATTATAGTATTAATAATATCATTTTCACAAATCCCTTTAAATAAAATTCCATTTTCATTTTTTGATACATTTATAACATTATTTCCAAATACTCCTGTGTAACTATTATCCTCTTCTTTATTCCATCTAAAGCACTGACCACACTCAAATATATCCTTTAAATTAAATGAATTATATTTTTCTAACAAAAATTCCTGATATTTCATTTTATCACCTTACTTAAACCCTTCTCCTAAAACTTCTCTTGCATTTGAAATAATTATAAATGCATTTTTGTCATTTGATTTTACAATCTGCTTAATTTTTAAAATATCCCCTCTATTAGCTGCACATAATAAAACTAATCTATCTTTATTTTCAAACATTCCCTTTCCATATAAGCCCGTAGTTCCTCTTTTGATATTTTCACCTATCTCTTTAGCTATTTTATCATTTTTTTCTGATATAATAAATATTAATTTTGAAAAATTAGTTCCTTCAACTATTATATCAATTACTCTGCCCATTAATATAATCGCAATTGTAGAATATAATCCTATTTCTATATCTTTAAAAATAATTACATTTAATATGACTATTAATGTATCTATACTACTTATTAATGTCGTAGTCCTGTAATGTAAATTATATGTTCGTATTAAATTACTAATTAATTCTGTTCCTCCAGTCGTTGCCTTTGCATTTAAAACTAAGCCTGTTCCAATTCCTAAGCAAATACCTCCATATATGCTTGCTAATAATCTATCATTAGTAAAAACAGGAATTATGTCTAATATATCTATAAAAATTGAATATACAACAGTTCCTATGATAGAATTTATAAACGTATCTTTTCCCAATCGGAATAATGTTAAAATTAAAATTGGTATATTTATTATTAGAGAAATAGTACCTACTGGAATTTTAAATAAGTAATAAATAATCGTGGAAATTCCTGTTACTCCACCTGTTGAAAGCTTATTTGGTAATAAAAAAAATATTGTCCCAATCGCCATTATAAAACATCCTATTAGTATTATAATTAAATTTTTAAAATATTCTTTTAGCATAAAATCACCCATATTACAATTATTTGTAATATGGGTGATTTTATGCTAATCATCATCATCTAAAAAATCTGTATATGTTTTTAAAATTTCCATTCTAAAATCATCTTTGCTTATTTTATCATTTTCTAACACTCTTAATTCTACATCATAAACATCTTGTAATTTTTCTAGATTAGAATTATCTCTTCCTTTTACAATATCAACATCACTTGGATTCACTTCTACATTAACAATTTTAACTTTTACATTATATGACTTTATTTTTTCCACTATCCTATTATACCAAATATCTGTTGCAATTAAGTTTCTAAATTGAATTATATTAATACCATAAACAGCTTTATTATCTTCTCCAATTTTTACAAGTTTTATTTTTGATTTACCTATTAAGTTAATGCTTTCTTTTATTCTTTCCATCATCTGAATTTGGGATAATGGAGAAAATTCATCTTGTTCATATAAATTTTTAATTGCCACCTTATCCTCTGGTTGACAAGGAATTATTACAATTTGATAAGGTTTTAATTCTATACACTGTTTTACGGTGTTTAAATCATCCGCAATTGTACTTTCAGGTAATCCTACTACTAACTTTATTGCAAGATTAAATCTCTTTAATTTAATTTGAGTAGCCACTTTTCTTGCATATTTAAATTTGTAATCTGACTTTATGTTTTTTAATATATAGTCATTTGAAGATTCTATTAATAATTCAATTTCTTTTACTTTATATTTCTTAAGTAACCTTAAATTCTTTTTATCAACACTATCTGGAATTGAATGTATTTTTATACCATATATTTTATATTCTTTAATAATCTCTTTTAGTTGTATAAGAAGGTTCTGCTGTTTTTCTATCTTAATACTTGTAAAATCTTTATGTTGAATTTCTAATACTATTCTTTTATCTTTGGCTTTCTTTATTTCTTCTATATCGATTTCTACTTTCTCGTCCGCAAGTTTGACAGGAATATATAACTTCTCCTTCATTAAATCCCCTCCTACATTTATAGTTGATCAATTGCTTTTTTAGCAGCTTTCATTTCTGCAGATTTCTTTGAACTTCCAACTCCAGTTGCCAGTCTTTTACCATCACATTTAACTTCAGCTTCAAATTTCTTATTATGGTCCGGTCCACTCTCGTTTATAATATTGTATTCAATTTTTACTGATCCTCTATGCTGTAGTTTTTCTTGTAATACTGTTTTATAATCTTTTTGTCCAACATTTTGTGTTGCAATTTTTATATCTTCTTCCAAATTATTTATTATAAAATTTTTAGCAGGCTCTAATCCACCGTCTAAGAATATTGCTGCTATTACAGCCTCTACACTATCTGCTAATATCGCTTCATTTTTATTACCATTGTTTGATAATTCACTTTTTCCTAAATATAAGAAATCACCAAAATTATGCTTTGTAGCAATTTTATATAGGCTTTTTTCGCACACAACACTGGCTCTAACTTTAGTCATTTCTCCTTCGTTTAACTCTTTATAGTTTTGATATAAAAAATTACTTGATACAAATTCTAAGATACTATCCCCTAAAAATTCTAGTTTTTCATTACTTTGAACCTTTCTTTCGTAAGCATATGAAGTATGAGTTAATGCTGTTTTTAATAAATCTTTATTTTTAAAATTATATTCTATATTTTTTTCAAATTCCGCTATCATTTTTACCTCCTAAGATATCCATATTATATAACATTTTTTTACTTTTGCAAATAATTTTAACGATGAAAAAAAGAAGATATCTCTATCTTCTTTATCTTTCATCATATGATTGATCTCCAACTCCTGCAGGATCTTTTCTTGACATTGGATTTCTTTTAAAATCTTGAACTCCGTTTTTATCTTTTCCATAATCAGATAATCCAGCTTCTTCATCTTGTTTAACCTGTTCTCTTCTATCTGATTGTGACATATTTCCATTTTGTCTTCCATTTACTTGCATTATTCCTCTATCTGCTTTTCCTTGTTGCATTTGTTCAAGCATTGGTTGTTTTTCTTCCACATATCTACCTAATCTATCTATTGCATCTAAACTAACTGTCCTCGCTGTTGTTTTTACATCTTCTGCAAATTGAGTTGCACGTTCAGTTATTGTCTGCTTAGCTTGCTCAAAATTTTCTTTAATCCATTTAGATGCTGGCTCTAGAACTTTAGTCTTTAATTGCCTTCCTTTATTAATTGCAAATCTAGATAGGAACATTGTAACTACATTTCTTAATCCATTTCCCTTTTCTTCTCTATGTATTGCAAGTTCTTTTCTTTTCTCTTTCATGGTTTCTCTTATATCATTTTCTTTTTGATCCTGTCTATTTTGTATTACAGTTTTTAGATCTTCTATTCTTTCTTTATTAGCTTTTAATTGTGCACGATTTTGCTCAAACGCAGCTTTTAAATTAGCATATTTACTTGTTGAAGCAAATCCAACTCTTTGCATGCTTGCTTCCATTCTGTTTGCCTCTTCCATAGCATGCTGATACTCTGTAAGATTTCCTTCTTTCATAGCTTGAAAAGCCTTACTTCTAACTTCTGCTATTCCTTGCATATATGCCTCTAAATTTTTTGATGTGCCTTTAGTTTCTTTCTTTTGAGCCTTCATAGCTTTCTTTAACATGTGCTGATGTGCCCTTCTAGCAATGCTGTCCATTTTAACAGCTTTCATCTCTGCTATTAAATCCATAATTCCAACAGAGGTCTTCTTGCCAGTTTGCATATCTATTCCTCTGTCGTAAAATGCTGCAAATTTCTTTGCATTTCCATCCCATTCAGCTATAATTGCCCTTCTTCCTTCTTCATATTCTGCATATGCTTTTGACTTTTCATCTAATTTACCAACTACTGATTGTGCCATCTCATCCATACTTGTTGATAAATCTTTTTTACCCTGTTCAATTGCTTCTTTTGTTCTTGCAGCTGTATAAGCTCCCCAAACTTTTGTTGCTAATGCTGCATTTTCTTTTAACTGTTTTAATATCTCAGTAGCTCTTACATCATTTTGTTCTACTGGTTCTGTTTTTAAAGCTTCCTCAACTATATCTTTTACACTTGATTCATCTCTATTCTCTGCCATTTTCATCATCTCCATGCTCATCATCTTTATACATTTCATCTAACTGATCAGTTAAATCTTTTTCTTTCTTTTCTATTTGATTTAACAAATTCATTAAATCTTTAGAGGACATTGAATCCAAATCGTATAATCTTCCATCAAAAACAACTTTTCCAAATTTTTCTTCCATACTATCACTCTTTCTCCATAATACTATTATTAGTATACCCCTTTTGCATGTTCCAGTACATATCATAAATATTACAATTCTTTTTATTTTTTATTACAAAAAAAAAGATATCATAATTTTTTATGATACCTTCTTTATAATTTTATAAAGTTTTCACTGTTAACTAAGCATTATCTTTAATATAGTCAACTACGTCACTAACTGTAACGATTTTTTCTGCATCTTCGTCAGGAATTTCCATATCAAATTCTTCCTCCAATGCCATAATTAATTCTACTATGTCTAAAGAATCTGCTCCTAAATCATCTATAAAAGATGCTTCCATTGTTACAGATGTATCTGCAACACCTAATTGTTCAACAATAATTTTCTTTACTTTTTCAAAAATTTCTTCTTGGTTCATTTAACTATGTACACCTCCTCTCACATGACTATCTTATCTGCCTACACAATAATATATTGTGTATAAAAAGTCAAGCATTATTTTATTATTTTTGATTTAAAAATTCTTCTGTCATCTTTTCGACAGCCTTATTTTCTACAAATTTCTCTGCCTGTATTATTGTATATTGGAACAATCTATCATCACTGCTTCCATGTGCTTTAACAACTGGTTTTTTTACTCCTAAAAATAGAGCTCCTCCATATACTTTATAATCCATTGTTTTTGCAAATCTTTTAATTGCTGGTAAACAAGGAATACTTCCGATCTTGGTTAAAATATTTCTTTTTAAATTTTCAGATAGAGAATCTTTTACTAATCTTCCTACACCTTCTGTTGTTTTTAGAAAAATATTTCCAGTAAATCCATCTGTAATTACAGCATGTACTTTACCAGAAAAAGCATCTCTACCTTCTATATTTCCAATAAAGTTTATTCCAAGTTCTTCTGACTTTTCCTTTAACAATTCATATGAACTTTTAGTTAATTCATTTCCCTTTGTTTCTTCTGTTCCAATATTTAATAATCCAATAGCTGGCTTTTCAATTCCAAATGTATTTTTTAAATATATAGAAGCCATCTGTGCAAATTGTAATAAATTAATTGGTTTACAATTTGTATTTGAGCCACAATCCATTAATAATAATTGGCTTTTATATGCTGGTAAAATTCCAGCTAATGCAGGTCTATCTATTCCCTTTATTCTTCCTACAAGTAATGTTGCACCAGTAAGAAGTGCTCCAGAATTTCCAGCTGAAATAAATACATCTCCCTTACCTTCTTTTAGCAAGTTAAATCCTACTACCATGGAAGAATCTTTTTTATGTCTAATTGCAACTGTTGGCGTATCTTCCATTTCTATTATTTCTGTAGTATTATGAATTTTAAGTCTTGGAGAAATATCTGATAAACTTTCTTTATTATACAATTCTTTTACCCTGCTATTTATTATTTCTTCATTTCCTATTAACAAAATCTCTGTTGTGTCTTTTACTTCATTAACTGCTTTTACAGCTCCCTTTATATTGGCATCTGGTGCATTATCTCCACCCATTGCATCTAGCAGTATAATCATATTGTTCTCCCCCAATTTATTGAATTTTGACCTATTTATTTTATTATTTATTTTATAAAAAAGCAATAGTTTTCGACCAAATAGTTTAGTTATATAATTAATATAATTTATTAATGGAGCACAAAAAAGATGCACCTTAGTGCATCTTTTTTACTTAATATTATTCAAATATTTTTGCTACAACTCCAGATCCAACTGTTCTACCACCTTCACGGATAGCGAATCTTAATCCTTCTTCCATAGCAATTGGTGTGATTAATTCTATAGTCATATCGATGTTATCACCAGGCATAACCATTTCTGTTCCTGCTGGTAATTCAATAACACCTGTAACGTCTGTTGTTCTGAAATAGAATTGTGGTCTGTATCCATTAAAGAATGGTGTATGTCTTCCACCTTCTTCTTTAGTTAATACATAAACTTGAGCTGTGAATTTTGTATGTGGATGTATTGATCCTGGTTTAGCTAATACTTGTCCTCTTTCGATATCTGTTCTTTGGATACCTCTTAAAAGAACACCAATATTATCTCCAGCTTCTGCTTGGTCTAATATTTTTCTAAACATTTCTACACCAGTAACAACTGATTTTAATTTTTCTGTTGATAATCCAACAATTTCAACTTCATCAGATACTTTAACTTCTCCTCTTTCTACTCTACCTGTAGCAACTGTTCCTCTACCTGTAATTGAGAAGATATCTTCTATAGGCATTAAGAATGGTTGATCTACTGGTCTTTCTGGTGTTGGGATATAGCTATCTACAGCATCTAATAATTCTTTAATTGGTGCATATACTGGATCATTAGGATCTTTAGATGTACTTTCTAGTACTTGTAAAGATGATCCTTTTATAACTGGAACTTCGTCTCCTGGGAAACCATATTCTGTTAATAGGTCTCTAACTTCCATTTCAACTAATTCTAATAATTCTGGATCATCAACCATATCGCATTTATTTAAGTAAACAACGATATATTTAACACCAACTTGTCTAGCAAGTAAGATGTGCTCTCTTGTTTGTGGCATTGGTCCATCAGCTGCAGAAACAACTAATATAGCACCATCCATTTGAGCAGCACCTGTAATCATGTTCTTTACGTAGTCTGCGTGTCCTGGGCAGTCAACGTGTGCATAGTGTCTGTTTTCTGTTTCATATTCAACGTGTGCTGTGTTAATTGTGATTCCTCTTGCTTTTTCTTCTGGAGCACTATCGATTGCATCATATGCTTCGAAGTTAGCTCTTCCTAATAATGATAAATATTTTGTAATAGCTGCTGTTGTTGTTGTTTTACCATGGTCAACGTGTCCGATTGTACCAATGTTAACGTGTGGCTTTGATCTAACAAATTTTTCTTTAGCCATTTTTATTCCTCCTTTAATTTTTTTGAGATTTTCATCTCTATATTTTATTTTCTTTTTGACGCATTTATTTTTACGAACTTCATTTTATACTATATTCTGTAAAAAATCAAGTAAAATGCTAAATATTATTCGCTTTTCTTTCCTCTTGTAGCTACAATTTGTTCTAATATTGATTTTGGAACTTCTTCATAGTGTGATGGTTCCATAGAGTATGTTCCTCTACCTTGTGTTTTAGAACGTAAATCTGTAGCATATCCAAACATTTCTGATAATGGAATAAATGCATGTATATCTTGCATACCGTCATTTCCTTCCATTCCTTCCATTCTTCCACGTCTAGAGTTTACATCTCCAATAACTTCTCCCATGTATTCTTCTGGAACAGTTATTTCAACTTTCATAATAGGTTCTAGGATAACAACACCTGATTGTTTACATCCCTCTTTGAATGCCATAGATGCTGCTATTTTGAAAGCCATTTCAGAAGAGTCAACTTCGTGGTAAGATCCGTCTACTAATGTAGCTTTGAAATCTATAACTGGATATCCAGCTAAATATCCACCTTCTGCTGCATCTCTTAATCCTTGTTCGATTGGTTTGATGTATTCCTTAGGAACAGCACCTCCAACGATTTTGCTTTCAAATTCTATTCCTTTACCTGGCTCTAATGGTTCCATTTCAAACCAAACATCACCATATTGTCCTTTACCACCAGATTGACGAATGAATTTACCTTGAACTCTAACAGGTTTTTTAATTGTTTCCTTGTAAGCAACTTGTGGTTTACCTACATTACATTCAACTTTAAATTCTCTCTTTAATCTATCTACGATAATATCTAGGTGTAATTCACCCATACCAGCAATGATTGTTTGTCCTGTTTCGTGATTTGTATATGTTTTAAATGTTGGATCTTCTTCAGCTAGTTTTGCTAAAGCTATACCCATTTTTTCTTGTGCTACCTTATCCTTTGGTTCGATAGCAATATCAATAACTGGTTCTGGGAATTCCATTGATTCTAATATAACCGGGTGATCCATATCACATAAAGTATCTCCTGTTGTAACTTCCTTTAATCCAACTGCTGCAGCAATATCTCCAGCATATACTTTATCTATATCTTCTCTGTGATTAGAATGCATTTGTAGAATTCTTCCTATTCTTTCTTTTTTATCTTTATTTGAATTTAGAACTGTTGATCCAGATTCCAATGTTCCTGAATATACTCTAAAGAAACATAATTTACCAACAAATGGGTCTGTAGCAATTTTAAATGCTAATGCTGCAAATGGTTCATTGTCGTCTGTTTTTCTTTCAACTTCATTACCATCTAAGTCAACACCTTTAATATGTGGAATATCTAATGGTGATGGCATATAGTCAACAATTGCATTTAATAATTCTTGAACACCTTTGTTTTTATATGAAGAACCACATGTTACTGGAACTATTGTATTAGCAATTGTTCCTGCACGTAAACCTTTTTTGATTTCTTCTTCTGTTAGTTCTTCACCATCTAGGTATTTCATCATTAATTCTTCATCTTGTTCAGCAACTGATTCTATCATTTTTTCACGATATTCTTTTGCTAAATCCTGCATATCTTCAGGAATATCTGTTTCTTCGATTTCTTTTCCTAAATCATCTTTATGAATAAAAGCTCTCATTTTAATTAGGTCTACTATACCTTTAAATTGATCTTCTGCTCCAATTGGTAATTGGATTGGTACAGCGTTAGCTTTTAATCTATTCTTTAATTGGTCAACACATAGCATAAAGTTTGCTCCTGTGATGTCCATTTTATTTACATATACCATTCTTGGTACTTGATATTTATCAGCTTGTCTCCAAACTGTTTCTGTTTGTGGTTGAACTCCACCTTTGGCTGCAAGTACAGTAACTGCACCATCAAGAACTCTTAGAGATCTTTGAACTTCTACTGTAAAGTCAACGTGTCCTGGTGTATCGATAATATTTATTCTATTATTTTTCCAGAAACAAGTTGTAGCAGCAGATGTAATTGTTATACCTCTTTCTTGCTCTTGAACCATCCAGTCCATAGTAGCTGCACCATCATGAACTTCACCTATTTTATGAGTTTTTCCTGTATAGAAAAGTATTCTCTCTGTTGTTGTTGTTTTACCAGCATCAATGTGAGCCATAATTCCTATATTTCTTGTTCTCTCTAATGGATATGCTCTTCCTGCCAACTTTATTTCCTCCCCTCATTGTTACTATAAAGTTTTATATCTCTTAATATGCTCTTTTTTAGCATTATTATTACCATTTATAATGTGCAAATGCTTTATTAGCTTCTGCCATTCTATGTGTATCTTCTTTCTTCTTGAATGCTCCACCGTTTCCGTTTATAGCATCTATAATTTCTCCGGCTAATTTTTCAGCCATTGTTTTTTCATGTCTTAATCTTGCATATCTAACTAA
>CALYAI010000008.1 GCA_944393475.1 uncultured Clostridia bacterium
AAAAAGCTCCAATGCACAAAAATGTTACAATAGAACAAGTTGGAGATACTACAACATTCTTATTCAGCAATATGTCATCAGGAATTACTGGAGAAATAATTCATTGTGATAATGGATTTACAACAGTTGGTGTTTAAGAATTTATAAATATGCTAAAAAATATTTACAAAAATTAATATTTAATGATATAACTTATGGAGTGGATTAGTATATAAATATACTTTATTTCCTCTAGAATAGCTTATTAAAAACACAAGGAGTGAATTGGTATATAGATTACTAAATTCATTCCTTTTTGTTTTAATAGTATAATAACAAAAGAAAAATTAAGGAAAGGAGAATATGATTGTATAATCATATAATAAAAACATGGATAAAATTTATGAAGTATTAAAAGAAATAAAAGAATTAATGGAAGAAAACAATAGAATGTTAAACAAAATGGTAAACATTATGAGCTTAGAAAATTCAAATGAAGAAACAACTAACGAAACAGAAGTGGAAGACACACGTATTAACAAATTGCCAGTTGGATTTGAACCTGCAGGTACATCTTTTGTTGCAGATCCATTATTATTTGATGTAATTGATTTAGTAGTAAAAGAAAAAACTCTTTCTACATTTTTTGTTCAAAGTAAATTTAATTTAAGATATGGTAGAGAAGGGAGAATTGTTGATCAAATAGAAGAATTAGGAATAGCATCAGGCTACAAGGGATCTGCACCAAGAGAAATTTTTTATACCCAGGAACAATGGGAAGAAAAGAAAAAGGAGTTATTAAATGGAAACAATGAAAATAAAGATAACTAAAAACACAAAAGAAGCTAATTGCATAACACACAGCGGAACTTTTCACTGTGACGAAGTTTTTTCTACAGTGTTATTTTCAAAAATTTTGCCAGAAGTAGTCGTATGTAGAGTACCTGATGCATCTGAAGCAACTAAAGAACAATATGTCTATGACATTGGTGGGGGAGAATTTGACCATCATCAATTTGGTGGAAATGGAGAAAGAGAAAATGGTGTAAAATATTCTTCTTGTGGTCTTGTTTGGAAAAAATTTGGTAAGGATATTATAAAAAAGTATACTAAAGAAAATATAGATGAAATTTGGGAAAAGATGGATAAAGAATTGTTCCAGACAATAGATGCGGGAGATAACGGACAAGGTCCTATAATAGAAGTTGATTATAAATTAATGCAAATATCTAGCATAATTTCATATTTTAATCCTAATTGGGACGAAAACATAGATCCAGACACCAGATTTATTGATGCTGTTAATTTAGCAAATATTGTTTTTGAAAATACAATTAAAAGGAATATATCTAAAGAAAAAGCAAAGGACATGGTGGAATATGCAATTAATAATTCAGAAAATGGCATTATGATTTTAGATAAATTTTTGCCATGGAAAGAACTTATTATAGAATCAGAAAATCCAAAAGCAAAACTAATAAATTTTACAATATTTCCTTCTAATAGAGGTGGATATAACATTTATGCTGTTCCACTTAGATTAGGAACTTTTGAAAGCAGGAAACTTTTTCCAGAAAAATGGGCTGGATTAAAAGATAAAGAATTACAAAAAGCATCAGGAGTAGAAACAGCAACATTTTGTCATAATAAGCGTTTTATATGTGCTGTAGAGACAAAGGAAGATGCAATTAAATTGGCTAAAATCGCAAATGAAATATAATTTTTGACTATAATGGGTATGTACTCATCCCTGTAAATTAATTTAATGGAGAAAAATGATGGCAAGAGTAAAAGCAAAGCATTTTAAACAAAAGGCAAAGAAACAAAGAAATTTAATACATATTATTTTAATAATTTTGATTATAATATCTGTTGCATATATTCTATTTTTCTTAAAAGATAAGAATTCAACACAAAAAGATAGTTCGGCTTTAGAAGAAGTAAAAATAGATGAAAGCAAAATAGATGACAAGACAACAGAAAGAATGTTACAAGTACAAGAGTTACAAAAAGAAAATCCAGATATAATTGGATGGATTGAAATCGTTGGAACAAAAATAAATTATCCCGTATTGCAAGGAGAAGACAATAGCTATTACATGACGCATAACTATAAAAAAGAGGAAGCAAAGGATGGATCAATCTTCTTAGATAAAGATTATGATTGGAATTTGCCAAGCAGTAATTTGCTAATGTATGGACATAATATGGGTGATGGTGAAATGTTCCAAGATTTATTAAAATATGAAAGCGAAGACTATTATAAAGAACACCCAGTAGTAAGATTTACTACTGCTAATGATGATTCTGAATATGAAATAATATCAGCTTTTAAATCTAGAGTATACTATAAATCTGAAAAGAATGTATTTAGATATTATTTCTTTATTAATGCAGAAAATGAAGAAGAATACAATGATTTCGTTAATAATGCGAAAGAAGCATCTTTATATGATACTGGTAAAACTGCAGAATATGGTGACCAATTAATGACATTGTCTACATGCTCATATCATACAGAAGATGGTAGATTTGCAGTTGTTGCAAGAAAAAAATAAAATTATAAAAATAAAGAACAAAGTACTTGACAACAAAAGTTAAATTTGCTATCATAAGTATGTTATCGCTTATGCGGGCGTGGCGGAATTGGCAGACGCGCTGGTCTTAGGAACCAGTGCCTATGGCGTGGAGGTTCAAGTCCTCTCGCCCGCACCAATAGAGTTTTTTAGAAATATCTAAAGAACTCTATTTTTTTGTTTCCAAAAATTTAATGCATATATGGATTTTTAAAATTATTTATACTATAATTTAAGTGAAATAAAAAAATTATATTAGAAATAGATATGGAGGGGTATACTATGGAAAATGAGGGAATAATTAATAAAAGAATAAAGGATTTCTCAAAAAATATTGATATTTTACAAACTATTTTAATCTTTTTAATAGCGTTATTAGTACCAACTTTTTTAGGCAATATATTAAGTAAGATCTTTGGAGCAACAAGTATTATTTCTACAAATTCACAACTGGTTGTTGGAACAATTGTAAATGCAGCATTAGTAACAACTGCAATAAATCTAAAAGGCTGGCCAAAGATTTTAGGAGTTATAACAATGCCTAGCATATCTACAATACTAAGTGGATATGTTTTTGGAACAGCATCTGTATATATGGTATATATGATACCTGCAATATGGCTTGGTAATTTTGCATTAATATATTCATATAAATTATTAATGCTTGGAAAAGAAAAAAATTATTTTGTAGCTGGAATAGTTGGAATAATTGTAAAAGTTGCAATTATTTTTGCCTTATTTAATATAATTAATTTATTTGGGATATTTCCAGAAAAATTGATTACAAATTTAAGAAATGCAATGGGATTAACTCAACTTATAACTGCTACATTAGGAGTTTTAGTAGGATTTATAATATATAAATTAGAGAAAAGAACTAAATAAAAGTGATAGGAGCGTGACTGGGGTTAACCAATCGCGCTCCTTTGCACTTGTTTAGCAGGTATTAGTTGCTTGCAACCTGCTCCTCAAGCCAAGCCTGGATTTCCGGAATCTTGGACTTGAACCAGAAAGTAGAAGGCTTGTCGTAACAGATGATGTGGCTAAAATCGCGTATCTTAATTTCTTTAACGAGAATGTCACCCTTCTTACATGGAAACTTCACGAGCGGATCCTCAAGATTTCTGTTTGACAAGTAGATTGTCTGGACAGAATATCCGAGGGCGATACGATAGTATTGGGGAACGAACCTGTGCCAGATGGGCTCGCTAGAGTCATATTTGAACACAAAAGCTTCGCTCCTCTCTTCATTATCCTCGAATATGAGCCTGAACTCGGTCTCGTTTGGAAGACAGAAGAAACCACAGAACTTCTTACCTCCTATTCTAAAGAAAAACCTCCCCTTGTTTGTACTAGAGATGAATGAAACGTTTAGAGAGAGTTCCTTAAAGAAGGAAGAAAGTTCCTTCGTAAGAATCTCTGCTGTGGACAATGCCATGTTACCTCCAATTCCTTTTTGAACAGTATAATAAATTAATTATAGCATATTATGTAAAAATTGTAAAATGATGTGGTATGCAGGAAATTCCCATTAATACTTGAATTAGAGTAATAAAAATAGTATAATAAAAACGAAAAAATTAGATAGGAGAAGATAAATGCCAAAATTTTTTGTGGAGACAGAAAATATAAAAGAAAATGAGGAAATTTGGATTACAGGTCAAGATGTAAATCATATAAAAAACGTTTTAAGAAAAAAAGTAGATGAAAAATTAAAAATTTGTAATTCAGATACAAGCACTAATTATGAATGTGTAATAACAAAGATAGATAAAGATAAAATTATATGTAAAATTATAGATGAAATAAAGCTTTCTTCAGAATCAAATTTGAATGTTACAATTTTTCAAGGATTACCAAAATCCGGAAAAATGGAATTAATAATTCAAAAATGTACAGAATTAGGAGTAAAAACAATTATACCAATGATAACACAGAGAAGTGTTGTTAAACTTAAAGAAAAGGATAAAGAGAATAAACATAATAGATGGCAAAAGATAGCAGAAGTTGCGGCTAAGCAATGTGGAAGAGATAAAATTCCTATAATAGGCAATATAATAGACATGGAAAGATTGGATTTTAAAGATCAAGATATTGTAATTGCCCTTTACGAAAATGAAGAAAATACGAGCATAAAACAAGTTATAGAAAACTTAAAAACATTAAAAAAAGAAAAAATAAATATTGCTGTTGTAATAGGTCCAGAAGGAGGATTTAATCCTATAGAGATCGATAGAATAAAAAACGATGAAAAAGTAGTTGTTGCAACTTTGGGAAAGCGTATATTAAGAACAGAAACCGTTGGAATGGTCATAACAGGAATACTAATGTATGAATTAGGAGATTTAAATTAAGGAGTGTTATTATATGTCTAAAAAGAATGATAAAGCAAAAAAGACTAAATCAGTAAACAATACTAAACAAGAAGAAATACTAAAAAAGAATACTGAAGAAATAAAAAAAGACAGCGAGGCAATTGAAGAAAAAAAAGTAGGTAAAGAGAAAAAAGAAGAGCAACAAGAAAAGAAAAAGAAGAATGATGAAAAGGCAAAAAAAGTTGCAGAAGCAATAGCAGAAGAAAAAAAGAAAAATAAAAAAATGCCTAAAGAATATGAAGCTAAGGCAAATAAAAACATTTTTAAAAATGTAATAATTGCAATAGTTATATTAATGTTCTGTATTTTAAAAATTTTAGGATATATGAATATAAGGGAAGAAACATTTATTGTGGACTTAAAAGTCTTTAGCATATCAATATTAATATTTTCTATAATATTGTTCGAGAAAAGTTATAAAGACATAAATTTATCTTTATTTATTCATGGAATAGAAGCTTTATTTATATCCATCATAACCTTATGTGAAGTATATATTTATCAACTATTTACAGATAAATTTGTAATGGTTATAGCAATAGAAGCAATATTAATTTCTGTATATTATATAATTAAATGTATTAGAATATATAGAAAAACCAAGAAAGAATATTTAAAAAGTTTAAGTGACATCAGTGAAATAGTTAAAGAAGAAAAAATTATAAAAATAGAAACACATAGAAAAAGAGCTAAAAAAGAAAATAATTCAGAGGAAAAAACTGAACAAAAAGAAAATAAAAAGAGCGAAGCAAAAAAAGAAAAAAATAAAAAGAAATAGGAGAATGATATAAAAATGATACGTAGTATGACAGGTTTCGGAAGGGGATTTTATTCAACAAATGAAAGAGAATATACTGTAGAAATAAAATCTGTAAATCATAGATATTCTGATATTAATGTAAGAATGCCATATGTATTAAGCTTTGCAGAAGAAAAAATAAAAAAGAGTATTTTAAAAAAAATAGAAAGAGGAAAAATTGATGTCTCTATAAACTTTGTAAACAATAGTGATTTAGGTAAAAAAATAACTATTAATAAAAGTTTAGCACAGAATTACATAGAAGAACTTAAAAAATTACAAGATGAAAACAACATAATAGATGATATTTCAATTATGAAAATATCAAGACTTCCAGATGTTTTAAATATTCAACAAGATGATAATTCAGAAATTTTATGGCAGGAACTGGAAAGAGCTGTAGAAGATGCAATTAATGTATTAGTTGAAGCAAAAGAAAAAGAAGGAAATAAACTTGCAGAAGATTTATTACAAAGATTGGATATTATACAGGAGAATATTTTAAAGATTTCTAAATATTCTACTGGACTTATTGAAGAATATGTAGTAAAATTAAGAGACAGAATAAAAGAATTATTACAATCAGACATTGTTGATGAAGCTAGACTTTCTCAAGAAGTAGTTTTATATGCAGATAAATCATCAATAGAAGAAGAAATCACAAGACTAAAAAGTCATATTGTACAGTTTAAAGAATTATTACAATCAGAGGAAATAAAAAAGACAGGAAAAAGATTGGATTTTATAGTACAAGAGATGAATAGAGAAGTAAACACAATAGGTTCTAAATCAAATTGTTTGGAGATAACAAACTTAGTAATAGATTTAAAAACAGAACTTGAGGATGTTAGAGAACAAATTCAAAATATAGAATAGGAAGTGATTTTAATGCAATTAGTTAATATTGGTTTTGGAAATATAGTATCTGCAAATAGAATTATAGCAATAGTAAGTCCAGAATCTGCACCAATAAAAAGAATGGTGCAAGAAGCTAAAGATAAGGGAACAGCAATAGATGCTACATACGGAAGAAGAACAAGAGCTGTGCTTGTTACAGATTCAGATCATCTAATACTTTCTGCATTACAACCAGAAACAGTAGCATCAAGATTAGATAAAAATATGGAAAACAATAACTAGGGGGGATATAAATGTTAGTTAAACCATCTGTAACAGATTTATTAACAAAAGTTGATAATAGATATACTTTAGTAATTATGGTATCTAAAAGAGCAAGACAAATTGCATCTGGAAAGCCAGTGCTAACAAAAGTTAAATCTAATTCAGCAGTAACACTAGCAACAAATGAAGTCGCTGAAGGAAAGGTGATAGCATGCTAGTTATATTGTCAGGAGTTGCTGGAGCCGGAAAAAATACAATACAAAAAGAATTAATAAAAAGAATGGAAAATGTTATAGCAATACCTTCTTATACCGATAGAGCTGTAAGACCTGGAGATGTGCCAGGAGAAACATATAATTTTGTTTCTACAGAAGAATTCGAAAGAATGATTAGAGATGGTGAACTATATGAATACGATGTTCACCACGATCATTATTATGGTACATCTAGAAAAATATTAGGAGAGAAAATTAAAGAAGGAAAAGTTATAGTAAAAGATATAGATGTAAATGGAACTCAAAATTTAATAGAATTGTTAAAACAAGATACAAAAATAGTAACAATCTTTTTAAGAGTCCCAAAGGATGAAATGCAAAGAAGATTAGAAAATAGAATAGATAAGCCAAGTCCAAAAGAAATTCAATTAAGATTAAATAGATTCGATTATGAAGAATCAAAGATTGGATTATATGATTACGTAATTAAAAATAATGATCTAGAAAAAACAGTAAATATAATAAAAAGTATTATAGAAGAAGAATTAAAAGTAAAAAATCCAGAATTTTAATAGAAATTTTAAGATATTATTATTATAATTATTTCATAGTTGTATGGGATAAGGTGTAAATAGTAATATCTTTTTTTTTTTTTTTTTCTCACTTTTAATATTTAACCAACAAACAAAAGGAGAAAATATGATAGCAGAAGTTATATTAGAATCAAGTGTAAAAAGCCTTAATAGAATTTTTGATTATAACATACCAAAAGATATGGAAAATAATATATCTATTGGTAGTAGAGTTCTTGTGCCTTTTGGAAGAGGGAAAAGCTTAGCAGAAGGAATTGTAACAAATATAAAAGACAATACAAACTTTGAAGTAAAAGATATTGCAAAGATAGAAGAACAATCACTTTCTACAGAAAAAATTAAATTATCTAGATGGATGGCTAAAAGATATTTCTCTAATATATCGGAATGTATGAGGTTAATGTTAAGACCTGGAACGACAACTAAAAATTTTGCAAATAGAATGAATAGCAAAACAGCATTATTTGTTAGCTTAAATATTGCAAAAGAACAAGTTATAAAAGATATTGAAGAAAACAGAGTGAAGTCAGAAAAACAAAAAACGGTATTAAAGTATTTATTAGAAAATGGAACAGTTTTACAAGCAGAATTAATAGAAAAAACAAATGTCTCTAGAGCAATTATAAAGACATTGGAGAAAAATGGCTTTGTAAAAATAGAAACAAAAAAAGTAGAAAGAAATTCATTAGCAAGTAAAGACATTAAAAGAAGAGGAAATTTAAAATTTACAGAAGAGCAAGAAATTGCATATTCAAAAATTGAGAAATCAATTGATAATAATGAATTTAAAAAATTTTTACTATACGGTGTAACAGGTTCTGGAAAAACAGAAATATACTTACAGTTAATAGAAAAAATAGTGGAAAGTGGAAAAACTGCAATAATGCTTGTTCCAGAGATTTCGTTAACACCACAAATGATTAATCGATTTATAGAGAGGTTTGGAAAAGAAATTATTTCTGTATTACATAGCAAACTTTCTGTTGGAGAAAGACATGATAGCTGGGAAAGAATAGAAAATGGAGAAGCAAAAATTGTAATAGGTGCAAGATCTGCAATTTTTGCACCAACACAAAAATTAGGAATAATAATAATAGATGAGGAACATGATTCTTCATATAAATCAGAAATGGCACCAAGATATAATGCGAAAGAGGTTGCAGAAGAAATTGCAAAATATAATAATATTCCGCTTGTATTAGGAAGTGCTACTCCAGATATTAATACATTTTATAAAGCTAAAAATGCAGAAATAGAATTATTAAAATTAACAAAAAGAGCTAATAATTCTAGTTTACCAAGTATACAAATTGTAGATTTAAGGCAGGAATTGGCAAATGGAAACAGAACGATGATTAGCATTAAATTATATAAATTAATCCAAGAAAATTTAAAAAATAAAAAGCAAACAATATTATTTTTAAACAGAAGGGGATTTTCTACATTCATTATGTGTAGGGATTGCGGATATGTTGCAAAATGCAAAAACTGTAATATAAGTCTTACATACCATAAAAAAGAAGAAAAACTTAAATGTCATTATTGTGGGTTTGAAGAGCCTTTAATAAAGATATGTCCTAATTGTGGAAGCAAAAAAATAAGATATTTTGGAACAGGAACGCAAAAACTAGAACTAGAAATAAATAAAATATTTCCAAATGCATCAACAATAAGAATGGATATAGACACAGTTACAAAGAAAAATTCACATGAAGAGATTTTAAGAAAATTTAATGAAGAGAAGATAGATATTCTAATCGGAACACAGATGATTGTTAAAGGTCACCATTTTCCGGATGTTACATTGGTAGGAGTAGTTTCTGCAGATGGAAGCTTAAATATAGATGATTATAGAGCAAGTGAAAGAACTTTTGATTTATTAGTACAAGTTGCAGGAAGAGCAGGAAGAGAAAATTCGCCAGGAAATGTAATAATTCAGACATATAATCCGGATAATTATAGTATTCAATATGCTAAAAAACAAAATTATGAAGAATTTTATAATGTAGAAATAAAGTTAAGAGAACAATTGAGATATCCGCCTTTTTGTGATATAATTATGTTCGGAATAAGTGCAGAAAAAGAAGATATAGTTTCTAAAACATCAAATGAACTATATAATAATCTACATAAAAAGTTAAAAGAAAAAAACATATCTGTAAACTTATTAAAACCATTGCCTGCACCAGTGGATAGAATAAAAAATAGATATAGGTGGAGAATAATAATGAAGGCAAAAACAAATAATGAAATAATAAATGTAATTAATGAATGCCTATATGATAAAGAATTTTTAAAAAATAATGCAAGAGTAATTGCAGATATAAATCCAATGAATATGATGTAAAAAGGAGGAAAAAATGGCTATAAGAATGATAAGACAAAACGGTGACGAAATTTTAAGAAAAAAAGCAAGACCTGTTGAAGTGTTTGACGAAAAATTAAAAGAACTTGCAGAAGACATGATAGAAACAATGCATAAAAATAATGGAGTTGGACTAGCTGGGCAACAAGTAGGAATATTAAAAAGAATTGTTGTTATAGATATTTACGATGATAAAGGACCAATTGTACTAATAAATCCTGTAATAACAAAGAAAAAAGGAGAGCATGAAGTAGAGGAAGGCTGTTTAAGTTTTCCAAATCAATTTGCAGTATTAAAAAGACCAAAAGAAGTAGAAGTAGAATATTATGACTTGGAAGGAAAAAAGCAAAAGCTAAAGGCAAAAGAGTTGTTAGCACAAGCTATTTGCCACGAAACTGAACATTTAGATGGTATTTTATTTATAGATAATATGATACCAGGAACATTGGAAACAATACAACCAGAACAAAAATAAAGGAGAATATAAATGTTAAAAATTTTATTTATGGGAACCCCGGACTTTGCTAAAGAATCTTTAAAAGATATTTATGAAGCAGGATTTAATATTATTGGTGTTGTAACAAATCCGGACAAGCCAAAGGGAAGAGGAATGAAACTTACACCTTCTCCTGTAAAAGAGTTTGCTTTAGAAAAAAAGTTAGAAATTTTTCAACCAACTAAAGTAAGAAAAAATGAAGAATTTATAGAAAAGATAAAAGAACTAAAACCAGATGTTATCTGCGTTGTAGCATATGGAAAAATTTTACCAAAGGAAATTTTGGATATACCGAAATATGGATGTATTAATGTACATGGATCGCTACTTCCAAAATATAGGGGTGCTGCACCAATACAATGGGCTGTTTTAAATGGAGATAAAGAAACAGGAATAACAACAATGTATATGAACGAGGGAATGGACACAGGAGATATGATACTTAAAGAAAGTATTAAAATTGGAGAAAACGAAACAACAGGAGAATTGTGGGAAAAACTTTCTAAACTTGGAGGAAAAATGCTTGTTAAAACACTAAAACTTGTTGAAGAAGGAAAAGCTCCAAGAGAAGAACAAACAGGAGAAAGTTCTTTAGCACCTATGCTTAATAAAGAAATGGCATTAATAGATTGGGAAAATTCAAATGTATATAAAATCCATAATTTAATAAGAGGGCTTAATCCAATTATGGGAGCATACTCATACTTTGATGGTAAAAAAATAAAATTCTGGAAGTCAAAAGCAATTAGCAGAGATGAATTTTTAAATCAAAAGCAAGAATTTAAAGAGTATTCTGGAAAATTTGATAAATTAGTACCTGGAACAATACTAATATCCGATGATAAAGATGGATTATATATAAAAGCGAATGATGGTGTTTTAAAAATACTAGAAATACAAGGTGAAAATGCAAAAAGAATGAAAACATCCGATTTCCTAAGGGGAAATAAGTTAATGATAGGAATGATTTTTTCTAGTGAGAAATAGGAAATTTTAGTAAAAATGGTTGTAAAAAAAGACATAAATTGATATACTTAATGCAGATTTTAAGTATATCAATTTTTTTGTAAAACAAAATTGAATAGGAGGTAATGAATATGGACGAAAATAATGAAAATTTAGTAGAAAATATTTTAAAAGATGAAGACGATAATATAAATATTTCTGAAGATGTTATAACAACAATTTCGGGAATTGCTGTTTCAGATGTTCCAGGTGTTGCAGAAATGGCTGGAGGAATTGCAGGAGGGATCTCAGAAGTATTAAGTGGAAAAAAGAATTTAAGTAAGGGTATAAAAGCAGATATTGACGGAAAAGATGTAAAAATAGATGTTAATATCATTGTAAATTATGGAGTTCGTATTCCAGATGTAGCTTTCGACATACAAAACAAAGTAAAAAATTCTGTAGAAACAATGACAGGATTAAAAGTAGAAGAAGTTAATGTACATGTACAAGGTGTGAACGTAGAAGAGAATGAAGAAAAATAGGAGGAATAAGTATGAAAATTATAGATAGATTTATATTAATTATATTTTCAATTGTTATATTTATATTATCTGCATTTACAGCAGGTATTGTATTTGGATGGATCGATTTTGCAAATTTAACCCCAGTTTTAGAGAATGCTTTTTCTACAGAGCCAACTTCTAACATAATATTGGGAGTTTCTATAGTATTTATACTATTTGCACTAAAGGCAATATTTTTTGGTGGAAAAGACGAAAGAGCTACTAAAGATGGAATTTTAATGGAGAACGATAATGGTAGATTATTAATTTCTAAAGAAACTTTAGAAAACCTTGTAATAAATATAGTTAAAGGATTTGAAGGAACAGAAAACGCTGTATCAAAAGTGGTTTTGGACAAAGAAAATAATTTAAGAGTATTTGTTACTTTATATGTACATCCAAATGTTGTAATAAAAGATCTAACTGCAAATATTCAAAATAGGATAAAAGAAGCAATAAAGAAAACATCTGACTTAGAAACTACAGCTGTAAATGTAAAAGTTAGAAATATTGCTCCACCATCTGAAAACAATGTTAAGATAGAAGGTTAGAAAGGGAGATAAATATGAATAATTTTAAAGACTTTATTTCTGAATATAGCGGAGCCATAATAGGTGCAGTTATAGCAATTTTAATTTTACTAACAGGTTTATATAAATTAATTGTTGGTATAATTTTAATTGTTTTAGGAATTTTTATAGGAAATTATGTTCAAAGAAATAAATATGCTGTGAAAGAAAAATTAAAGAATTTTATAGACAAAATGTAAGAGGGGAATTAAATGAACAAGTCATCAAAAAGAGAATTAACATTTAAAATTATATATGGAATTCAAATTAATAAAGAAATGAATGATGAAGAACTAGAAAGTTTTTTGGATGAAAATAATATAAGCGAAAACGAAAAACAAAATATAAAAAAGGATATAAACAATATAAATAAAAATATAAAAGCAATAGAAGAAAAGATTGCCAACAATTTAAAAAATAATTGGTCAATAGATAGAATTTCTAAGATAGATAAAGCCTTATTAATATTAGCAATATATGAAATTCAATACAAAGAGATTCCGTTTAAAGTAGCTATAAATGAAGTCGTTGAACTTGCCAAAAAGTATGGAGAAGATAGTTCCGCATCATTTATTAATGGTGTTTTAGCAAATGTTGTTAAGGAGTTAAATTTAGGATAATGGAATATAAAGCACTTACAGTATCAGAATTAAATAGTTATATAAAAAATAAAATAGCTGATGATGAGAATTTAAATAATATATTAATAAAAGGTGAAATTTCTAATTTTAAGCACCATTATACAGGACACATGTATTTCACATTAAAAGATGATAATTCTTTAATAAAATGTATTATGTTTAAGTCATATACTACTAATTTAAAATTTGTACCAAAAGATGGAATGAGTGTGCTAGCTTTTGGTACAGTTTCTGTTTTTGAAAGAGACGGTGTTTATCAACTATATTGTAAAGCCATGCAAGAAGATGGTATGGGAAGTCTTTATAAAGCATATGAAGAATTAAAGAATAAATTAGAAAAAGAAGGATTATTTGCTACAGAGCATAAAAAGAAATTACCTGTAATGCCTAACATTATTGGTGTACTAACATCAAATACAGGATCTGTTATAAAGGATATAATAAATGTTTCTACAAGAAGAAATCCAAATGTATATATAAGATTATATCCTGTACCAGTACAGGGAGAAGGTGCAGGTGAAAAAATTGCAGAAGCAATAAGAATAATGAATGAGAAAAAATTAGCAGATGTGTTAATTTTAGCTAGAGGTGGAGGATCTTTGGAAGATCTCTGGCCTTTTAACGAAGAGGTTGTAGCAAGGGCTATATATAATTCAGAACTTCCTGTGGTCTCTGCAGTAGGACACGAAACAGACTTTTCTATATCAGATTTTGTTGCAGATTTAAGAGCACCAACACCATCTGCAGCAGCTGAAATCGTTGTACCAAATATTGTAGATATAGCACAAAACTTAAATACATATAATATTAGACTAAAAAATGCATTAAGAAAAAAAGTGGAAATAATGCGTATGAGGTACGAAAAATGCATGAAGAGTAGAGTGTATACTGACCCACTTAAAGTTGTAAATGATAATTATATAAAATTAGATATGTTTGTAAAATCTATAACAAATAGTATAACAAACAAACTGCAAGCAAGCAAAACACAGGCTGTTAAGAACTTTTCTAAACTAGATGCTTTAAGTCCGTTAAAGACTTTAAGCAGGGGGTATTCTTTAGTAGAAAAGGATAATAAAATAATTAAAAACGTAGAGGATTTGCAAAAGGATGACATTGTAAATTTACGTATGCAAAATGGAAATAAAAAGGCACAAATACTTTAATAATAACAAATATGGGAGTTTTATATACGTCTCTAAAGGGGGAAATTATGGAAGAAATTAATTTTGAGGATGCGATGAAGAAGTTAGAAGAGATAACATCTGAATTGGAAAAGGGTGATTTATCTTTGGACGAATCTGTAAAAAAGTTCGAAGAAGGGATAAAATTATCAAAAGAATGTAATAAAATATTGGAAGATTCAGAAAAGAAAATAAATATTCTAATAAATGAAAATGGAAATATTACAGAAGAAAATTTTTTACCGGAGGAAGGATAAAAGGGAATGAACATTTTTATGCAAATTATAACTAACAAATTTATTTATGTACCATTTTTAACATGGTTTGCAATACAACTTTTTAAAGTAATTTGGGATTTAGTAACAACAAAAAAATTTAATTTTAAGAGGATTCTAGGTGCAGGAGGAATGCCAAGCTCACATTCTGCAGTTGTTTGTTCTTTGGCAACATTAATTGGTAGGAGTAATGGTTTTGAAAGCCCACTATTTGCACTTTCAGTAATTTTTGCATTTATTGTTATGTATGATGCAGCAGGAGTAAGAAGAGCAGCAGGAAAGCAGGCACAATTATTAAATAAATTGGTCGAAACTCCAGGACTATCTGGTGTGCAAGTTTCAGAAAAACTTGTTGAAGTATTGGGTCACACACCTTTCCAAGTTCTTGTAGGAGCAATTATAGGTATAATTGTAGGTTGTATTTTTTAAAATATAAAAAATAAAAGGAAGTGGTTTAAGTGGAAGACATTGAAATCGCAAGAAATGCTAAATTAAAAAATATAAGAGAGATAGCAGAAAAGCTAAATATCAATGAAGAATATTTGGAACAATATGGAAAATATAAAGCTAAGATTTCTTTAGATCATTATAATAAAATAAAAGAAAGAAAAAATGGAAAATTAATTCTTGTAACAGCAATAAATCCCACACCACTAGGAGAAGGAAAAACAACTGCTGCAATAGGCTTAGCAGATGCCCTAAGCAAAATTAATAAAAAAGCAATACTTGCTCTAAGGGAGCCATCATTAGGACCTGTTTTTGGTATTAAAGGAGGTGCAACTGGTGGAGGACATTCGCAAGTAGCACCAATGGAAGACATCAATTTGCATTTTACAGGTGATATACATGCAATTACAACAGCTAATAATCTTTTAAGTGCAATAATAGATAACCATATCTGGCAAGGAAATGAATTAAATATAGAAAAAGTTACTTGGAAAAGATGCTTGGACTTAAATGATAGAGCATTAAGAAAAGTAGAGATTTCACTTTCTGGAGAAAAAAACATGGAACCACGTGAAGATGGCTTTGACATTACAGTTGCTTCAGAAATAATGGCAATTCTTTGCTTAGCAAAGGATATAAAAGATTTAAAAAGAAGACTTGGTAACATAGTAATTGGATATAATAAAGACAAAGAGCCTGTTACTTGTAGAGATTTAAAAGCTGACGGAAGTTTAACAGTAATACTTAAAGATGCAATAAATCCTAATCTAGTTCAAACACTAGAAAATAATCCTGCTTTAATCCATGGAGGACCTTTTGCAAATATAGCACATGGCTGTAATAGTATAATTGCAACTAATATGGCATTAAAAATGGCAGATTATGTTGTAACAGAAGCAGGGTTTGGAGCAGATCTAGGAGCAGAAAAATTCTTAGATATAAAATGCAGATTATTGGAAAAATCACCTGATGCAGTTGTAATTGTTGCAACGTTAAAAGCATTAAAATATCATGGTGGTGCAAGTAAAGATGAATGTAAAGATGAAAATAAAGAAGCTCTAAAAAAAGGAATGCATAATTTATTAAAACATGTGGAAAATATTAAAAAATATGGAATAGAGCCAATTGTTGCAATAAATAGATATAGTAATGACTCTGAGGAAGAATTAAAATTATTAGCAAATGAGTTAGAAGGCATTGTAAAATATAGTTTACTAGAAAATTGGCAAAAAGGTGGAGAAGGTGCAGTAGATTTAGCGGAAAAGCTTATAGATATTTGCAATGAAAAACATGAATTTAAATATATTTATGATATAAATGATACAATAGAGAACAAGATAAAGGCAGTTGCACAAAAAATATATGGAGCAGAAAATGTTGAGTTTTCGGAAGAAGCAAAAGAGCAATTAAAAACATTAAATAATTTAAAACTTCCAATATGTATAGCCAAAACTCAGTATTCGTTTTCAGATAATCCAAAAAATTTATTATGTGATGAACCATTTAATATTCATGTAACAGAATTAAAATTAAAAACAGGAGCAGAATTTGTAGTTGTATTAACTGGAAAAATAATGACCATGCCAGGACTTCCAAAAAGACCAGCAGCTGAAAAAATAGATATTGATGAAAATGGCCAAATAGAAGGAATATTTTAATAAATTGTATAGAAACACCATTTCTGGATAAAATAATTCTAAATTATATAAAAAGAGTGGTGTTTTTTTATGTTTAAAAAAATATTTAGTATTTTAATAATAATCTCATTATTAACTATAAGTTGTTTTATAATTTTTTCTAACATACCAAAAGAAAATGAAGTAGAAGCCCTTTCGAAATACGGTTCAAGGGGAAGCGAAGTTACACAAATACAAACAAAGCTAAAAAGATGGGGATATTACAATGGAAATATAGATGGAATTTATGGAAGCCAAACTGTGGAGGCTGTTAAATATTTCCAAAGAAAAAATAATTTAACTGTAGATGGAATTGCCGGAAAAAACACTTTAGAAGCAATGGGGATATTTAACTCATCTTCTAGTTCGTCATCAAGCTCAAATTCCTCAGATTTAAATCTTTTAGCCAGAGTTGTTTATGCAGAAGCAAGAGGAGAACCATATTCTGGTCAAGTAGCAGTTGCTGCGGTTGTTTTAAATAGAGTTAGAAGCAGTTCTTTCCCAAATACAATCTCAGGTGTAGTTTACCAAAATGGTGCTTTTGATGCTGTAAAAGATGGACAGATAAATTTAAGTCCAAATTCAACAGCAAAGAAAGCTGCACAAGATGCTTTAAACGGTTGGGATCCGTCTTATGGGGCAATTTATTATTTTAATCCAGCAACTGCAACTAATAAATGGATTTGGTCAAGACCAGCAACTGTTACAATAGGAAATCATAGGTTTTGTAAATAAAAAAATGAACTCCTAAATTTCTTGACAAACAATGGACATATTGATAATATATGAAGAGAAAAATAGGAGGATAAGTTCATGCTATTATATCCTGATTTTTGTTGTAAAAACATTAAAGAGGTAACTGTTGAAAGATTAGAAAAAAACAATATAAAGGGAATAATATTAGATGTTGATAATACATTAATAGATTTAAAACATAATTTATTAGAAGGTGCAGAAGAATGGTGCAAGGAATTAAAAGAACATAATATCAAATTCTGCATTTTATCTAATTCTAATAATAAAGAAAAAATAATAAAAGTTGCTAAAGCTTTAGATGTACCATATATATACTTTGGTACAAAACCTTTAAAAAGGGGTTTTAAAAGGGCACAAAAGAAATTGAACATAGAATTTGAAAACTTAGCAATAATTGGAGATCAAATTTTTACAGACGTAATTGGTGGTAATAGATGTAATATGTATACAATATTAGTCGAACCAATAAAGGATAGGAAAATATTTATCAATAAAATAAAGAGAAAAATTGAACATAAAATATTAGAGAAATATAACAAAAACAAGAAAGAAGGCTAGAAAATGTTTTTTAATGACGTTCATATAATGATATACGTGGCATTTGGAATATTAGGATTAATTATAGGAAACATATTACCACATATAAATGAAAGATTAATAGAACATAAAAAAGTATTTGATAAATCGTTTTTTACAGAATATCCTAAAAAATTTGCGCCACATTATATACATATGATTTTAATAGCAATTATATATATATTATTATTATATAAATTTGGTTTACATCCTAGTTTTATACAGAATTTAGATTTAATAAAATACATAATATTAACACCAATGCTATTTTCTGTTGCAGTTATTGATTTTAAAGAAAATATTATACCTAATAGATTGCTATTAACAATGGCAGAGGTAGGATTAATACTAACATTTATTTATGGAATATCAGATATTAATCTTGCAATGGACATGTTATTGGGAATGCTTGTTGGAACAGCCATTTTTGGTATATTAACATTACTTGGAAGATTAGTTTCTGGTAAAGATGCAATGGGAATGGGAGATGTAAAACTTGTTGCAGCACTTGGACTTTTTTTTGGATCTTCAAGCATATTAGCGATATCAATAATTTCTTTTATATTAGGAGCATTTATAAGTATAATTTTAATATTGTTTAAAAAGAAAAAAATTGATGACTACATACCTTTTGGACCTTTTATAGTAATTGCTTCATACATTTCAATATTCGTACCATTTAGTGCAATATTGTTTGTACTATTAAAAGTATTTACAGTAGGATTATACCAAGTATAGTAAATTACGATGGGGGCATGATACCAATGAATGAAAAGATTAAATGGCTAAGAGAAAAATTAAATACACTAAACTTAGATGGAATGATTGTTTCCAATCCAGTGAATATTAAATATTTAACAGGAATTAATGCAGAAGGTATTTTATTAATTACAAGAAAAGAAAATATTTATATAACAGATGCAAGATATATGGAATATATTAATAGTGTTTTAACCATAGAGGACGAAATAATTCCATATGATGTAAAAGACATTGATCCAATAGACTACGAGAATATGTTTTTGTTTTGTAGTAATGTTGGTTTTGAAGAAAACTATGTGACATATGCGAAATATAAAGAATATAAACAAAAATACAAGATAAATAATTTAGTAGAAACAGATGGATTAATTGAAATGCAGAGAATGATAAAGGCACCTGATGAAATAAATTATATACAAAAAGCTTGTAAGATTACAGATGCATGTTTTGTTCATATTTGTAATTATATTAAAATAGGAATGACTGAAAAGGAAATTGCATACGAGATAGAGCACTATTTTAAAACTCATGGAGCAGAAGGAGTTTCATTTGATACAATTGTAGCTTCCGGAAGAAATTCTTCTATGCCACACGCAATTCCTACGGATAAAAAAATAGAAGCAGGAGATCCAATAACAATTGATTTTGGTTGTAAGTATAATGGATATTGTTCAGATATGACAAGGACAATATTCGTAAAGTATGTACCAGAAGGAATAAAGCCAATATATAATTTGGTATTAAAAAATCAAGAGCTTACTCTCGATGCTATACAAGAAAATGCAAATGCAAGAATATTAACAATGATGGTAGAAAGTGATTTTAAAGTAAATGGTTATACATTGGACCATAGTTTGGGGCATGGTGTTGGTTTAGATATACATGAATATCCTTTTGTAGGAAGAAAGGATTTATTATTAAAAGAAAATATGGTGCTAACAGATGAACCAGGAATATATTTACCTGGTAAATTTGGTGTAAGAATAGAAGATACAGTTTTAGTAAATAAAAGTACATGTACAAGATTAACAGAATCAAGTAAAGATTATATAATAGTATGTAATGACTAATAATACTTGCTTTTTAGCGAATTTTGTAGTAAAATAGACAAAGTGTAAAAAAGAGAAATTAAAAAAATATTAGGAGGTAATAATTATGGCAGGAGTTTATTCAGCAGGAGATTTTAGAAATGGAACAACATTTGAAATGGATGGAAATGTATTCAAAGTAGTAGAATTCCAACATGTAAAACCAGGAAAGGGATCAGCATTTGTTAGAACAAAATTAAAAAATGTTATTTCTGGAGCAGTTATAGAAAAAACTTTTAATCCATCAGAAAAATATCCAGAAGCAGAAATAGAAAAGAGAGATATGCAATATTTATATAAAGATGGAGATTTATATTATTTTATGGATAATAATACATATGAACAAATACCTTTAAATGAAGAACAAATTGGTGATGCATTAAAATATATGAAAGAAAATATGGATATGAAAGTTCTATCATATAAAGGAAGTGTATTTGCAGTTGAACCACCAATGTTTGTAGAACTAGAAGTTACATATACAGAACCAGGATTTAGTGGAAATACAACAACAACTTCTGGAAAACCAGCAAAATTAGAAAATGGTCTAGAAATAAGTGTTCCACTATTTGTAGAAATAGGTGATGTAATAAGAATAGACACTAGAACCGGAGAATACATGGAAAGAGTTTAAAGAAAGAGGATTAATATGGATATAAAAATTCAATTAGAAAAATTAATGTCTGATTTAAAAGAAAATGTTAAAGATGAACAAAGTTTAAAATATGTTCAAGAAAAACTTATAAAAACTTTAGCTGATATATTACAAGAAATGGACAATAATAGTAAAGAAGAACAGAAAAGAATTACTTTGTTAGAAGACAAAATAGAAAGAATGGAAAAAGAATTCTTTCTAGATGATGAAATATATGATATAGAAATTGTTTGTCCATATTGTAATCACAAATTCGAGACAGAATTTGATGAAAATAAAAAAGAAGTAAAATGCCCAGAGTGTAATAATTTAATCGAATTAGATTGGTCATGTGATTGTGATGATGGTTGTGATGGATCATGCGGAAGCTGTGGAGGACATCATCATAATTAAACAGAATATAAAAAATCGACTAGAAGTAGTCGATTTTTTTTGGTGGAGATGAGGGGAATCGAACCCCTGTCCACGAATCCGCCATATGAATTTCTCCGAGTGCAGTTTATTATTTAAAATTCCTACCTAAATTGATTAATAAACAAAACAATTTAGATAGTATCTCTTAAATACCCACTATTTCCGAGAAAAAATAGTTTCGTTTCCTACTTTAGTTTGGCGCTCTATCTATAACAGTAGGCTTTATAGTAGAACGACGTTGCAACTAAGCAGCGTAAGCTAATTCTTCTTTATTAGCGTTTATATTTAATTTTGCTTTTTTATAGTGGCCAAAGCAACCATCCACTACTCGCTTTTCATACTTATAGATTAATGTCGAAGCCATTACATCCCCAAGTACATATACAATATATTATACTACATTTAAAAAATTATAACAATAATTTTTTTAAAACTATTGCATATATTATTGCTTTATGATACTATATTATTGCTTGTTTTTAGGGGTATAGTGTTAATGGTAGCACATCGGTCTCCAAAACCGCCTGTGAGGGTTCGAATCCTTCTACCCCTGCCAAATAAGAAATGGGGGATATATTCTCCCATTTTTTTGTTTTAGGAGGGATTGCAATATACAAAATTTTACATCAAATTATTTTCTTAATTATTATTTCTATAGTTTTAATATCATCAATTTTTATTCCAACATTAAATAGTTATACTAATCAAAATTCTATTTTTCAAAATAATATTATACTTAATCCAGATGGATTTATATGGCCAATTCCTGGATACACAAAAATAACATCTCCTTTTGGAAGACGTAATTCACCAACTGCAGGTGCTTCATCATATCATTATGGGACAGATATAGGTGCTCCAGAAGGGACAAACCTTGTTGCAGTTGCTGATGGAAAGATTTCTTTTCTGGGTTTTTTAGGTGCAGGTGGATATACCTTAACACTATCATTTGAAAGTTTTAAAGTTACATATTGCCATATTTCGCCAAATTATCTGGTGAAGGAAGGAGATATTGTTTTACAGGGGCAGGTTATTGCTAAAGTTGGACCTAAATATGTGTATGGAGTTCCTGGTAATAAGTATAAAGATTCAAATGGTAAACCAACAAATGGTGCAACAACGGGATGCCATTTGCATTTAGGAGTAAGAATAAATGATAAATACATTAATCCATTAGAATGTTTTTAAAAAAACATATAAAAATATACAATTTTTATATAATTTATAGTAAGATATTTATGGTGATACATATGAATTACAATATTAGCAATGAATGTAAGAAAATATTAAGAGATAAAAATATAGAATTTGAAGTAGCAAAGGAAGAGCAATTAAATGAAATTCTGAAAATATATCAAGAGAGAATGAATTGGTTTAAAGAAAAAGGAATTAATCAATGGACTAAATACAAAGAACATCACTCTAAAGATGAATTCAAAGATATTATAAAAAGAAAAAGATTGTTTATTCTAAAACAAAATAAAGATATTATTTCAGCTTTTCAAATCGAAGAAAATAGCAAATATTGGGAAGATAATAAAAAAGCATATTACTTATATAAAGTAGTGACTCTTCCTAAAACCAGAAAAATAGGAGATATAATAGTAGAAATTTGCAAAGATTTAGCTATAGCAAATAATAAAATGTATTTAAGGTTGGATTGTTTAGAAAAAAACAGAGAGTTAAATAAAATATATGTAAAACATGGATTTAAATTAGTAAAAAAGGGACATGATAAAGCTTATTATTATAATTTAAGAGAATATAAAATATAAGGAGAATTACAATGGGAAAAAGTGATTTAATAAAAAAACATAATATAAAGATTTATTTTTGGTATGTAATATTTGGTTCTGATTTATTATTTTATTATGGTACAAGAGTTTTATATTTATCTGAAGTAAAAGGTATATCTGATTCAAACATTGTTTTTCTATCAACAATATTTTCTTTTGCAGCAATATTAGGAATTATATTTGGAAATATATTAAATAATAAAACTACGAACAAAAAAACATTAATAATTGGAGATTGTATTAGCATTGTTTCGTTAGCATTGTTTATTTTGGGAAGAGGTTTTTTGGAAATGATAATTTCGCAAATTTTAACAGCAATTGGTTTTACTTTAAAAAACATTTCCTTAGCACCACTTTTACAAGAATCGATACAAAAAGAAGAAAACAAGAGTAAAGTATTTTCTAATATAGATGGAAAAGCATATTTTGCATATTGTATATGTTCATCAATTTCAATCTTGCTAGCAGGATATCTTTATGAAATAAATAAAAATATACCTGCAATTCTATCATTTATATGTGCAATTATTGCATTAGTATTATCTGCATCATTTTATGACATTAAAACAGAAAATAAAACAACATTAAAAGAATCTATAAAAGGAATAAAAGAATGTTTTATATTTTTTATACATTCAAAAAGAATGAAAGCACTATTATTATCTTTGGGTTTTATATGGGGAATATTTGTACTTTATGGAACTTATCAAACCACATTGTTAAAAAATCTGAATGTAAGTGCGGGATATATAGGAATAATTGTAATGATATTAGATTTAATAAGAGGATTTGGCGGAAGAATGGAATATATTTATAACAAAAAAAATAGTAACCGTTCTTTAACAAAATTATCATTATTAGTGTCATTATCTTTTATATCTGCTGGACTTGGAACAGTATTAAAAATTCCATTTATATGGCAAATTATAATTGTAATATTAGCATATTTTATAATTGATATTATGAGAGGAATATACATGGTTTTATACAAAAGATATATCAATAGTTTTACTAATACAAAGGTTTTACCATCAATATATTCTTTAACAAATATTTATTGGAATATTTCAAGAATTATAATAACAGGAATAGGTTCTTTTATATTAACTAAAGCAAACATAAAAATTAGCTACATAATTATGGGAATATTTTTCTTAATATTAACAGTATTAATAGGAGTTTATATGTCATCAAGAGTAGGCTTAAAACCGGAAGAGTATGAAAAAGTTGATATTAAATATGCTGAAAAATAGAGATATAAATTGACAATTTACATAAAGTAGCGTAAAATAAATATCGAGTTCTTAGGAACAAGTAAACAAATCACGAGAGTTAGGAGAGAACTGAAAGAGCAAGCTTGTAATGTCGGACAATTAAGGAGAAACAATGGCTGAGAAAGTTGTGAGGTTCGAGGAAACTATGATTTTCCCAGATGTTGAGGATGGTGTATTCCCACTTAAGTGGAAGGGTGCATATATCTTCGACGATGAGGAAGGAATTCTAGAAGGATATATTGAGGATAATGTCATCGGATTAACTAGTAACGAACTTAGGCGAGCATGGATTTTGGGATTGGTCAGTGGAAACAGATGGTGCTTTTGCTGGTTTGGCAGCAAGGATTTCGATTTTCCTGTTACAATTCGTTTCTTTAATGATGACGAAGAGAATGGAATGATCGTTTGTGTTGCAAGCTCGAATGGCACTGAGTTTGACATCCTGAGTGAGGTAGGATACTCACAAATCAAAAAGGAGATCTTGCCAGAAGAAAATACCGAAGCCAAAGAGGTCATTAGAAGTATCGTGGACGACATAAAAGAGATCTATAAGATGGGAGTTGGTCAATATGCTAAGAGATCTCTTCTGTCCTGGGCTAGATTCTACTACAAGCAGAAAACAGGAATACCTTGGTAACTAGTGGTAACAATAAAAAAAGAACAATCTTCTTTTTCCTCCCCTTTTGGGGAGGTTTTTCTTTGGAAATAATTATAGATAGTAATAGAATAATAGAAAAAAATATGTTAGAATATCTAAAAATAATTTAATAAAGGAAAGAGAAAAATGAAGATAGAAAAAAATAAAGAATATATTGTAGATATAATCGATAATGGCTTTCAAGGTGAAGGAATCGCCAAAATAGATGGATTTACAATTTTTATTCCAAATGCAATAAAGGGAGAAAAAATAAAGATATTAATAGTAAAAGTATTATCTTCACACGCTTTTGGAAAAATTATAGAAATAATTACACCTTCTAAGTATAGAGTAGAAAGTGATTGCACAACATATAAAAGATGTGGTGGATGTTCTTTAAGACATATAAAATATGAAGAAACATTAAAAATGAAGCAAAATGCGGTACAAAGCTTAGTAAATAAAACATTAAAAACAAAAATAAATGTCTTGGAAACAGAAGGAATGGAAAGTCCATATCATTATAGAAATAAAGCCCAATATCCGGTAGGACTAAACAGAGAAGGAAAACCAGTTATGGGCGTTTTTGCAAATAGAACACATGAAATAATACCGATAGACACTTGTTATATACAAAACAAAGAAACAGAAAAAATTGCAAAATATATATTTAATTTCATCGTAAAAAATAACATAAGTATTTACAACGAAAAGACACGTAAGGGACTAATAAGACATATTGTAACAAAAATAGGAATACGAACAAAAGAAATAATGTGTATTATTGTAATTAATGGAAAATCATTTCCAAAAGAAACAGAATTAGTCGAAGGAATTATTAAAAATTATAAGAATGTAAAAACAATCGTAAAAAATATTAATACTAGAAATACAAATGTAATACTGGGAGAAGAAAATATAAATTTATATGGTGACGGAATTATAACAGATATTTTAGGAGAGTATAAATTTAGAATCACACCATTATCTTTCTACCAAGTAAACCCAATACAAGCAGAAAAACTATATAATTTAGCGGTCAAATTTGCAGGTATAACAAAAGAAGATGTGGTATTTGACCTATACTGTGGTATTGGAACAATTTCATTATTTATGAGTAAATTTGCAAGAAAGGTTTATGGAGTAGAAATAATTAAAGAAGCAATACAATCTGCAAAAGAAAATGCAAAACTGAATGATGTAAAAAATGCAGAATTTATTGCTGGAGATGTCGAAAAAATCTTAGATGATTTGGTGAATATTAAAAATATACTACCCGATATAGTAATTGTTGATCCACCAAGAAGAGGACTTGACAATAATAGTATAGAAAATATTAGGAAAGTAAAACCAAAAAAGGTAGTATATGTTAGCTGTAATCCAGCAACATTAGTAAGAGATTTAGCAAAACTAGAAGATATGTATACAATAAAACAAATAAAACCAGTAGATATGTTTCCATATACAAATGGAGTAGAATGTGTATCTTTAATAGAATTATAAAAAGGAGGAAAATTAAATGAAAATATTAATGGGAACAAAAAATCCAGGAAAAATAAAAGGCGCTAAAGATGCCTTCGAAAAATATTTTAATAATGTAGAAATAGAAGGAATATCTGTTGATTCTGAAGTAGGAGACCAACCGTTTAACAAGGAAATATTAAAAGGAGCAAGAAATAGAGTTAAAAACTTAAAAAAGTATGCAGAAGAAAATAAAATGGATGTGGATTTTTATGTGGCAAGTGAAGCAGGAATTACAAATTTATTAGGTGGTAGCTGGATTGATATAAATTGTGTGGTGATAGAAGACAAAAACGGATTAGAGAGCATGGGAACAAGTCAAGGATTTCCTATACCGGAGAAATATATAGAAGAAATAAAAGAAACATCTTTAGGAGATGTCATGGATAAAATATTTAAAGGAAAAAGTTTAGGAAAGGGTAAAGGAGGAATAAGTTTTTTGACTAAGGGAGAAGTCTCTAGAGTTGATTTAACAAAAAATGCTTTTTTAATGGCATTAATAACATATATAAATGATAATCTTTGGAAATAGGAGATAAATAATTATGAGCCATATGGAATTAGAAGTTAAGGTTTTAAATATTAATAAAAAAGAAATAGAAAAAAAGATATTTCAAGCAGGAGGAAAATACATAAGTTCTCAAAATCAATTTTTATGTGTGTATGATTTACCATACATAAATCAAAGATTCAATGCTGATTTATATGAATATAACAATGAAAAACTAGAAATACGAAAAAATATAGCCTTAAATAAAATAAAAAAACTATTTTTTGAGGTTGATCAATTACTAGATGAAAAAGACATAGAATTTCTTAATCAAAAATTCAAAATAAGTAACTTGTCAGAAATATTTAGCTTTGCGAAGAAGGAAATTATAGGGGTTTTAAATAGTGAAGAGCTAAAAGAATTTATTAACAAATACAAAGGAACTGTAAAAAAATGGATTAGATTAAGAAAAACGATTGATATATTAGAAAAAGGAGAAAAAGAAAAGACAACATTAACAATAAAACACGTACTAAAAAAAGATGCAACAAATCTACAGCAAATGCAAGAAACAGAGATAGAAGTAAGCTCTTTTGAAGAGACAAATGAACTCTTAGAAAAAATAGGCTTTTCTTTAAGGAGTTACCAAGAAAAAAAGAGAGAAAAATATTATTTAAATAATCATGAAATCGATATAGATACTTGGCCAAAATTAAATCCATATATTGAAGTAGAAGGAAAAGACGAAAAAGATATTGAAGATATTTTAAATATTTTAGGTTATAAATTTAAAGATACAATTTCTTGTACAGTTGACGAAATATATAAAGAAAAGGGCTTGGATATAAATAACATGCGAGAACTTAAATTTTAATATTATTTAGGAGAGAATATGACTATTGTATCATTTCCAGAATTCAATATAAACTTAACAATCTCTAGAATAGCTTTTTCAATAGGAAAAGTAGATATATATTGGTATGCAATTCTTATAGCTTTAGCATTTTTTATAGCAATAATATTTCTAAAAAAAGATGTAAAAAGATACAATATAAAATACGAAGATATACTAGAATTAATAGTATTAATAATTCCAATATCAATTATTTTTGCAAGATTATACTATGTAGTTTTTAATTTAGAGTTCTATCTAAAATATCCATTACAAATGCTAAACATAAAAAGTGGAGGACTTGCAATATATGGAGGAATTTTAGGAGCAGTTGGAACAATAATTATATTTTGCAAAATTAAAAAAATAAATATATTAAATGTATTAGATATATTTGTTCCATATTTAGCGCTTGGTCAATCAATTGGAAGATGGGGAAATTTTATAAATGGAGAGGCATATGGAACAATAACAAATAATATATTTAGAATGGGGATAGTAGAAAATGGTTTATATAAAGAAGTTCATCCTACTTTTTTATATGAATCAATTTCAACATTAATAATATTTTTAGTATTATTAGCATTAAAGAAACATAGAAAATATAAAGGAGAATTAACAATAGTATATCTATTACTCTATTCATTTATAAGGGCAATAATAGAAGGATTAAGAACGGACAGTCTTATGATTGGTACTTTTAGAGTATCACAAATCTTTTCTGTAATATTATTTATAATA
>CALYAI010000009.1 GCA_944393475.1 uncultured Clostridia bacterium
AATTTTGTAATGCAAACATTGTAATACTAAAAAACGAACATTTGTTATTTAGTGATTTTTTATAGAATTTATATAATGTTTTAATTAAATTATTGTTTCATTAAGTTCAAAATCGTTTTTAAGCAATTTTAATTATTGAAATGTAAAATTTAATCATTTATTATATAAATTTTGATTTTAATGAATTTCGTTTGCAGATTTATATATTCTAATTAATATAATATTTGCATTTTGTACTATAATCCAATAAGTTCTATAATAATTGCAATAACTGTATTATAAACTAAAATCATACAAAATAATGACCTTCTAAAATCGATTTTAAGCCATTTTTATTTTTAGATTGATAAATTACTTGTTTAAAATTTTAGGTTAAATATTGATTTTAGAAAATTACCATTAAAAAGTAGATTTTTTTGAAGAAACTACTATCATATATAGATATGCAAAAAGTGCCAAAAAAGCGACGCACGAGAATCGATTTTAAGCCGTTTTTATTTTTTAGGCATATAGTTTGTTGTCCGTAAAATAAGGCAAATATAGAGAAATAGGCACTTTGGAGATTTTTGAAAAATTTTCATACAATTTAATATATAAAAATAAAAAATATATAATAAGAAAAAATTATAGATATAAATTTAAAAATATAATAAGTAAAATAATTATAGTAATGAAATTATATAAGTAAACCAAAAAATGTCTTAAAACTGATTTTAATAAGTCGTAAGAATATTGATATAACTATAATACAAAGGATTATAATAATAATGAATATAATATAGATATAATAAGAAAATAAAGATATATAAATGAATATTAGTATGTAT
This sequence comes from uncultured Clostridia bacterium, assembly GCA_944393475.1. Classification (GTDB taxonomy): domain Bacteria; phylum Bacillota; class Clostridia; order TANB77; family CAG-508; genus Merdicola. The sequence goes on from CALYAI010000009.1 coordinate 828, forward strand.
AGAACAGCTAAAAGCCTTGAAATAGTAGAAGTAGAGGTTTATGGCTGTTTTATATTATGGCCCTATCTCTTTTTGCACAAAACTTTGATTTTGTGCAATGTTATATTTTGCTTTTTTTGTCTTTTCTTAGTGATTTTTTTCTCTCTCCCACTTTTATGAATCACAAATCATTTATTATAATTACTTATTTTAAAATATCTATTAATAAATATTATGCGACTGACCTAAAAAATTTATAACTAATAAATAATAATATACAAAAAACTACAAATAAGAAAATATACAATAAAAACATTTTCTCATTTACCCTATTTCTTTTTATTAAAAATATAGCAAATTGTATTATTAATAATATTATTGCAGGATTTAAAAAATTTGTCCCTCCAAAGCAACCTAAAATTACAGGAGCTATAATAAAGTTTAGTAACATTTCAACTACTAGTATACATATTACTGCTATTTTATATCCTTTATAATACTTCTCCTCTTTATTACTTTCGTTAATATTATTTTCTTTTTGATCAGTTAGCATTATTCTTCCCTACCTTTTTTCTTATTAAAATAAGATATCTTGATATTAAATTATCATAAGTTATTATATTTATCAATTTTTTTCATAAAAATCTTAAGCCAACTAGCAAACTCCTCTATTTTCAAGGCTTTTAAAGTATAACGCACGAGAATCGATTTTAAGCCATTTTTATATTTTACCAATATAATTTCATTGCTTAAAATATCTATTTTTGCCAAATTTTAATAAAAAATTGATTTTATACAAAAAATGTCATATAATTAAATAGGTTTTTTAGGAGGAATAAAAATGGAAAAAGTAATATTAAAAAATTTATATAAGAAAACAAATGAATATCAAGATAAAGATATTTGTATTGAAGGATGGATTCGTACTATAAGAGATTCAAAAACATTTGGATTTATAGAATTAAATGATGGTACCTTTTTTAAGAATGTACAAATTGTATTTAATAATGAATTAGATAATTTTGAAGAAATCTGTAAATTAACTTTATCTTCTACAATAAAAGTAGAAGGAAAATTTATTATAACAGAGCATGCTAAACAACCTTTTGAAATACAAGCAACAAGAATTTATATAGAAAGTTTAGCAGATAATGATTATCCATTACAAAAGAAAAGACATTCATTTGAATATTTAAGAACAATAGCACATTTACGTCCTAGAACAAATACTTTTAATGCAGTATTTCGTGTTAGAAGTGCCTTAGCATATGCCATACATAAATTTTTCCAAGAGAAAGGTTTCGTATATGTAAACACACCATTAATAACATCAAGTGATGCTGAAGGTGCTGGAGAAATGTTTACAGTGACTTCTCTAGATTTATCAAATCTTCCTACTAATGAAAATAAAGAAGTAGACTATACAAAAGATTTCTTTGGTAAACCTACACATCTAACAGTAAGTGGTCAATTAGATGTAGAAACATATGCAGAAGCTTTCTGTAATGTGTATACTTTTGGACCAACTTTCCGTGCAGAAAACTCAAACACTGTAAAGCATGCCGCAGAATTCTGGATGATCGAGCCTGAAATATGCTTTGCAGATTTAAATGATGATATGGATTTAGCAGAAGAAATGCTTAAATATATATTTAGCTATGTTATAGAAAACTATCCTGAAGAAATGCAATTTTTTAATAATTTTATAGATAAAGACCTATTAAATAGATTAAATAATGTTATACATTCCGATTTTGCAAGAATTACATATACTGATGCAGTAAAAGAATTAGAAAAACATAATAATGAATTTGAATATAAAGTTAGTTGGGGTATTGATCTTCAAACAGAACATGAAAGATATTTATGTGAAAAAATATTTAAAAAGCCTGTTTTTGTTACAGATTACCCAAAAGATATTAAAGCTTTTTATATGAAATTAAATGATGACAAAAAAACTGTTGCAGCTGCTGACCTACTTGTACCAGGCATAGGAGAAATTATTGGTGGAAGTCAAAGGGAAGACAATTATGAAGTTCTTTTGAATAGAATAAAAGAATTAAATATGCCAATGGAAAACTATACTTGGTATTTGGACTTAAGAAAATATGGAAGCTGTAAGCATTCAGGATTTGGACTTGGATTTGAAAGGGCAATTATGTATTTAACAGGAATGCAAAATATCCGTGATGTTATTCCTTTCCCAAGAACTCCAAAAAATTGCGAATTCTAATACTAATAAAATCCCCTATCATATACATGTTTTATGATAGGGGATTTTATTTATTAGTTTAAATTTATAAGTGGTAAGAGCTAGAATGCACCAGCTCCCCCACCTCCGCCTCCGCCTCCACCGGAGCCGGATCCAGAATAACCACTTCCACTGGAAGCACTAATTGTAGTAGAAAATGAATGTGAATAAATTGACATACCCAGTATTGGATAGGTTGAGTAAATTTGTTCATCACTATATCCATTATTAATTAATTCTTCTTTAAATTCTTTAGATACTTTATCTGCTATTCCAAATAATGATGCAAATACCAAATAATCGTTCCAAAGATTTATTTCTATTGGATATCTTTCTTTAATTAAACTATAGTCTTTTAAAAATTTATGCAACCCATATAATTGTTTGGCATCTTCTTTATATTCATCTTTTACTATTCTAAGCTTGTCCAAAACGATAGCATATAATAATAAATATGAAAAAGCTATTGCAAACAAGCCTATAAAGGTTTCTGATAACTTATCAGCACTTGGATTTATTATTAAATTATTTACTGCTACTAGTGCAAATAATATTAGCATGCAAACAATTAAGATTTTAAGTATAGGACTATTAAAACGATTATACATATCTTTTATCTCTATAAGTTTTCTATTTCTTCCACTACGAATTTGATTTGCCATTTTAGTAGATTTAGATATTTCTTTAAACCTATCATTTAATTCTATTGTTTTATTTAAATATTGCTTTGCATTAAATGAAGTATAAACAATATCTGAATACAATAGTCCTAGTATTTGATTCTCATATGGTTGCAAAGTCGAATAGTCAAAATTTTCATTTAAAGAAAGATTATAGTCATATTTATTACTTCCCCATCTTTTTTTGTTAACTTTCACTTCCATATTTAAAGCTTTTTTATTTACTAAATCCAAAATTGTTGCAATAATAATATTAGAACTTAAAGGATCAGTTACTTTTAAAGGTAGTAATAATTGATATTGTAGCAAATTTAATCTATTAGGAATATCTCTGTAATAATCTGCTTTTTTTACAGAAAACTTAAAATTCCTTGTAATTACAGTACTATAAATAAGTATTGTTATAAAAATCAATATAGCAATTATTCCAATTAGTATATTAACATTTATATGCAAAAAGTACCTAGCATTACCATTTGTCATTTTTTGTTCAATATTATCTAAAGAAGTAAAATCATAATTCTCGTTATAATATTTATGACAGTCCATTAGATTAGTTGTTGGAAATACAATTCTACTATCTACTGGCATTCCAGATGGAATGTCATTTATTGAAAATGAAATGCAATTATTTTCTTTGTCAACACTTGTTATTATCTTATCTAATTTAGTAGCATATGTATGAGGATAATACTTTGTTTCATCTAAGTTTGTTCCTTCTGGGAAATATATATTAAGTTTAAAATTATCTATGTCTGATTCTATTGCATTGCCAATAAAATTATAATATATCTCACACATATCATTATATTGAACGACAACATCTTCTATATCATAAGAATAATAAACTGTTTGCGAATTATAAGAATCGATTGGCGAATATACTTTTACTGCATATCCTTTTGTTCCTTCTTCATAAATACCATCAATTGTATATACACCATTATTTCCTGCTTGCGCAGCTACAACTTCTCTAAAAGGTTTGCGTTCCTCATTACCTTTTGAAACCTCAACAGATAAATTAGAAATTCCTCTTGCTTGATATCTTGGTGATTCCGGTTCCATATCATCTTTGTGGTCTGTTTTATTGTAATAAATTATATCCCTAGTCAAGCCATTCGCAGAACTTGAAAAATAATACATAAAGCTTTCTTCTATATGAATACTTCCATCTGCATTAATTGTAGCATTAATAGTATAGTTTGGTATATTGAATGATGGCGAACTACTTGCAAAAGACATATTAGGTAGAAGTATAATAGCTAAAAGAAGTAAAATAGTACATATTTTTATTATTCTTTTCATAATGCATCCCCCATTATATTTATTTAAATCTTCTTAAGTATACATCTATTTTATCTAAAAATTCTTCATTATTTTTAGTTGTAACCATTTGAGAAATAATATTCTCTGTAACATCTGCAACAGGTAAATTGTTTAGTGCTTTACGCAATGCGTATACGGTTTCCATTTCCTTAGGAGTAAGTAATAAGTCTTCTCTTCTGGTGCCAGATTTATTAATATCTATTGCTGGGAATATACGTTTTTCTGATAGTTTTCTATCTAGGTGAACTTCCATATTACCAGTACCTTTAAACTCTTCGAATATTACATCATCCATTCTACTTCCAGTTTCTATTAAAGCTGTAGCTAAAATTGTTAAACTTCCACCATTTTCTATATTTCTTGCAGCTCCAAAGAATTTCTTTGGCTTATGTAATGCATTTGGATCTAATCCTCCTGATAATGTTCTACCAGAAGATGGAATTGTTAGATTATATGCTCTTGCAAGCCTTGTAATACTATCTAATAGTATTACTACATCTTTTCCTTGTTCTACGAGCCTTTTAGATCTTTCTATAACCATTTCTGCTACTTTTACGTGATGCTCTGGTAATTCATCAAAAGTTGAATAAATAACTTCACCTTCTATTGAACGTTTCATATCTGTAACTTCTTCAGGTCTTTCATCTATTAATAATACAATTAGTTCAATTTCTGGATTATTCTTAGAAATTGAATTAGCAAATTTCTTAATTAATGTAGTTTTTCCAACCTTTGGCGGAGCTACAATCATTCCTCTTTGACCTTTACCAATTGGACTAATTAAGTCTATTATCCTCATGGCATATTCCTTAGGTTCTGTTTCTAATTTAATTCTTTCATTTGGAAATATTGGAATTAGATCGTCGAATTTTTTTCTCCTATATGCTTTTTCTGGTGGTTCTCCATTAACTTCACCAACAAAAATTAAAGATGGAAATCTTTCACCTTCCTTTGCCATTCTAGAAATACCTTTAATTTGATCTCCTGTATCCAATTTAAATCTACGTATTTGAACAGGTGAAATATATACATCATTTGGTGTTGATAAATAATTATCTCCTCTTAAAAAACCATAACCATCTGGTAAAACTTCTAGTATACCTTCTGCTATCTTATCATCATTATTTGTAATCTTGTAAGAAGTATTTCCATCAACAACAATATTTTCTTCACTTTTTTCGACAATTTTATTTTCTTCTGAATTGTTTTTGTTTAATATTTCTATTAACTCACTCTTTTTATATTTTGAATAACCTTTAATACCCTTATTTTTTGCAAGCTCTCTTAATTCACTTAGACTAAGTTCTTCTAAGTTCATAAAATCCCTCCTATACATATTAAATTTTATAGTTTTTTGAGAAATAATATTGTAGATAAAAATAAAAAGACAAATAAAATATTATATATATCTACTATTAAAAGAAAATTAATAGTAGATATATATGTATAATTCTATAGAACTTTAATATCTTAATTAATTATTTGTTTGCATCAACGTAAACTCTCTCGTTAGGTAAATACATATCTAATTTGTCCCTTGCGATTTGTTCTATATATTCATCGGAATTAATATTTGCTTCCATTTCTGCAAGCTCATTTTTATGTTCTTGTTGTTCTTGAATTTGTGATGAAACATAGCCTTGTTCAGTTTTATAAGAATTTAAAGTTTTTTGCTGACAAATTATGACATAAATAAAATAAGATATTGCAATTAAAATTATAATAACTTTTAAGACTTTTTTATTTTTTGAAAAACTTTTCATAAATATACATTCTCTCCTATAATTAATTCTAAATAATTATACATTATAATTATTTTTTTGTATAGTTTTTTTTACTTTTTTTAATATATTTTTTAATTTATTGATAAATATATTAACTGGTACGAAAAGTTTTAACAATATTGAATTTATTAATTTTGTTAATAAAAGAATATATAAAAATATTCCTATTCCAATTCCTATAAATAGATAAAGACGTAATTTTCCATTATTGTAATAAAATATAGAATATATAATTAAAAATCCAGAAATAATACAAAATATAAAATCTTCCAAATATGTAATCATATCATTTGTATTAAAAGATTTTCTTAATATCCTAAAAAAATCAAAAATAAAAGAAATTATTATACCTAAAAGTATAAAAATAAAAAAAGTATATAGTTGGAGCATTTTCAATCCTCCCTCTCCAGCACGAAACGGATTTTCTATTTAAATATTTTACTAAGAAAATTTTCGTTTCTTTTTTCAAAATTTTCCTGACTATAATTTAAACTAATAATATTTCCTTCTATTCTAACTTCATTTTCATCTATATTTAATTTGTTTATTTTTAGTTCTGTGCCTTTTATTGTTAGCATTCCTAGATCTGTAGAAAGAATTACTACCTGATCATCGAAACTTAAGATATCGTTTATTCCTGTAATATTTAATTTTTCTCTATTTTCCAAAACAATATTTTGCATAACATTTAGCTTTTCATCAACCATAATAAACCTCCTTTTAAAAAATATATTCAGTTTGTACAAATATATACCAAATAGTAATTTGCAATATGTATTAAACAGTGATATACTATATATGCTTTTTTGGTGGATATATCAAGGACAAATTGACTTTGATAGACCAAAAGAGAGTATATGCAATACACTCTAGAAAGGAGCACGCAAGAAACAAAATTGAATTATTAACAACAAGCGATTGGAGATTTATGAGGAAAGAGTTGCTGGAGCTTATTCCCGTTGCTTTTCTCTGCCCATTCTGTGGGGAATGGCATTCGGTGAAGGAGCCTCGTTCTTTGAAAGCGTGGAAGGGCGGATCGTTCAAGCCAGATTTCAGGTGTGAAGATTGTGTAGGATGTGATGAATGCCCTGGTCATCGCTACTGGGTATACATTCATGATGAGTACGTCCACTACTTTGTAGATGGTGTTAGGGGTAAGATCTCAGTTTCCGATATCCGTGAAGACTCCGATAAGTCTAGGGTAGTGTTTACTGTCCCTACTTCGAGTATTCCATATTCGAAGATCAATCCCTACTGCGATTTTTTGCAGAAGGATAGCTGGCGTGGACATGCTACTCCTAAGGGAGTTATCACTTTGGGCCTTGAGTTCCAGTCATCCGAGTTTGGAAACGACGCATCTTCTGAGGCTGACAGTACTTCGGATACCCCCAGGTCTCTTTGGGGAAGTCAATACGACTAACCCAGCTGTTTCTTAAGAGTGCATTCGTGCTCTCCTGCCCCGCGATTATAAGTTCACCGCGGGGCAGGCTGTTTTTTTATAAAAAATAAATGCAAATACATTTGTATTCACATTTATTTTAATTTTCTTATTCGTTTGTTGCATCTTTGTCGTATTCTTTTAATCTTAAATATCCAAGTTCTTCCCATCTATTATATGCTAAATTTAATCTAAATAATAGTTTTGGTTTAGCACCTGCTCTGTTCTTATCTACGACACATGCATAATATCTTACATCTGGATCCTCATATTCTATCAAGTCATATGCTTTTTTATCAGTTTCTTCTAGTGTATATTCATAATCCTTATAATGTTCATGGTTAATTTGTTTTACCAAGCAAAGGGTATCTAAAACCTCTTTAACTGTTCTACTAGCCTGTAGGTCGTTAATTGTTAAATTTATAGGTAATGTTGGAGTTTCTGTTAACTGAAGTGTAGAAAAAATAAACATATTAAAGTTTTGTGCAACATTTGAAAGTATTGTAGCTGTTTTCTTTACCTCTTCCCCATTTCCTATATGTTCAGTATCTGTTTTTAGAGTATCATAAAATACATATTCAATATGTTTCATATAGTAATAATTCATTATTACTTTTAATAATTCATCATTTGTATTATCTGTAATATTTATAAAGTATATTGAATTGTCTATTTCTTTATCTATCCAATCTGTAACAGCAATTGTATCTCTAAATTCTTGAGAAATATTTGCTAATCTTTTTACAAATTCTGCTCTAGATTCACCATCTTCTTGTATAATAAATCCGTCTTCATCAACTTTTACGTCTGATCCCTCATCAGCTCTAAATTTAAAGTCCAATAATTCTCCTTCAGTTTTATGTAGCTTTTTTCCGTGTAATTTTTGCAATTCTGGGTCATTTAAAACTGTAGTTATTAAACATAATTTCATCTTCTCTTCTGACATCTCGTTTGAAATTACAAGTGTTCTTTTTTTATGAACAAATCCTAAATTTGCAACTAAATTAATTGTAAATCTACTTTTACCAGAGTTAGAAGGCATAGAAACAGCCATTGTTTCTCCCTTTCTTATACCTTTAAATTCTCTATTTAAACGTTCAAAAGGCAAAGGAATACCACTGGTTAAATTATTCTCGCCAGTTTCTAAGAATTCTGTAAGACCTCTATTTAAGATTGATCTTTTGAATTTTTCTGTAGCAGTAACTTGTTCAACTGCAGCTTCTACTTCTTCTACTGACATTTTATCATATAATTCATAATTTCTAATATCAACTACTTTTTCCTGAGTTATTTTAATAGGAATACTTAAATAACATCTTCTTAATACAAATAATTTTTTTAAATCAGTATACACTTTCTCCATTGTAACACTTCTTTGTAGTTTTATACGTGTAACTAATTGTTTCTTTTGCTCATATACTTCCCTAGTTGTTTTTGCAAAATTAAATCCTCTTTTTACTGCTTCTGGTGCGTATTTTTCACCTTCTATAAAGATAACACTTTTATATAAGTTTAACATGCTATCATCTTGAAAACATACTTCATCATATAAAAAATTATAACTAACTATATATCTTGGGTCATATAATAAAAGTCCTATATAATCTTTTTCCAAATCTAAATCTTGTAGCTCTTCTGGAAATCTTTCATTTTCACTTTCATCAATTTGCTCGGCTTCAAAAGCTCTTTTTTCATTTTCTAAAGCTTCTTCTTCCTCTTTTTTCTTTTTTGATTGTTTTTTCTTTAATTCTATTTTTTTATTTTTAATAGCATCATTTAATTCTTTTATTCCATCCAATGCTTTTTTTAGATCATTTTTTCCAATTGCATCTTTAATTTCTTCTATTTTTTCTGCATTATCTTTTGTTATTGGTATATGATTTAATAAATCATATAATTGCATTGCATTGCTATTGTTTTCATTTGTTCCCATATCTTACTCCTTCTACATATTTATATTTATATTATCAGCTTCTTTTTTATCTTCTAATTCAAATAGACTTCCTTCTTTAAAATTAAAAATTTTTCCAATTATATTTGAAGGAAATACATTTAGTTTTGTATTATATTTTGTTGTATCATTATTATATATTCTTCTAGCAGCTTGTAGCTCATTCTCGACCTTTATTAAACTTTTTTGTAAAACCAAATATTGTTCGCTTGCTTTTAATTCTGGATAATTCTCTACTACTAATAATAAATTATTATATTCATCATTTAATTTTTTTAAAGATTCTTCATCCTTGTTTTTTTCATAAGATGTTCTATATTCAGTAACTTTTAATAATATGTCTTGTTCATATTTGGCATATCCTTTTGTAACCTCGACTAGATTTGGAATTAAATCAAATCTCTTTTTTAAATATACATCTATAACGCTATATGAATTATCCCTACGCTTTTTTAATGACACAAATTGATTATATGTTAAAACAACATATAATAAAATTACTAAAAGTATTGTAATTAGAATTACTAATGCTATTTCCATTTTATTTTCCTCCTGATTATTTTAAATTACATTTAGTATAAATCTTTTTAGAATAATTGTCAAAAAATTTACACATAAAATAAGATGTGATAAAATATATAAAAATAGGAGGAATTTTGTATGTTAGTTTTAGAAATTTTAGTTGTTTTAATGGTTGGATTTTTAGTATATAAATTTATTTTAATGCCAAAATACTCTACTAAAAAAGTTAATTTATCAATAACTCCAGATGGTTTTGATGAAGTTTTTGCTAAGTTTAATAGCTTAGAATTTTCGGAAATTAAGAGCACAAAGAAAAAAATGATCTTTTTTATTGTTATAAGTATCCTAAGTTCTTTAGCATTTTTAATTGTGTTTATATTTACATACTTAAGATCATATAATTTATCTTATTCTTTAATACCTTTAATTGTATTAGCAATTTCTATAGTTTTGTTTTTATTAACATACAAAAAGTTTAAATTGCAATATATAAATGTAATTAGAAAATTTATACAATTAATAAATCCTAATTTGGACTATAATAATACTTCTTTTACAGGTGAACAAGATTATTACCAAACAGCATGTTTTGATAATTTACAATTAAGCACTTTTAATGTAAAAGATTCAATTAGCGGTAGCACCAAGGATAAATATAAATTTTATGCTTCTAATATATCTGCTACTACTACAACGCAAAATGTATTTGAAGGACTCTTTTCCACTGTCATTCTAGATAAAAATGTTGCATCATATACAAAAATTAATACGGAAAATCTAGAATATATTACAACCTATGGTTTAGGAGCAACAAATTCCCAGTTAAAATATATAGAAATGGATAATGAAGATTTTAATAAAGTATTACATGTATACTCTAATAATAGATTGAATTCAACAGAAATTTTAACATCTGATATTTTAGAATATTTATGCGAATTCTATAATAAATATCATGTTAATTTCCAAGTTGTATTTTCTGGAAATTGTGTGTATTCAAGATTTTTTGTTACACAATTATTTGTACCAACACTTGTAGGTAATTTATTTGACAAAAATAATTTTGCTTTATGTTATGCAATAATCACATTTATACTAGAAATTATCGAAAAATTATCTAATAATATGTCTTATTATGAAGAATAGGAGGAAATAAATGATTTCACGTGATATGAACCCAGAATATCTAAATTCTTTTCTAGATTATTCTGTTACAATTTTAAATAAATCTCCAAACACAATAAAGGAATATAATTATGATTTATCAATGTTTTTAAAATTTATTATGGTTCATTTTCATCTTACAAATGCCAAAGATTTTAAGGATATTAATATACAAAATTTATCACTTGATGTTATTAAAAAAATTGAATTAAATGATATTCATGCTTTTCTTGCATATTTAACTACTACATACCATAGTAAAGCAGCAACGAGAGCTAGAAAAGTAAGTAGTATTCGTGTTTTTTTTAATTACTTATCCCAGAAGGCAAATCTAATAGAAAAAAATCCTGCACAAAATTTAGAAACACCAAAAATAGAAAAGCGAATGCCAAAATATTTAACTCTTGACGATAGTAAAAAATTATTAAATGTAACAAGTGACGAAGAAAGAAATTCTGAAAGAGATTATGCAATTATTACACTGTTTTTAAATTGTGGCTTACGTCTATCCGAATTAGTTGGGATAAATATTAATGATATTTATTTTGATGATGCTAAGATGACAGTAATAGGAAAAGGTAATAAAGAAAGAACAATATACCTTAATAAAGCCTGTCTTTCTGCTATTAATAATTATTTGGCTGTTAGGCCTAAAATTGGAATTAAACCAGATTCTATTAAAGCACTGTTTTTAAGTGAGAGAAAAGAACGAATAAGTAAAAGAACTGTACAATATGTTGTAGATAAAGAATTAAGACGTGCTGGTTTGGATACAAAGAAATATTCAACACATAAACTAAGACACACTGCTGCAACATTAATGTATCAATATGGTAATGTAGATATTAGAGCTTTACAAGAATTATTAGGACATGAAAGTATTTCTACAACCGAAATATATACACATGTTGCAAATGAACAAGTAAGAAACGCTGTTGATGTAAATCCACTTTCCGACTTTTCAGCAAATAAATAAGAAGACTGTTGTTTTGCAGTCTTCTTATTTTAACTTTAATAAAAATTTCATATCAAAATTGGTTGCACTTGTTTTCTTTGAATAGCTTCTTTTATTGTTGGAATTAAATGATCAAATTTACATACCAATGATGTTGGTTTTGTAATAGGATTATCCTGTGAAAAAGGAATAAAGAAATAGTTTTTCCTATTTAACAATTTTCCTATGTTCTCTGCTGATCCAGATAAAGCATCATTTGTGGAAATCCCTATAACAACAGGTTTTTGATTCCTTAAATGTGACTTTACAGCCATTGTTACTGGAGTATCTATTATACTATTTGCAAGTTTTGCAATAGTATTTCCTGAACAAGGTGCAACAACTAGTATATCGGTCATATTTTTAGGACCTATTGGCTCTGCCCCTTGTATTGTATGAATGATTTTATTTTTTGTTATATCTTCTATTTCTTTTATAAACTCTTCTGCTTTTCCAAATTTAGTATCTAAATTATAGCTATTAAAAGACATTATTGGTATTATATTAGCTTCTAGTTTTTTTAATTCTTTAATTTGTGGTATTACTTTTTTAAATGTACAAAAAGATCCCGTCATTGCAAATCCAATATTAAGATCTTTTATTTCCATAATCTCCCCTCCCTTCATATTACATTAATATATAATATGAATTTATGTTAATTATGGTTTGAATAAAAAGAACTTAAATGTCGATTATTATCCAACATTTAAATTCTTCCTTATTTTATATCTATTTTATTAATTCTAAAGTTTGCCTTGCTATCATTAATTCTTCGTTTGTTGGTACAAGATATACTCTTACCTTAGATTTATCTGAAGATATTAATCTTTCTTCTCCTCTTACATCATTTCTTTCATCATCAATATCTATGCCAAGGAATTTAAGATTCTCACAAATACCTTTTCTTATATTTTTTTGGTTTTCGCCAATTCCTGCAGTAAATAGCATTACATCCACACCATTCATAGCAACAACACATTTTGCTATTTGGGTAGCAATTAGATAATTGTGTATCTTTATTGCAAGAGCTGCTCTTTCGTTTCCTTCGTTTGCTGCTTTTTCCATATCTCTGCAGTCTTGAGATATACCACTTAGTGCTAGTATTCCAGATTCTTTGTTCAAAATATGTTCCATTTCGTCAGGTGTTAATCCTTCTTTTCTCATAATAAATGTTACAATTGAAGGATCTATATCTCCTGAACGAGTTCCCATAGGTACACCTGCAAGTGGTGTAAGTCCCATAGTTGTTTCTACAGATTTGCCATCTTGAACTGCACAAATACTTCCTCCCTGACCTAAATGACAAGATATAATTTTTAAATCCTCTATTGGTCTTCCATCTAATTCTGCAACACGTTTAGCAACATATTCATGTGATGTACCATGTGCACCATATTTTCTTACACCATATTTTTCATAATATTTATATGGTATTGGATATATATAGTGCTCTTTTGGAAGTGTTTGGTGGAATGCAGTATCAAAAACAGCTACCATTGGTTTATTAGGCATTAAATCTTGTGCAGCTCTAATTCCCATAACTGCTGCTGGATTATGTAGTGGTGCTAAACTAATACAATCTTCAATTCCTTTTATAACTTCCTCTGTTATAATAACAGGTTTATTAAATAATTCTCCTCCATGCACTATTCTGTGTCCAATAGCATTTATTTCATCCAATGAATCTATTACTTTATATTCTGGATTTAATAATTGCTCTAAAGAAAATTGTAATGCTTCTTCATGATTATCTACTGGTTTTTCGAATACATATTTTTTACCATTTACTTTATGAGTTAAAAAAGAATTAGGCTCTTTAATTCTCTCATAAGTTCCTTTTGCCATAACTTCTTCTGTAGACATATCAATTAATTGATATTTTAAAGATGAACTACCACAATTAATTACTAAAATTTTCATAAAAATACCTTCCTTTCAAATTTTAAAAATTTATCTTATCTTGTTCTTGAGCTTGTACAGCTGTTATTGCAATAACACCCTCTATATCTTTGCTAGAACATCCTCTAGATAGATCATTTACAGGTCTTGCAATGCCTTGGCATAATGGTCCATATGCTTCTGCCTTTGCAAGTCTTTGAACTAATTTATACCCAATATTACCAGCATTTAGATCTGGAAAAATTAACACATTTGCTTGTCCTTTAAGAGGACTTCCTTTTGCTTTATATTCTGCAACTTCTGGTATTATTGCAGCATCCAATTGTAATTCTCCATCTACCAATAATTCAGGAGCTTTCTCCTTTACTAAATTAGTTGCATTTATTACTTTCTCTGTTAATTCTGATTTTGCACTACCATGTGTTGAATAAGAAAGCATTGCAATTTTAGGATCTTTACCTGTTAGTAATTTAAAGCTTTTACTAGATGATATTGCAATTTCTGATAATGCATCACTATCTGGATTTTCATTTAATCCACTATCAGAAAATAGGAACACACCATTTTCTCCATATTCGCAATTTGGAACAATCATCATAAAAAATGCAGAAACTAATTTTGTTCCAGGTGCTGTTTTTAATATTTGTAAAGCTGGTCTTAGAGTATCTGAAGTTGAATGCACTGCTCCAGAAACTAGTCCGTCTGCATATCCTTCTTTAACCATCATCATGCCAAAATATGTATAGTCATGCATAAATTCTTTTGCTTTTTCTTCTGTCATACCTTTGTTTTTTCTTAATTCATAAAACTTGTTTACAAATTCATTATATCTATCCGATGTATTAGGGTCCACTATTTCTGCATCTTTTAGCTTATTTAAATTTAATTCCTGGGCTCTTGTTAGTATACTATCTCTGTTTCCGATTAATATTATTTTTGCAAAACCTTGTTTTAAAACCTCTTCTGTAGCATTCAATGTCCTATCGTCATTTGATTCTGGCAAAACTATAGTTTTTATATCTTCTCTTGCTCTATTTTTTATTTCATCTATAAAAGCCATTTCTATCCTCCTTTAAATTTCTTTCTATTTAATTATATATTAGTATTTTTTTATTGGCAATCTTAAATACCATTAATTATAAAGACTTATCTAAATCTTCTGATTGTCTTTTCCTTGCTGTAATAGCTCTTTTAAGTAATTTTACCCCTTTCTCTGTTCCTCTAACTCCTAATTTTAATCCTTCTTCTTGCAAGTCTGGAATTTTTTCTATATCTACGCCTAAAAATCTTTTATGTTTATTGGAATATAAAAACACAGTAGGATCTTGCCCTATTATGAATATACAACTTGTATATTCATCTTGACTCATTTTACAAGGAAAGATGAAAAACTTTTTCCAAATTTCTTTTTCTGCTAAGCTAGTCAACATTTTATAATAAAAAGAATATTGTTGCATATACCCCATATCTTTTGAAATGTTAATTATATCCTCATCATTTATAAATTTACTAACTCGTTCTGCTAATGGCAAACCGGATAACTTTGTAATAACCGAGTCTATAACTTCATCAGTATATTCTCCGTTCTCACTTGTATATCCAATATTTCTATCCACCCTTTCTAATTCTTCTTCAGGAATTTCAGTTAAAAAACCATATTCATCATCTTTTGTACCAAAATGTCTCGTTTTTCTACCAGTTTGTATAAATTCCAAATCGGACTGTAGGTCAAGCTTTATTGTATCTCCATTTTTTAATGTAAGAACGTTAAACACATGTTCTAGTTCTTTTAGTTCATGTGTAACAGTGCAATTATATCCTAATTTCTTAAAAATATATTCACATTGCCTAGCTAACGAATAACATATAATTTCTCTATCATCAATTCTATCTTCAACTCCATCTCTTCTTTTAGCCAATCTATATATTTGCCTTTGAGTCGCTGTATTTCCGAAATAGTATCTTACATCAAATGTTTTGTTTTTTCCAATTTCTATATAAATTTTTCTTATAAAACTTAGCTCATCTAATTTTTGGTATTCTGGATTTGTATGAAATTCATGTAATAATTCTTTTACTTTCAATATTTTACCCTTCTATCATTTTTAATATTTCCTCTTCTAACTCTTTTACAATATTCTCTTGAGGTATCTTTCTAATAATCTTTCCTTTTTTAAATAATAACCCTTCCTTAATTCCTCCTGCAATACCTATATCTGCATTACTTGCTTCTCCTGGACCATTTACAGCACATCCCATGACTGCTACAGTTATGTCTGCATTAATATTTTGTAAGAAATTTTCTACTTCTTTTGCCATAGGAATTAAATCTATTTGAGTTCTTCCACATGTTGGACAAGATACTAGCGTAGGTATATTTTTATATAAATTACAATCCTTTAAAATTTCTTTAGCTACTTTAATTTCTTCAATTGGATCATCTGAAAGTGAAACTCTTAAAGTATCCCCTATTCCTTCTCTTAATAAAATGCCAAGTCCTATGCTAGATTTAATTGTACCACTAAAAGATGTACCAGCTTCTGTAATTCCTAGATGTAATGGATAATTGAATTCTTTTGCAGCTTCTTCATAGCTTTCTATACATAAATCTAAATTCGAAGCTTTAAGTGAGATAGCAATATCATAGAAATTTAAATCTTCTAATATTTGTACATGCCTTCTCGCACTTTCCACCATAGCTTTTGCAGTTGGTCTTCCACCATATTTTTCTAATAGGTCTTTTTCGAGAGAACCTGCATTTACTCCTATTCTTATTGGTACTTTATACTCTTTACATTTATCTACAACAGCTTTTACCTTTTCTTTTCCTCCAATATTTCCTGGATTTATTCTAACCTTATCTACTCCTGCTTCAATTGCCGAAATAGCAATTTTATAATCGAAATGGATATCTGCTACAATCGGAATATGTATCTTACTTTTAATCTCTTTAATTGCTTTAGCATCTTCCATATCTAAGCAAGCTACACGAATTATTTGGCAACCTACCTTTTCTAGCTCTATAATCTGTTTTACTGTGCTTTCGATATCCTTTGTTTTTGTGTTTGTCATTGACTGAATAATAACTTCATTTTGACCACCTATTTGTACATTGCCCACTTTTATTGGTCTAGTTTCATTTCTTTTGAACATCTTATTCCTCCATTTATTTTAGTTTAGCAATTAAAGCTTTAATCTTTATTCCTTTTTCCGAAAACATTTTTTCATGTTCTGTCTGAATATCTTCCCAATTAGTTTCGCTATGCAAATCATAAGTTAGTTTTGTAATTTCGAAACCACTTTCGTTAAAATAATTTATACTTGATTTAAATAAATCGTCATCATCTGTTTTAAAATGAATCTCTCCATTTGGAATTAAAAATTCCTTATATTTTTCTAGCTGTCTTGTATGTGTTAATCTTTTCTTTCTGTGCTTTCCTCTTGGCCAAGGATTACAAAAATTTATGTATATTCTTTCTACTTTATCATTATTATTCATAATTAATAAAATTCTTTCAATGTCAAATCTTGTTAAAAGTACATTATCAGGTTCCTTATGGTTATCTTTAAATACTTGTTCAACATTTCTTTTAGCCAGCCCAAGCATTGCATCTACCAAATCAATTGCAATATAATTTATATTAGGATTTTGTAATGCAATTTGTGAAATAAAGTTTCCCTTTCCACATCCTAGTTCTAAGTGAATTGGATTATTTGAATTCTTAAAAGCTGTTCTCCATTTTCCCTTATACTCTTCTGGGTTATCTATGTAAAATTTACAAGCCTCAAGCTCCGGTCTTGCCCAAGGTTTAAATCTAATTCTCATAATATTCTCCTTTCACATTCGACACCATTATATAATATATATCAATAAAAAACAACTAAAACATATTGTCTTAGTTGTTAAACAGCTGCTTCATAATATTCAACTATTTTATTATTAATTTCTGCATCTGAAGCATGTAATATTCTATTATAATATTTAGATTTTTTGTATACTTTTATAATTTTATTAATACCATATATATTTATTAATGATAATGTAATAAAATATGCATCTTCTGGGGTTGATATTTTATTAATGTTTAAATTATTATAAGTATATGTTGATTTAGCATCATTCAAACCAAATAAATATGTTGTAATATCAAGCCAATTTGGAATATCATCATAATTATCTGTAATAATTTTATCTGCTACAGCTTTTTGAGCAAGTTTCATTATATCACTATATGAATACTTTTCTCCTGGATTTAAAGGAGAAACCATTTTAAGATTACCTTCTGCATCCTCTATTATTACTTCATCATCATTTAATTTTTCTCCAAAGACCTCACATTGAAGTTCTTCTATGCTATTATATAAATAGATTGTAATATTTCTATCATAATTATTTATTTTAAATAAATTTATTATAGTCTCATACGCTATAATAATTTGATTCATTAATTCGAGCACACACGGCTCATTTTCGTCCCCATATTGTATCTGAACATTTCCGTCATTAAATGTTTTCATTAATATAAATCACTCCTTGTTTCTTTTTACAAATATATTATAACTTAATATAATTATATTCGCAAGCTCTTAATAATCTATTATTTAGAGCTAGTCCTAAACCATCTTCTTCCATACCTTCTATTATTACTAAATCCACATTATATTTATCAACTTTTCTTAGTATAGAAAATATATTATGTGCAATTTCTTCCAATGTATTACCCATTTTTATTTTATATTTACAATTATATTTATTATAGTTTTTATCCTTACATATTATTAGTACTGTTTTATTATTTGCTTCTTCTTTTATTTTAGAAATCATTTTTTCTTCGTCTTTACTATAAATCATCATGCATTTAGTGTTTGGTGCATAATGTCTATATTTCATACCTGGTGATAATACTTTTTCCTTTCCATCGTATTTTCCAAGTATGTTTTTGTCAATTTCTACTTCTAATCCTATTTTTTCTATATCTTCTTTAGTAATTTTTCCCGGTCTTAATATTCTTACTTTATTATTCATAACTTTAACTACAGTGGATTCGACCCCTATATCTACTTCTCCTGCATCTATTATTGTAGCTACCTTTCCTTGGAATTCATTTCTAATATCTTCTATTTTTGTACCACTTGGTCTTCCTGAAATATTTGCACTTGGTGCTGCGATTGGAGTGTTTGCAATTTTTATAAGTAAATTTGCAATCTTCTTAGAAGGCATTCTAATTCCTACTGTATCTAGTCCTGCAGTAACAGATTTTGGAATTATGTTTTTGGCCTTTAATATTATTGTAAATGGTCCCGGACAAAAAGTATTTATTAATTTTTCTTCTATTTCACTTGGTTTTTCTACAACTTTGTTTAACATGTTAATATCACTAACATGAACTATTAGTGGATTATCCTGTGCTCTTCCTTTCGCCTTAAAAATATTTTTACAAGCATTTTCATCCAGTGCATTTGCACCTATACCATAAACTGTTTCTGTAGGAAAAATCACTAAATTTCCTTTTAAAATTTCTTGTGCTGAATCATATATCTTATCTTCATTTATTTTATCTTTCATATTAAAATATTTTGTATCCATTTTATATCTTCCTTTTTTATATTATAAGAACACGACCCTCCCGGAGTAACCGAGAGGATCGTGCCAAATGCGAATCTTTTTAGAATCCGAATACCTTCTTTCTGAAGAAGATTGAAGCGAAGATGTCAATGTATAGTCCCAGAAGCCATAGATTAATTCCAATCAGCAATACTGATGACGCATCTTGAACAATCGAAATTATAATGGCAACCAAGGAACCAATCACAAGCAGAAATTCTAGCACAAGACTTATCAAGTAGAAGACTTCCTGCGACCTCGACTCTCTCCCTCCGAAAAAGATACCCACAGCACCATAAAGCACCATGGCCATAACGACTAACAGACTCACATGTCCTCCTCAAATTATCGTGGAGCTTTCCTCTAAAAGAGGGTCAACAGTTTGTTAACATGTTAATTATATCATATTTACATAATTATTACAAGTTTTGCATTCCACTACCATACCTTAGAAAAAGAAGAGGATATGCCTCTTCTTATACATTTTTTATATTTCTTCTTTTAAATACTTCGATTGATATTCCAATCATAATTGCAAAATATATAACACATATTAATATAGAAAATTCTACGCTTATTCCTTTAAACAATGGCGTTCCTCCGAATAAATATTGACTTAAATCCCAGTTAGGAGTAACAAAGTATTTTACCCAGTCCCAATTATATTCTAAAGCTACCACATTAATTACATCACTTACCATATATCCTAGTATAGGAAGAGCTATTGCTAATGGTGAATTTAAAGAAATTGTACTTAGAGCAAATGCTAATGTTCCTATTAAAATAAATATTGGTAATTTACTAATAAATATTAAAGCAATATATTTAAAGATATTTAAGCTTATTACTGTATTTGCATTAAAATCGAATTCGCTAGTGTTAAAATAATATGTATTAAATCCAAATGTAAATCCACCTATAACAAATTGTAAAACTAATACAAATAAAGTTGTAATTACCATTGTTATTACAACAGAAATTAGTTTGGAAATAAGAATTTTTGTTCTACTATATGGTCTTACTAATAGCAATTTTACTGTTCCTTTATTAAATTCTTCACTAATTGATATTCCTGCAATTATTACAACAATCATAACAATTATTATAATATATGTATTTATTGTCCTCTGGAAATTATAATTTGCAGTATTTGTATTTTGATATTCTTTATTATTATCTAAATCATATTTATACAAGCTAGCTGTTTTTAATGCTTCATTCATTTCTTTGTTTTCGTCTTCGTCCAAATTTTCTTTTCCGACATATCCATTATATGTAAACATATTCATTTGATAATTTTGTAGTGCTAAGCTCTTATAATTCTCCGTTCCATATTCAATATTTTTATTCAGTCTTAAATTTACAACTTCCTTTTGTAATTCTAAATTTTTTAATTGTACTTCTGTTTCTGAATCTGATATGTTTAAATTTTTTATATTATTAATTTGTTCATCTATGTTTGCCAATTCGATATTAGCAAAATATTTCCAATCACTTTTTAGTGCATTGCACATATTATTATATTCATCTTTAACATTTGCTAATTTTTCTGTGTCTTTATCTATATATTCATATGTATTCATTTCACTTATAATTGGAGAAATAAATTTTTCTATTACATCTTGCTCCCAAGAATTAGATAAATATCCTTTACTAAGTTTAGCTATATCCATTTCTGTTTTTATCTCTACATATGGTGTTACATCTGTAGTATTATTAGGATCTAATTCCTTTAATTGTTCTTCTAGATATGATATATAAGAATCTGAATACATTTCTCCATAGTTATTTTGACTATATTTATATAAAATATTATATCCAACTATAAATACTAAAATTAAAATAGCAAAAACAATTATACTTTTCTTAGAAAATATTTTTATCAATTCATTTTTTATTAACTTATTCAATTACATTACCCCCTGTTCTTTTTAAGAAAGCTTCTTCCAAACTTAAATTTTCTTCGGAAACACTATAAACTTTTATATTTCTTAAGATTAAATCTTTTAATAATTGGGGGATTTCTTCTTTATTTATATTTATTTTTATAATTCTTTTATCTATAATCTCGGTCCTATAATCAATAATAGAATTAATTACACTTGTGTCTTCAACCTCTAATAAATAGCAACCACTTTCATTTTCTTTTTTGAAAGTTTCTATATCATTGCTTTCTACGATTTCTCCATTTTTTATTATAGAAATTTTATTACATAAAGTATCTAATTCTGCTAAATTATGGCTAGAAATAAGAATTGCCATATTTTCTTCGTCTGCTAGTTTCTTTAATAAAACTCTTACTTCTTTTATTCCCTCTGGATCAAGTCCATTTGTTGGTTCATCTAAAATTAATAAATTTGGCTTATGTAAAATTGCTTGTGCTATTCCAAGTCTTTGCCTCATACCCAAAGAATATTTTGAGACTTTATCATTTATTCTATTTTTTAGTCCTACTAATTCCACTATTTCATTAATTCTATTTTTGTCTATGCCTTTATACAAATTTGCTACTAATTTTAAATTTTCATATCCAGACATATACATATATAAATCCGGACTTTCTACTATTGTACCGACTTTTTCAATTGCTTTTCTAAAATTTTCTTCAACATTATATCCATTTATATATACTTTACCAGAAGTAATGTTTTGCAAACCTAGTATAAGCTTTATAGTAGTTGTTTTTCCGGCACCATTTGGACCAATAAACCCTAAAATATCTCCTTCTATTAATTTTAATGAAACATTTTTTAATATTTTTCTCTTACCAAAATTCTTTTTTAGATTTTCACATCTTAAAACTATTTTCTTCAAAATTTTCCCCTCCTTATTTAAACTAGAATTATATTAGCACATAATTATTAAGAAAAAAGTATGTAAATTATTAAGATTTTATTTATTATCTTTTAACAAAAAAGAGTGCAAACGTATTAATATGTTTGCACTCCTCTAGATTTTTAATTATGACTAAAAGATAAAAGTTTTTTTATGAAATTTAAAAATTTATTTTCATATATTATCGCTAAAGCACCTTTGCTATTTTTCTTTTTGAAATCTTTTTCCTTATCATCCAATCTTTCATTTATTTTTGCACTTGTTTCTGTATAATACTTATCTTCTACTATAACTCCTCTATAATTTTGAAGTTCGTTTAATTTTTGTCTTACGTTTTTTATCTCTTCTTCCTCAATTATATGTATTGTAGCATAATAGAAATAAAATTTCATTATATAATTTTGAATTTCGAAATATAATTCATCTATTTCTTCTTTAATCTTAACAAGGTCATCCGTTCTTGTATATTCCTCTTCTAATAAAAATAATTTATCAAAATCTTTTACAAGTCTAGATATGTTTCCATTTGATATATTATTTATTTTATCATAATAATCTTTTTTATTATTAATTACCGTTTGTATGAATTCTTTACGTCCTATTAAAAAGTCTATTTGCATTATTAAATTAACTAGTAGTGCATAATTTCCTTCTATTAGAGATGTAAAAAATATACCAAATTCATTCATTCTTTCTTTTAAATCTTGCATTAATAATTTCGCTGTAAAATAGTTTAGAGACTCATTAAAAGCATTTCTGGTTCTTCCATCTTGAAGATAATGTAAATATTCTATAACTAATTCTTCATTTATTGCATTTGTATACATTTTATTTGACAAATAAATTGTGTTATCTAAATAATAATGTGTCACATTTTCGTCTTCAAAATCAACAATCTTAATATTGCAATTTTCTAATTTTTTTAATAATATCTCATACTCGTCTTTTAATTCAGAAAAAACATTAACTATTCTTATTGCAACTTCATTTGCTATTTTGTTTGTCTTATATTGTGGTAATTCTTCTTTTATTTCTTTTATCTTTTGCTCTTCCATAATAAACTCCTAATTTTTATTTATTAATAATTTAATAATATAATCTTCTTGCTTTCCTATTATATATAAGCCTTCCTGTTTTTTTATAAACCAAGAAGTTATGTCATTATATTTTTCCCCATCTACTATTAATCCATTAAAATTTTCTGGATTTCTTACTCTATATCTTTCATTTTCTAAATCTATAACAACTGTTTTTAGTTTTCCTTCTTTTTCTAAATTTTGCAATTCTTCCATTCTGGCTTTACTGCTTCTAGCAAGCCTATTATATTGAATTGTTTTTATTATATAAACGATAGATCTTAAACTTATAAGTGTAAGAGTTGCAAACATAGCACTTAGAAGGATTATTGCTCCATCACTCATAAAATTACTTCCTTTTTTTATCTTTAACAGAATTATATCATAATATAAATAAAAAAGAACAGTATTTTTCTAAAAAAACTGCTCTTTTTTATTACCTATTTGGTTATTTTTAATCACCTAAGCAAATTCCTACATCTCTTGCTGTTTTTACTAATTCATCATCCATTGTAACAAGCCTTACATTGCTTTCTGCAGTTCCACCTTGTACTGCACCAATTTCCTTGTTTTCTCCTACAACTATTTCCAATGGAACACAATCTAATTTTCCATTTTTTACAACTGTTAGTACTCCAAATTTTCCTTCCATAGCAAGTTCCATGGCTTTTGCTCCATATTTTGTAGAAAGTACTCTATCATATGCTGTTGGTGTTCCTCCTCTTTGCATATATCCCAATATAGTACATCTTGCTTCTAATCCTGTTAAAGCTTGCAATTCTTTTGCAACTCTATTTCCTTCTCCTCCAAATTTAACACTAATACCAGACTTATTATCTATTCCTTCTGCTGAATGTGTTGTTTGGGCTTCATTTATTGGATGTGCACCTTCAGAAACAACAACAATACTAAATCTTTTTCCGTTTTCTTTCCTTTTATTTATTGCTGCAGCAGCTTTATTAATATCATATGGAATTTCTGGAATTAGGGCAACGTCTGCACCTCCAGAAATAGCTGATTCTAATGCAATCCAACCTGCAAATCTTCCCATAACCTCTAGAACCATAATTCTATCGTGTGTTTCTGCAGTTGTATGTAATCTATCTAAAGCTTCTGTTGCTACATGCACAGCTGTATTATATCCAAATGTAATATCTGTACATGCAACATCATTATCTATTGTTTTTGGTACACCAATAGTATTAATTCCTTTTAAGAATAAGTCTCTTGCAGATTTTTGTGTGCTATCTCCACCTAGGGTAAATACACAATCAAATCCTGCTTCTTTTACATTCTTCACACATTGATCAGACATGTCCTCATATGTAACACTACCATCTGGATGTTCTACTTTATAGTGGAATACTATAGCATTTGTAGAAGAACCAATGATAGATCCACCCTTTGGTAATATTCCAGATGCCATAGGATTTCCATCTAAACGTATATAATTATTTTTTACTAATCCCCTATAACCATCAATATATCCATAACATTCAATTCCGTTTGTTTCACAAGTTTTCTTAATTGCTCTTATTACTGCATTAAAACCTGCTACGTCTCCACCATTTGCCAATATTGCTACTTTTTTAATCATAAAAAAACCTCCCTATTTTATTTCTCCAATAATCTTTCACTTGTTTCTTTTAAGTGTTCAAAATTAACATGTCTTTCTACTTCATATGCTAATATTGCAACCGCATTGGAGAGATTTAGACATCTAATTCCATCAATCATCGGAATTCTTATAGTTTTGTCAATATATTTTTTCATTATATCTTCTGGCAATCCTTTTGTTTCTTTTCCAAATAACAAAAATATCTCTTCCATATTTTCGTATTTAGGTTCATCATATCTGTGTGTACCCTTAGACGTAACAAAAAACATATTTGTATTTAAAGGATCATATTTTAATAGAAATTCAGAAAAAGAAATATGTCTCTCTATTTCTAACTTATCCCAGTAGTCCAATCCTGCTCTTTTTAAATATTTATCCGATATTTGAAATCCCAAAGGTTCTACAAGATGTAATTTTGCACCAAGTGCAGCACATGTTCTTACGATATTTCCAGTATTTTGTGGAATTTCTGGTTCTACCAAAACAATATTTAATTTCATTAATATGCCTCCTTCACCAAACTATATAATAACAGTTTAATTGATTTTATTCAAGTATTTTATGATTTTTTATACAAAAAAATGAACCCTTCGGGTTCAATATCTAATTTTATTTGTTACTTATATGTATATTTTCTATTTCTGCATTCATTTCTCTAGAAATTATATTTTGTATTTGTGCAATAATATTCTGTTCCAATTTTTCTGTTTTTACGATTACATTTATACTTTTATCATTAACAAAAATAACTACATCATTAATTCCTTTTGTTTTTATTAAATTTTCACAAATCATTATGCTATTTTGTGTATTATTTATCTTCGTTATTTCTTGTGTTGCTACAGTCTTTTGTTCTTCGCTTACATTCTGATTATCTAATAGATTTTGGTAGCTTTCTATCATTTGTGAATACATTGTATCTCTTCCAAGTCTTGATGTAGCAAAGTAATCATCTTTTTCAGCTTCTTTTGCAGATGTTTCGATACTTATTTCATTTAAAGTATTTCCATCTATTATATTATTGCTAGAAACTAATTTAGCATCTCCTATACTTGCTACTTCATTTTCGCTCACGATATTACTAGAAACAGTAATATCTCTACTTGAATAACTAAAATATCCCGCTACAACTAGCATTAAAGCAATAGCAAACAAAACCACCTGATTACTTTTTATACTTTTTAAATTCATAATATTCCTCCCATAATATAAATAATTATTTTTTAGACATTTCAAAAACTTGTATCTTGTGCGAAGCAAGTCCAGTTGCAGCAGATACAGCTTGTATAATATTTTCTTTTACATTAATATCTCCAGCTCCTTCAGCTGTGATTATAGTCCCTTCTATTTTAGGCATAATAGTTTTTTGCGTAATTGGCTTTTTTTCTCCATTTTCTTTCTGGTGTATAACATCTTGTTGTTTCTTATTTTCTTTCATTTATTATAACAAATTAGCTAAGAAAAATAAACACGTTTGTGTTTATTATTAAATCCATCTTGATATTCTAATAATTCTTGAATCTTCAAATTCCACTTTGTGAAAGATAGCAATGATACTTTCCACAATTGTTTTGATAATATCCCCACATTTTTTAACTTTAACACGTAATAACTCTTGCTTTAAGGTTTTTCTAAAAAA
>CALYAI010000010.1 GCA_944393475.1 uncultured Clostridia bacterium
TTCTTTCACTTCCATCACTACCTGTTAACTTAAATATTACTCTTGTTGGTCTTTGTCCTAGTTTATTGTTATCATCTTCCCATGTCTTGCTTACTGGTACATTTACTGTAAATTCTGTAATAGTTCTTGCAATGCTTTCTTTTGCTACAAATTCTTTGTTAGGAGTTTGTGTTGTTATATTGGCACTAACTCTATTTTCGATATTTGTAGTTCCCTGTTCCAAGCCCATATATACTACTTTTATTGTTTTGTTGATTTCTATTATATTATTTCTATTATCATAAGAATATATGTCGTTTATCGTTTCTTCCCAAGTTATAGTTCTACTTACTTCATCATATATTCCACCATTTAAATCAGATTTAAGTTCATCTATTACAAATGGCAATGTATCTACAATTTTAACTTTTGCTATTCCCATATAGTCTTGTACATTAACTTTGTATGAAATATTATATGTTATTTCATCATTAAGATTCTCTATTGTTTCTGTTGCATTTTTAATTAACTGTTCATCTACTAAATATGGTGTTTTTAGTTCGTAATAATATACAACTTCTATAGCCTCTTCTGTCATTGTTCCAGATGTATTGTTTGTAGATTCCACAAAATTATATCCTATAAAATCTTTTTGTACTGTTTCGTAAGTATCAAATACTTTTCCTTTTATTTCGTAATTCGCATTTTCGTCCAAAACTTTATTTGTAGATTTTTCTAGATATTTTACAACCACTTTAGTATCTTTTCTTACGTAATATACTTTTATTACATTTCTACTTGTATCTTCACTTACTGTTAATGGTAAGTTTATAACCTTGTCCAACCTATATCCTGGTTCGATTTTATCTGTATATGTATCTATTACATCTCCAAATGTTGCCTCTATTATTTCTGTCTTTGTACTATCAATTTGATTATCATAATAGTATTCAACTGTATAACCAAATATATCTTTAATATAATAAACTCTTATGACATTTTCTTCTTCATTTGCACTTATTGTAAGTGGCAAATTTTCTACTCTATCTAATTTATATCCAGTGATGTTTTTATCTGTATAATTATCTATAATATCTTGATATGTTGCTGTATATGTTTCTGTATTATTTGCATTTATATTTCCGTCATAATAATATTCTACTTTATAACTAAAACTATCTTTAACATAATAAACTCTTATGATATTTTCTTCTTCATTTGCACTTATTGTAAGTGGTAAGTTTTCTGTCTTTTCTAATTTATATCCAGTTATATTTTTATCTGTATAACTATCTATAATATCTTGATATGTTGCCTGATAATTTTCTGTATTTGCAGAATTTATAATTCCATCATAATAATATTCTACTGTATATTTTATATCTGTTTTCTTTGTATAATAGAATGTTATTTCATTATTTGAAACATTTATTTCTATAGAAACTTCTTTAGGATCTATTGCATTATATCCAGGAATTTCTATCGCATTTTCTGTCACAGAGTCTTTATATATCTGATTTCCTACTGTTTTTTCTTCTGCTAACTCTATATTAGTTCCTTGTTCCAAATATTTTACCGTATAACTTAAATCATTACGTTTTTCGTAATAGAAATTTATTACATTTTCGCCTGTAGTTATAGTTATTTGCTGTCCCTCTTCAGATACTTTATTATATCCTTCTATATCTATAGGTTTTTCTGTTACAACATCGTTAAACGTAACATTATTTACAACTTTACTTTCTTCTAATTTATTTTCTGTTCCTTCTTCATAATAATTTACTGTATAGCTCAAATCTGAACGTTTTACATAATATACTTTGATTATATTGTTTTCTGGTTTTTCTGTAATTGTTAGTGGTATAGTTTCTACCCTATCCAATCTATATCCATCTCTTACTTTGTCTGTATAAGTACTTATTTCATCTTTATATGTTGCTGTATATTGCTCTGTTAGTGAATCATCTTTTACATTGTCAAAATAGTATTCTACTGAATAAGTAAAAGTATCTTTAATATAATATATTTTTATTATATTATTTTCTGCATTTTCACTTACAACAAGAGGAATATTCTCTGCTCTATCTAACTTATAACCTGTTATATTTTTATCTTTGTATGTACTTATACTATCACCAAATGTTGCTTCTATCTTTTCTGTTTTTGTATTATCTATTTTTCCATCATAATAATATTCTATTGTATATCCAAATACATCTTTTACATAACAAATTTTTATTACATTTTCTTCTTCGTTCTCTGTTACTGTAAGAGGTAAATTTTCTATACTATCTAGCTTGTATCCTGTTATATTTTTATCTGTATAATTATTTATGATATCTTGGTATGTTGCTGTATATGTTTCTGTTTTATCATTGTCAATTTCTCCATCATAATAATATTCTACTTTATAGCTAAATGTATCTTTAACATAATAAACTCTTATGACATTTTCTTCTTCATTTGCACTTATTGTAAGTGGCAAATTCTCTGTCTTTTCTAATTTATATCCTGTTATATTTTTATCTGTATATTTGCTTATAACCTCTTGATATGTTGCCTGATAATTTTCTGTATTTGCTGAATTTATAGCTCCATCATAATAATATTCCACTGTGTATTTTATATCTGTTTTCTTTGTATAATAGAATATTATCTCATTATTTGTAAGTTCTATCGTAATGCTTACATTTGTTGGCGCTACAGGATTATATCCAGGAACTTCTATTGCATTTTCTGTTACAGTATTTTTATATGTTTGATTATTTACTGTTTTTTCTGTAGCAATTTCTTTATTTGTTCCTTGTTCTAAATATTTTACTGTATAGCTTAAATCATTACGTTTTTCGTAATAGAAGTTTATTACATTTTCGCTTTCGTTTACTCCAATAACTATTGATTGTGCTCTATCTGAAACTTTCGTATAGCCTTCTATATCTATTGGTTGTTCAGTAATAACAGCATTAAATGTATTTCCTCCAATCACTTTACTTTCTGCCAATTTATTCTCTGTTCCTTGCTCGTAATAATTTACTGTATAATAAAGATCTTTTCTATATGTATAATATACTTTTATTATATTCTCTTCGATATTTGTTCCTATTGTTAATGGGTAATTTTCTGTCTTTTCAAATTGATATCCTTCTATTACCTTATCTGTAAATTCGGAAATTACTTCTCCATACTTTGCATTTTGTACAGCTATAGTTTTTTCTTCATCAATCACTCCATTATAGTAATATTCTATTTTATATGATAGATCTTCTCTTGGTTTATAATATACTTTTATTATATTATTCTTAGAGTCTGTACTTATAGTTAAAGGTAAATTTTCTGTTCTTTCGAAGACATATCCGTCTTTAATTTTATCTGTGTAAGTATCTATTACCTTTCCTTCTATTCCTGCACTTGTTTCTGTTAATGACTCATCAATTACATTATTATAGTAATATTCCACCTTATATTCATATGTAGGCTTTAATTTATAATAATATGTTACAACAATTTCTGTTTCGTCGATTACACCGGTAGCATTACTTGGCATTTTTACAAGTTCGTATTCTTCCGGTATATCACTTGCTACTTCTGT
This sequence comes from uncultured Clostridia bacterium, assembly GCA_944393475.1. GTDB lineage: Bacteria > Bacillota > Clostridia > TANB77 > CAG-508 > Merdicola. The sequence continues at coordinate 3,569 of CALYAI010000010.1, forward strand.
AGAATAAGCTTGACCTTTTTCGTATTCTGTAACAATTGTATCACTCAATGGTGTCGTTGTTCCTTCTATAAAGTGATTTACTTTAACTTTAACCTTTTGTTCTACATAATAGTAAATTATTTCTTTATCATATTCACCATAAGTTCCAGAAGTTTCTCCACTTATTATATATTCACCATGCTCGTCTGTTGCAAGTGTATATCCAACTAAACCTATTTTAGGTCCTGTTGTATATTCTGTTCCAACAATTCCTACAGAAACATCGTCTTCTGCTACTTTAGTATTAGAACTTCCTAATAAATAATGGTGTACAATTATTTTAGACGTATTATTACTAAATTCTGCAACAATATCTATATTTTCTGTAACATTTATAAATTTATCCAATGTTACTGTTCCATCTGCTTCTGGAGTAAATGGTATTTTTTCTCCATTAATTTTTATAGCTAATATCTCATATCCCACATCTGGAGTAATGACAATGTCATTAGTACTATTTTTTCCATATGCAACTGTTTCGAAAATATCTTTATCCTGACCTGTTATTTTTCCGCCTACTCCATTTACACTTGTTGTTATATTATATTTTTCTTTTACAGATGGAATTTCAATTCCTTCAACTTCTGATATTTCAGACTTTTTAACAGCTTCATCCACTCTTATAAATACAGGGGTACTATTACTGCTATTTGTCATTGTTTCGAATCCACATAATGCATAACTATTTGTTGTAAATCCAGAAACTGCATAACAACCTTCATCTGTGCTATATCCAAATTCATTTGCCCATACTACTCTTCCTTCTGTATCTATCTTCATTGCGATACCTCTCCAAGTACCAGCATTATTAGATATAGGTTCTGTTGATATCGGTATGCCACTAGATGTTTTATCCCCAGAAACAGTTATTCCTCCAGTTTGTGAATCACCACCAATTAATATTCCACCATCCGTTGTGATTTCAGCAGAATAAACATGATCCGTATTTGGGCTTCCAACATTTATTGCCCATACTACTTTTCCTTCAGTATTGTATTTCACTACATATGCATCTGTATCTCCGGTACTCGTTACTGTAATTGTTCTACCAGATACCGTCTCGCTACCGTTAAAAGTTACACTTCCAGTAAATTGTCCTGTATAGTAAATAGAACCGTCTTTTCCTTCTAATGCTCTATGTAGATTACCATCTGTAGCTGCAATGTTTCCTCTTGATGTTTTTACTGAATAAATTTTAGAAATTTTCATTGTGTCATCATTAAGTATAAAGAAACTATCTGTATATGTTCCTGATAGAGTGCTTCCTGTATCACTCATACTAGACTCTAATGATGTAGATGTCATATGTGATGATACAACATAATTTCCATCATACATTGCTTTTATATATGTTGGAACATCTTCTCCTTCTCCACCAATATTCACTAGTGATGTTACTTTTCCAGATGAGTTTACTTCCATAACAAATATATCTACTGTATTGTTAGCCCACCAACCTATTCCGGTTGTAACAGATTCTATACTAATACTATTACCTGTAGCAGTATTTGTTCTATCAACTGTTTTTGTTCCCTCAAAACTTCCTGTAATTACATATCCTCCGTCTTCTTTTTTGTCAAAATATCTCATTCCACTTGTTAAACTAAATGTATTTATAACGTCTAAATTGTCGTTATATTGTTTTATTGTAGAATCTGTTAATACATCAAAACCATCTTCTCTTGTTACTATTTGATATATTTTTTCTGAAGTTATTGTTTTTTCTATTTGGTTAGAATCATTTATTATTGATAATTCTCCATTATGATAATATAGTGCTTTTCCATCTTCTCTACCAGTAACAACATAATCACTTGGTTCAAAACTTTTTTCATTTCCCATTAATAATGGATCTCTAAATGATGTCTCTACCTCTGCACCTCTTGTAGTACCAATACCAACAAAATATGTTCTATCTTCTTCGTTTTCTTCTAATTCATAGCCTTCTGGTACACCTACTTTTACTATTTTATAAATACCGTCTTTAAGAGGTTCTTCTATTTCCCCTTCTTCATTTGTTGTGAATACTCGATATGTAACGCCATTAATTACTTCAGGAGTTCCTAATACATTACCATATATATCTGTTGGATCTTTATATATTTCTTCTCCATTAACTAAAACTGATTCTTGTATTCCTACTTTTACACCTGGTAATAATGTTACTTCTTCTCCATCTATTGTTGTTATATTAAATAATTTTCTAGCATCCAAAGAAATTGTAACTGTGTTATTTTCTATTAATATATCTTCCCTTATATTTCCTTCTTTTACTTCTAAAGTTAATTCTTGTGTATTTTGGTCTTTTGTAACTACAAATTTAATACTTTCTTTGCTTAACGCATATCCGACAGGTGGATTTATTTGTTTTAATGTATATTCTCCAGTTTCATTTTTTCCATTAACACATGCATATAAATCATCCACCTCAAACATTCCTGTAGGATCTGTTGTACACGTTTCTCCATATTCCTTACCACTACCTGTAATTATAAAGTCAGAATCTTCTAGTCTTATAATAGAATCTTCTTCATATAAAACAACTTTTAGTTTATATGTTGGAATTTTTTCTCCTTTTAGTTCAAGTTCTACTGTTGGCTTTATTTTTCCAGAATCACTTTGGATGTTTAATAATCCAGATGTATCTTCTACAATCTCTAGACCATTTGTTCCTCTTGAAATTCTAAATTTTATTTCTTTGCCTTCTTCTATATAATATCCTTTTGAATATGTTTGTTTTAACGTATATTCTTCATCTGGATATAATCCTTCGAATACCAATCCTCCATTTTCATCCGTTGTTGCCTCTTCTGTTTCTCCTCTTCCTTCTAAAGTAAAATCAGAAGATATTCCTTCATTATTTACATTTAAATTTTTAATATCTAAATCGTATTTCACTTCATTATATAAAGTAGCAGAAACAAGTTGTTTTTCTTGATCTATATTTGGTTCTTCTTCAAATTGACCTTTAATATCTAACTTTAACTCGCCATTTTCTACATATGCTCTAAATTCTATTATGTCATTGTTTATAATATAGTCATCTGGTACACCAATTTCTTGTATTGTATAATTTTTTTCTAATAATAAATTTGGAATAGTAATTTTTCCATCAGCCTGTGTTTCCACTATATAACTATTTAGTCTATTTCCCTTTTCGATTATTCTAAAAGATACTCCACTTATTGGATTATTTGTTTGCCTACTATATTTAGTTAGTTCAAAGTTAAATCTTCTTGTTATATTAAATCCTAATTTAGTTATATCTACAGACTTTCTAGATACATCATTTCCATCATGTTCTGAGTATGAAATTGAATGTGTAGAATATCCCACTTCGTTATATGCTGCATCATCAGGTATTTTAATATCATATGTTATATGTAAACTTTCTTCTGGTTCAATTTGATAACTGTTAAATAATATTAGAAAATTCTTAACATTGCTATAATCAGTAATATCTTGCGTCCATTCACTGTCTGCATCTTCAGGATCATCTGTTACATTTGTTTTAGCTGAATAATAAACTGTTGCACGTGCTTTTAAGTCTTCTGGTAGGTTTATTCCATTAGATATAAGTTGTGCTGTATATGTAGACTCTAGGCTTTCTCCACTTTGTTGATATGTATTTCCTTCATAAGGAATTTTTCCTAATATTTTTATATCTGTAATTGCATTTTTATGTTCGTTTTTTAGTTCTATGTCGACACTTGCTGTTCTGGAATCATTTTCTATCATTGCAATTAAAGGATTATATATTTTTTCGTCATTAATTGTTGTAGATTGATTTGAAATTAATGTATCAGGTCTTACTATGGTTATAGTATCAATTTTCTTTCCAATTTCTTCATCTTTATCTGAGTTATTGTTAATATCATAGACATCTTTAGAAATCTCCGTTTTGTAAAAATTATTGTTTCCATTATTATATGCATATAGCTCAACATCAGCTGTTTTACTACTTACATTTGGATCTGTTTGTACATTGGCATCTAATAATAATTGATAATTAGAATTTGCTCTTCCAGACATTTCTATTTTTATAAAAATATTTCCATTTTCTTTATATTGATAATAGTCATTGATGCTAACCCCATCTGCATTATTAATTTTTAAACTATTTATTACCAAATTACTAATTTCTGCAGGCAATTTTATTAAATATTGTTCATTTCTCCAAGAAGATGTATTATATTGTGTCATATTAGGTGATATTTCCATTTGAATATTATTACTCTTTTGTGTATTTATTTCTCCTTCAGAAACATCAAAATTCACTAAAGAAATTTCTTCTTCAAAATTTGCTCTTGCATTTTCTATAAGGTTTTTATCTTCACCATTAACTTGCATATGTCCATTAAAACTTGTCTGTATATATTGCATATTTTCTACATCAGCTTTAGAAAAATCTTCTACTATCTTCGCTGTATTAATTTTTTTAATGTTGTATATTATAACAAAGCTATTTTCGCTTACCTCACTTGTTTCTATTCTTATATGTTTTATATTCTTTCCATACTCATATGGATTTAGCATATCGTAATTTGCCCAATCTGCTGTTGTAAATGTATGTAATAATTCATCTGTTTCATCATCATAAACCTTAATCCATCCATTTAACCCCAATGCAGAAACTGGGTTTGCAAATGCAATTCCAATGTTTGATATATATTCGTTGTTATTAATCTCTGTTTCATCACTTTTAATGAATTTATCCTCTACTGAATTGTCTGTTAAAACAATTCCTGTTGCAGTTTCTTCACCATTTGTTACAATATTCCATTTAGTATAATATGTTTGCCATAAATTAGTATTATTGCTATATCTATACCCTAACAAAACATTTTCTTTAGAAACAACTTGTCTTTCTTCTGGATATAGTACATGTCTTCCTATAGCTGATTCAAATCCCGTTTCTTCTGTATTAAGATTAGAATAAGATACATTTATTTTGTTTGTAACATCATTGCTTACTTCTCCATTAACTCCTTCGTAATGTGCTGTTACTGGAATATCGATATTTATGTATTCATCATCATCAATTTGATATACCTCTATAGGATATGTAACTGTTACTTTATATTCATTGTATCTATAATTTATTTCACTTTGGGCATATGTTCCACTATATGCTTGTTCTTTTATTATATTTTCATCCTTTTTAGCAGTACGAGTTGCTACAAACTTTCTAGTGTCTCTATCATATGTATATTCTACGTTTTCTCCTTCGATAACAACACTTGTTGGCTCTATTTCGTTTATTAATGGAATTGTACCTTCGATGTATGATTTATTTAATATAACTTCGTTTTCTGTTTCCTGTGTTGCTATGTTAAATTGTATTTTAATTTCATTATTTTCCATATCCAAATAATTTTGCAAATTATATTTTTGGATTAGATTATCATTTCCATAAACTTTTTCTGGAATTTCACAATTTACTTCACCATACCAATTAATACTTAGTGGTATTTCTTTTGATATTTGAATTCTACTACCATCCGTATCCACATAATCAGCTGTAAATCTTATCACATTTTCTTTGCTATAATTTGTAATGTCGTTTCCTATTGCATCTGTAACACTTGTTACAAATTCATAATCTCCACTCTTTACTGTTGCTTCAAATACCTTATTTATGTTTCCAGATAAATTATTTAGTTTTATTTCCTTAGTATTTTTAGATACATAATTTTGGCTAATTGTCGAATCATTCATTAAATTTGTTTCTAAGTAAAAGTTTTTAGAATCAATTTGAATCGTAGGGTTATTCAATTTTCCATCTTGTACTTGTAGGTCGAAATACATTATATTTGAATATCCTATTCTAGTATTTGTACCATCTACTTTTTTTCCGTCCTGCAAAAAATAAGCCATAAATTTTACTTTATCGCTTTGTGTGTTATAGTCAGCTTCAGAAATCTCATTAAATTGTTTTTCTGCCAAACCATTAGTAGTTAAATTGTTCTTTTTAACAAAACTACTTAATCCTGCAAATAGAATAGTACAAACAAAAACAATCAACGCAATAATTAATAATACTTTTGTATTCAATTTAACTTTTCCGCTATTTTTTTCCATATGTATCCCTTCTGTGTTTTTACTTATAAGTTTATATTATTATATTTATATATTTAATGTAAATATATGTATTTTCTAATCTTCTCAAAAGCTTAGCGGAAGCACCTCTTGAACGTTCTTTTATTTTTCTATGACATTTTAAATATTTTTATGCCATTTTATATGATTTTTAGAGTTTTTTTAATTTATAAGTTTAAATTATATCAAATATTGTTGAATTTATTATTTCCCTAGTATTTCTTGCATCAAAAAAGGTGGAAAACTATTTTTTGTTTATATAGTTTTCCACCTTTTTATTTAATTTTTACATTTATATTTCAAATTAAAGTAACTTTCTTATTCTGCAAAAATCTTATCGAATTCTTCGCCATCGATTTTTTCTTTTTCTAATAATACTTTTGCTACTGCATGTAATTTATCTGCATGTTCACTTAATATGTTTATAGCTTTCTTATATGCTTCATCGATAATTTTCTTTACTTCTTCATCGATTATTGCTGCTGTTTCTTCTGAATACTCCTTAGCATGTGCTAAGTCTCTTCCTAAGAATACTTCTTCTTGGTCACTACCTAGTGTAATAGTTCCTAATCTTTCACTCATACCATATTTAGTTACCATTGCTCTAGATATTGCTGTTGCTCTTTCTATATCATTGCTTGCACCTGTAGAGATATCATTTAAGATTAACTTTTCAGCAACTCTTCCACCTAATAATGAAACAATGCTTTCTTCCATTTCTGTTTTTGATCTAAATGATTTATCTTCTGTTGGTCTATACATTGTATATCCTCCAGCCATTCCTCTTGGTACAATAGATATTTGATGAACTTTATCCTGTGTTGGTAAATATCTACTTACTACTGCATGACCAGCTTCGTGATAAGCTACTAATTTATTTTCTTTTTCGCTTCTTACTCTTGTTTTCTTTTCTGGTCCCATTGTAACTTTAACCATTGCATCTTCTATTTCTTTCATTCCAATACAATCTAAGTTTCTTCTAGCTGCAAGTAATGCTGCTTCGTTTAATATATTTTCCAAGTCTGCCCCTGCAAAACCTGATGTGTTCTTTGCTACTGTTTTTAAATCAACATCTTCTGCTAATTTTTTCTTTCTTGCATGTACTTCCAAAATTTGCTCCCTTGCTTTAACGTCTGGAGCAGATACAACTATTTGTCTATCGAATCTTCCTGGTCTTAGTAAGGCTTTATCTAGTACGTCCGGTCTGTTTGTTGCAGCAAGTACTATAACACCTTCATTTGTTCCAAATCCATCCATTTCTACTAATAATTGGTTTAATGTTTGTTCTCTTTCGTCATGTCCTCCTCCAAGACCTGCACCTCTTTGGCGACCTACTGCATCAATTTCGTCTATAAATATAATTGATGGAGCATTTTTCTTTGCTTGTTCGAATAAATCTCTAACTCTTGATGCACCAACACCAACAAACATTTCTACGAATTCTGAACCACTTATACTAAAGAATGGTACTCCTGCTTCGCCAGCAACCGCTTTTGCAAGTAATGTTTTACCAGTACCTGGTTGACCAACTAATAAAACACCTTTTGGTATTCTTGCTCCCATATCTGTAAATTTCTTTGGAGTTTTTAAGAATTCTACTATTTCTTCTAATTCTTCTTTTTCTTCATCAACACCTGCTACATCATTAAATGTAACCTTTGTCTTCTCCGCACCATTAGTCATTCTAGCTCTACTCTTACCAAATGACATTGTCTTGTTTCCACCTTGGTTTCCTGGATTAATTAATAATAATCCGAATAGTAGAACAATTACTATTATTCCAAATGGTATTATTAGGTAAAGTCCTTTCATGAATACAGATTCTGGTCTTTCTGTTAATGTATAACTATTTGTTTTTAGTATTTCTTGTGCATATGTCATAAAACTACCAATGTCTGGAATATTTACTTCTTTTGGTATTGAATCTCCTTTTAATTCTACAAGAGCTTTCTCTCCACCAGATTGAATTTCGATACTTGTTACTGTGCCATTTTCCATATCTGTTAATAGTTCTGAATATGCAAGTTTGTTACTTGAATTATCCATTATAGATGAGATTAATACTATGAATATAATCAAAAATATTAACCATACTGCCAATGATTTTATACCATTTTTCAATTTATTTTCCTCCCTCTGTTCTTTTAACTTTTTTTATAGTTAAAAATATCAAATTGCTATATGCATATATACCATATATATTTGTTGATTTCAAGCATTTTTTTGTGTCTTTTATATTTCAACTTTTTCCCTCTTACGGATATTAATATATATGTGATATAAAAATTTTTCCTTTGTTTATAAAAACTTTTAGATTTTTATTTGGAGTTAAATATTTGTTACCAATATTCCTTTCACATAGTTTTATTAAGTCTTCCATATGTATCTTCTCTATATTTTTACTTGAGCCAAAAATCTTGGTAATCGCTAAGAATAATATTCTTTTTTTAATTACTACTTCCTGTCTATTAAATTTCTTTAAGTCCAATATTATTTTATCATTAGTTTCTTCTATTGCTATTTCATTGTATATATTATTTACAATTTTTTCTAAATAATTCTGCTCTTCCACTACTATTTCTGATAAGTTGTTTATACTTTTTATTATGTTTGGATTAAATTCTTTTTTTATAAACGGTATTAAAATATTTCTTATTTTATTCCTTGTATATGTATTATCATTATTGCTTTTATCAAATTTTGGATTTAATTTGTTTTCTTCGCAATAACTTTCTATATCATTCCTTTGAGTTTCTATTAAAGGTCTTATATATTTATTATCTCGTATAGGTTCTATTCCTTTTAGCCCTATACTTCCAGCACCTCTTATTATATTCATAAGTATTGTTTCTGCTTTATCATTCATATTATGTGCAATTGCAATTTTATTAAAACCTGTTTTTTCTAATATTTCTTCGAAAAATGCATATCTTACTTTTCTTCCCTCTTCTTCTAGTCCAATTTTGTCTTTTTTTGCAAGATTTATTACATCTGCATATTTCACATATATCTTTATATTATATTTTTCACAATAGTTTTTTATGTATTCTGTTTCTTCATTTGCTTCTTCTCGAAGTCCATGGTTAACATGCACAACTGCAATTTCCACATTTAATTTTTCTTTTAATTTATTTAATATATCTAATAAGCACATAGAATCTGGCCCTCCAGATACTGCAATAAGTATTTGGTCCCCAGATTCTATTAATTTATATTTTTTAATTGTTTTTAAAATTTCTTTTTCCATTTTACCGTCCTTTTTTATTCCCTATACCTATCCAAATTAGCAAATTTTGTAAGGTTTCCTAACCATGCAAGTTTTACCGTACCAGTTGATCCAGATCTATGTTTTGCAATAATTACTTCCGCCTGTCCTTTATCTTCGCTATCTTCGTTATAGTATTCATCCCTATATAGAAACATAACAATATCTGCATCCTGTTCTATTGCTCCAGATTCACGAAGGTCTGAAAGCATAGGTCTATGATCAGGTCTTTGCTCTGGAGCTCTTGACAATTGTGATAATGCTATTACTGGTACATTTATTTCTTTTGCTAATATTTTTAGAGATCTACTTATTTCTGATATTTCCTGTTCCCTGCTTGCAGATGCTCTTTTTGATGATCCTTGAACAAGTTGCAAATAGTCTATTACAACCAATCCAATATCTTTTTCTAATTTAAGTTTTCTACATTTTGCTCTTATTTCATTTATAGAAATACCAGGTGTATCATCTATATATATTGGTGCTTCGGATAATTCCCCCATTGTATCTGCAAGTTTTATCCAGTCATCATCATCAATCTTTCCTGTTCTAACTTTATTACTATCTACCAATGCTTCACTACATAAAATTCTGTTTACCATTTGCTCTTTTGACATTTCCAAGCTGAATAATACAACAGGAATGTTTGATCTTACAGCTGCATTTGTTGCTATATTTAAAGCAAATGCAGATTTACCCATTGCGGGTCTAGCAGCAATTAGTATTAAATCCGAATTGTGTAAACCTGCTGTTCTATAATCTAAATCTATAAAACCTGTTGGAACACCTGTTATATGTTGCTTTTGATTATATAGTTGTTCCAATTCTGTAAAAGTATCTATTAATACATCCTTTATTGCACTATATGTTTTTTGATCCTTATCCTGTATGATATTAAAGATTTTCTTTTCTGCACTATTCATAATCTCGTCAATGTCTTGTGTAGGATCATATCCTTCTTCGATTATCTCATTTGCAGCTTTTATTAAACTTCTTAGTTCTGATTTTTCTTTTACGATATTTATATATTTTTCTACATTTGCTGTTGTAGGAACTTTTTCTGGCAATCCTACAATATATTCCAATCCACCAATTTTATCGAATTTTCCCATTGATGTTAATTCTGCTTTTAGTGTTATTATATCAATTGGCTCTGATCTATTATATAAATTTAATATTGCCTCGTATATTGTTTTATTATCTTCCCTATAGAAATCTTCTTCTTTTAAAACTTCTATTGCAGAGATTACAGCATCTCTATCTGTTAACATACTTCCTATAACAGCTTGCTCTGCCTCCACATCATTTGGTGGAATTTTTCCTAGTTCCATTTCTGCCTCCCCAGTATATATATTAGCCTTTTGCTGGCAGTTTTTCTGCTTGTTTTATACCTTTTATTCTGGAATTACATCTATTTTTATCTCTCCCATAACTCCTTCATATAGCTTTACATTAACCTTTGTTATACCTAGAGTTTTTATGCTATCTTTTAAATCTATTTTCTTTTTATCTACATTTATTTTATATTCTTTACTTAAAACATCGGAAATATCTTTTGCTGTAATTCCTCCAAAAACTTTTCCATTTTCACCAGTTTTAATTTTTAATTTTGGGCAAATTCCCTTTAATTTTTCTGCAATCCTTTTTGCTTCATCTTTTTCTACAGCTTTTTTATGACTTACTGAGTCCTGTTTTCCTTTTAATTTTGATAAATTTTCTGCATTTGCTTCTACTGCTAAATTTTTAGGAAATAGAAAATTTCTAGCGTATCCATCACTAGCATTTATTATTTCGTCTTTCTTTCCTACACCTTTAATATTGTCCAATAAAATTACTTTCATTTTCTATCCTCCTCTATATAATTGTTTATTTTAATATAATATTTGTTGAATTTAATATATTTCTATCTGCATAATTTGGTAAAATAACTTCATTTTCGTAATTAAATAACTGCTGAAGTTTTTCTATCTCTATTATTGGTTGTACTTCTGTATCTTCTGAATTAGTCCAATATGTTGCTTTTGTAGTTGTATAACGTCCATCCACTTTTAATGTAACTTTGTTTATATTTTTATCTATAATTGTTTGTGCTGGAATTTTTAAATAAAATACTTGTCCCATCATATCTTCTATTTTTTTATCTACTAATTCTTGTTTATTTGTGTCCAATAATGTGTATTTACCTTCCAAATCATTTCCTAATTGATCCATTAATTTTATATTAACTGTATATGGTAAATCATTTTGCTTATCTATTTTATATGGTCCTATTATATAACTATCTTCTTGAATTTCCGCACTTGGATTTGTTAATTCATTTTTTAAAGGCTCTAAAATATTATTTTCTTCTTCTGTAGCTAGTTTTGCATTCTCCACAAAATATTTAAACAGTTTTTCCATTTGTAAAAATCTTGCACTATCTTTTTCTTCTATATTTGTATAATCTTCTAATATTCCATTAGAATCTTTTTTGGCTATTAATATCTCTTTTAATGTAGGTTCTTCTGTGTGGTATACTTCATCATTTTTATTGGTAAAATACCAAATAGCAAGTTGCTGTACTACATCTATATCGTCATCTGTTAATTTTGTTTCTTCATCTATCTTTGCGTTCTTTAATAGGGTATCTTTATAATTTGGAATAGTTGTATCTGATTGAACATAAGTATGATTTAAAATCCAAATGATTGAATTATATTCTTCCATTGTTACAGGTAATACTGGGATTGAAGCTTTATTTTTCAGGTCATATGATAAATCATATTCTTGTTTAGTTGTACTAGGATTTGAATTATAAAATCCTTGGTCTGCATTTAGACAATAGATTGTTTTACTACTATCTATTGTTTCTCCATTATATGTAACCAATTTCCAAATATTTTTGTCCGCTATTTTATAAGCATATTGTATTCCTTGTCCTCTGTATTCTTGTATTCCAAAATTCTTCATTGTTGAATTAACATTACTTGCAATAATATTTAATGCTATCGCCAATATGAAACAAAAAATAGCTATTATTGTAATTATGTATTTTTTCATATTACAAAACCCCTCTATCGTTAGTTTCCCTAGCTTTTATTATACTAAATTATACATATCTTAGTCAAACATAATTGTTGATTTATTTGCTTTTAGACTTTTTTTCTTTCTTTTCTTCTTTGTTAATATTTTTTGGTATGGCTATGCCATTATCTACTTTGCTTTTATTGGCATTTCGTTTTTGCTTTAGTTCTTCCATTTTGTCTTTTAATTCTTGTTGTTTTGCTAAAGCTTCACGCAATTCTCTTCTTTCTTTTGCAGCTTTAATTAAAACTTCTTTTCTAAAGTTCTCATATTCTATACTTTTGTCTACTTCTCGTTTATATATATTTAACTGAACGATAATAGCTATAAATTCAGCTGCTACTATCCCTCCTAAAATACCTAATATTAGTCTTACGTTCATTAAATACCTCTTTCCTCATAGTTAAGCTTTTAATATTAATTTTCGTATGATACTATTATAAATTCTTTTTGCAAATGTATCAATATCTTTATTTACATTTCTATAACATTTTATATTTTTAGTTGTATTATCGCCCTTTTTATATTACAATACTGTTACGGAGGGGTTATTTATGAGTCTTAAAAAAATTCTTATTGTTATAGCAATTATTTTAGTTATTGCCTTATTAGTCTTTGCAGGTTTTAAAATATATAAATATGTAACACCTGTAACTGTTACATCAAGCAATAATGAGTTTAGTTTACAAATACCAGGTAAAGTAGATTTTAAAGAAGCTGCATCAGGGTCTTCTGAATACGTATTAGATATTTATTCAGTAACTGACCAAATGATGTTATATAGTACAATTCTTGATACAAATATAGATATGGATTTAAAAACTGCAATTACTTCAGAAAAGAATAATATTTCAAATAGTAGGGAAAATGCTAAAATTGCAAGTGATATTACACAAATGGATATTCCAAATTGCGAAGCTTATAAATATGCATTTACATATCATGATCCTAATTTCGAATCAGATCTTTATTCTACAGTAGTTTGGATTAAAACAGATAAACATATTTACATTTTAGATTTCGAAGTAGTATCCGAAAAACAGGACAAATATATACCAATATTTGATGAAATTGCAAATTCATTTGTAGAGAATAATTAGATGAAAAGCACCTTATAATGAGGTGCTTTTTTATATTCTTATATGCTCATTGCCAATATCCCTAGTATAAAACCAAATATATTTCCAATTGCGTTCATCCTTCCTTTATACATATTATTTGCTTCTGGAGTCAGCTCCCCAGAGACTATGTATAGCATTGCACCGGCAGCAAAACTTAAAGAGATTCCAATTACATCTTCAGAAATTCCACCAACTAAATGTCCAACTAATGCTCCGATACCAGTACTTATTCCAGACATTATTACTAAAAATATTACTTTACCCTTTTTCATTCCTCCAGTTTTCATCGGAACAGCCATGCTTATTCCTTCTGGCACATCATGTATTGCAATCGCTATTGCAAGAGATATTCCTAGATTTAATGATGCTTGTAATCCTGTACCAATTGCCAATCCTTCTGGAATATTATGAAGTGCTAAGCCTATGCTTATTATTATTCCTGTTCTAAGTAAATTGTTCATATTATTTGTCATGCTGAATTTTTCTTTTACTAAAATATCACATATAATCATAGTTATTATTCCTAAAAATATTCCAGCCAAAATTACCAGTATATTTGAGATCTTCATCGCCTCTGGTAATAAATCAAAACATATAATAGACATCATAAGCCCTGATGCAAATGATAATATAAAACCTAAAAATTTATTTGATGTGTTTTTTAAATTTATTCCTATTAACCCACCAATTGTTGTTCCAAATGTTCCAAAAAATATTCCTACAAGAAATGTTTTTAATATATTTAGCACAATGCATACCTCCATTTACTTTATTATATTTTTATTTGCATGCATTATGACTCGTTTTAAAAAAGCACCTATTGTTTTCCTAATAGATGCTTCTTCTTATACTCCTTATTGCCTTTATTTTGCCTTTATTTTATTTATCTCTTCTTCTGTTAAGCCTGTTACTATGGCAATTGTTCTGACTTCTATATCCTCTTTTAGTAATTTCTTTGCTATACTTATTTTTTCTTCTTTTTTTCCTTCTATTTTTCCTTCTTTTATCCCTTCTTTAATTCTTAAAGAATTCTATTCTAATCCTAAATTACATATTTCTTAATTAGGAATACTCCTCCACCTAATGTAATTGTTACTAATGCTGCAATTCCGATATATAGTTTTGCATCACCAAGTGCTACTGTTAACATTACTGGTGCATCATCTATATCATCTTCATCTTCCTTAAAGTTATCAGGTGTTGAATCTATATCAGGTGTATTGCTATCATTATAATCTTGGCTTATTTCTGCAATATTTGTTTTTAAGCCCATATTATCTTGACTGTTTATCCATGTTAATAATATAGATACTGTTGCACTTTCTCCTGGCTGTAATAAAGTATTTTCTAATAATTTTGTTGCAACTCTTTCTCTACCATTTAATGGTTCTCTTGTATACCAATCTGGGTTATCTTCTTGAATGAATTTTAATCCTTCTGGTATATAATCTGTTATTTCCTTAGCGTATCCAGCTATTTCACCTTCATTTGTTACTTTTATTTGGAATTCAAATTTTACTGTTACTTTATTTATATCTCTTCTTCCTAAGTCAACTTTTGCTGGTGGCTCTGGATCCTCATCACCTGTATGTCCTGTTTCTTGTACTGTTTGTGTTCCGTCTGCATCAATTATTATAGCTTTGCTTACCCATTTCTTTAATGCTAGATCGAAGTATTTAACTTTTACAAATTCTTTATCCAAGTCATCTTCTTCATTCCATTCATTATTATTATCAGGTGTAGAGTCTATATCATCTATAGGATCTCCTGAGCTATCGCTATCATCTTTAATTTCTGCAGTATTTACTAATATTCTGTCAGATGTGTTTGGTTCTGTTACTTCGAACGCAATTTTTAAATCTCTATAATCTGGATTTCCATCTGTTATTCCTAATTCTGGATTATATGCTTTAATTAAGTTATCTCCATCTTCTGCTTCTTGTTCTTTTGATAAATAATCTGTTACTATTGATATTCCATCTTCTGATTCTTGCCATCTATATTCTTTGTTTATAGCATTGTCTGGTAAGAATTTTAATCCATCTGGAATATCATCTTTAACTTCTGTTGCATATCCATCTATTAGTCCTTCATTATATACTCTTATTGTATATGTAACAACATTTCCATTTTCTACTTCTACTGGGTCTTTTGTATGTTCATAATGTATGTTTCCATCTTCACCAATACTTAATTGTGGAATTCTGTTTGTTATTTCTTGGTCATCAACTGCTGTAATAAATTTTCTTAAAGCTAAGTCAAAATATACAACTCTTACTTTTTCGAAGTCATCATCATCTTCTTGTCCTGGTACATATTCATTATTTATTTCATCATCTTTGTAATTTGGTAATTCTGAATCTTCTGGGACTTTAACATTATTTGTTTCTGAGTCTCTATCGATTACATCATTTCCTTCTCCATCTTTTGATTCTGTAATTTCTGCTAAGTTTGTTAATTTTTTACCAAATTCTGCATCATCTTTTATTCTACATACTATTTTTACTTCTTTATGATCCAATGTTGTCCCATCAAATGCTTTAATTAAATTTTGTCTTTCTGAAGTTTCTTTTTCTTTAGATAGGTAATCTGTTGTTACAGTTCTACCATCTTCAGATACTTGCCATTCATATTTTATATTTGTTTCGTTATCTGGTAAAAATTCTAATTCTGCTGGTAATTTATCTACTATTTGATTTGCATATCCATCTATTGAAGCTTCATTATAAACTCTAATTGTGTATTCTACTATATCTCCTCTGTTCATATCAACAGGTTTCTTTGGATGATTATATATTGCTGTTGTTGAAGTACCATTTGCTAAATTTGTTACATCTACAGATGGTTCTCTTCCTATTAATGCTGTTCCGTTTTTACCAGTAATATATTTTCTTAAAGCTAAATCAAATTCTTGTAAAATAACTTTTTCGAAATCATCATCGTCTTCTTGTCCTGGTACATATTCATTGTTTGACTCACTATCTTTATAGCTTGGTAATTCTTCATCTGATGGTAATGTAAAGTTTCCATTTGGTACAGAGTCTCTATCTGTTACTGCTCCACCTTTACTATCTGTTTCGTTTGTGATTTGTGTTAAGTTTGTAATTTTCTTCATTGCCTCTGTTGTGTTTTTAACTTTACATTTTACTTTTACTTCTTTGTAATCCAATGTTGTTCCATTAAATGCTTTTATTAAATTCTTTTCATTTCTATCTTTATCAGCTGCTTCTGTAGAATAAGCAAGATGATTTGTTTTTATTATTCTATTATTTGATGGATCTATCATCCAACCATATCCAGCATTAAAATCTGTTTCTTCTGGATTATTTGCTGTATCATTTATAAACTCTAACTCTGGTGGTAAATAGTCTGTTATTTCTCCAACATATCCATCAATTTCACCTTCATTATATACTCTTATTGTATATGTAACAATATCTCCTGGGTTTACAGCAACTGGTTTCTTTGAATGATTATATATTGCTGTTGTTATTT
The DNA here is from genome assembly GCA_944393475.1 of uncultured Clostridia bacterium. Classification (GTDB taxonomy): domain Bacteria; phylum Bacillota; class Clostridia; order TANB77; family CAG-508; genus Merdicola. The sequence goes on from CALYAI010000010.1 coordinate 20,651, forward strand.
TTGTTCCATCAACTGTTTTATTTAAGTTTGATACATCAACACTTGGTTCTCTGTTTATAGCCTTTCCATTTACTTCTGAAATGAATTTTCTTAATGATAAGTCAAATTCTCTTTTTGCTATATTAACATCTTTTTCACCACTTATTGGTGTTTCTTCTTTTACTACTGCAACCAATGGTTGTACTGCATCTGGATTTTGTGAATTTGTCCAATATCCTTTTGATGATGTTCTATATACTCCTGAATAGCTAAATTTTACTTGTGATATATCATCTATTTCTGATGTAGGTATAGAAATATAGAAACTACTTCCTACTAAGTCCTTTATTGTTGTTCCATCTGATACTTCTTCTTTATTAGCATTTAATAATGTATATTTACCTTTTAAATCTGTTCCATTTTGATCTGTAAATTTAGCTTCAAATTCATATGGTAAATCATTATTTTTATTTATTTTATATGGTCCAACTATATAATTGCTTCCATCTAATTCTACTGTTGGATTTACACTTTGATCCATAGTTATTGGTTCTTGTACTTGTCCATTATGTGTTCTATAGTATTCTATTGTTTCTGTACTTCTTGCTGTACTTACTAAATATTGATATAGTTTTTCCATAGCATCATATCTTGTTTGGTTAAAATCTTCTATATTGTTATATGATCCTACAGATTTTTCTGCTACAGCTACTGATTGGAAAGTTGGTGCTCCTGCAAAATCAGCAGGGTGATAAATATCTGCATTTTCATTTTCCTTTGTATTTGTAAAATACCATATTGCCATTTGTTGTACAACATCTATATCATCATCTGTTAATTCTCTTTTTAAACTATCTGACATTCCTGTTGCATTAAGAAGGTCTTCCCTATCTTGTGCAGCTTGTTCTGTCTTCTTTTGTTGATATTCAACAGTGTCAGATTCTTGATTATAGTATGGTATATAAGCATGATCCAATATCCAAGCAACTGAATAATAGTTTTCATCATTTTCAAAAATTGATGGAACTAATTTTTCCTTATTTTCAAAATCTTCCATTGTATCATATGTTTGTTCAAAATTACCTGGATTGTTTGTATAGAATCCTCTTTCTGCTTTAAGACAGTATATAGTATTATCGAAGTTCATTGTAGTTCCGTCATTTTCGTATACAATAACCTTCCATACTCTCTTATTTCCTGCATTTATTCTGTATCCATATTGCTTTCCATCCGTTGATGCTCTTCTATATTCGCTTAATCCAAACTTAACTGGATTTACAGCAAATACGGATGTCGAAATTAATACAGATAAAAGCATTATCATTATAATTGTAACTATCCTTTTTAATACTTTCATTTTTACCATCCTTTTTCTCCATAATATACTACTATATGTGTATTTTACTATATTTAACAGATATGTCAATAGTAAAATATAGTAGATTCTTTCTTATTTATATAGGGTGCCTTAAATTCCCTACGGATGTTAGTTTTACAGATGTTAGATTTTAAAACAACCTACATTACAATTATATAACATTTTTCATTATTTTACAATATTTTATGTAAAGTTTTCTTCCTTTTCCTTTATTTAAATACTATTTCCTATACATCTACTCCTCTTTGCAAAAAAAAAAGACTTCAAAGATTATCTCTTTGAAGTCTAATTATATTTTATTATAAAACATATCTCTTTATTGCCCAAATTCCACTTGTTAACATTGCTACTACTACAAATCCTAATCCGATATATATAGGAGTATCACCTAATTTTACTGTTAACATTACTGGTGCATCATCTATATCGTCTTCATCTTCTTTAAAGTTATCAGGTGTAGAGTCTATATCCGGTGTATTGCTATCATTGTAATCCTGGCTTATTTCTGCAATATTTGTTTTTAGTCCCATATTGTCCTGACTATTTATCCAAGTTAATAATATAGAAATTGTTGCACTTTCTCCTGGTTGTAATAAAGTATTTGCTAATTGCTGTGTTCCAACTCTTTCTCTACCATTTAATGGTTCTCTTGGGTACCATTCTGGATTATCTTCTTGAATGAATTTTAATCCTTCTGGAATATAGTCCGTTACTTCTTTAGCATATCCAGCTATTTCTCCTTCATTTGTTATCTTTATTTGGAATTCGAATTTTACTACTACTTTATTTATATCCTGTCTTCCTAAGTCAACTTTTGCTGGAGGTTCTGGATCTTCGTCCCCCGTATGTCCTGTTTCTATAACTGTTTGTGATCCATCTTCATTGGTTACTATTGCTTTACTTACCCATTTCTTTAATGCTAAGTCGAAATATTTAACTTTTACAAATTCTTTATCCAAATCATCTTCTTCATTCCATTCATTATCATTATTTGGTGTTGAATCTACATCATCAACAGGGTCATTGTTTTCGTCCCTATCATCTGCTATTTCTGCTGTATTTACTAAAATTCTATCAGATGTATTTGGTTCTGTAACTTTAAATGCTATTTTTATATCTCTATAGTCTGGGTTTGTATCTGTTATTCCTAATTCTGGATCAAATGCTTTTATTAAATTTGCACCTTCTGTTTTTTCTTGTTCCTTAGATAAGTAATCTGTTTCTATTGTTTTTCCGTCTTCTGATAATACCCATCTATATTCTTGGTTTATCTCATTGTCTGGTAAAAATTCCAATCCATCAGGTACATCATCTTTAATTAAGCTTGCATATCCATCCATTAGTCCTTCATTAAATATTCTTAATGTATATGTTACTATATTTCCATTTTCTACTTCTACTGGGTCTTTAGTATGTTCATAATGAATATTTCCATCTTCACCCATACTTAATTGTGGAATTCTATTTGTTATTTCTTGATCATTAACTGCTGTAATGAACTTTCTTAATGCTAAATCAAAATATGTAATTTTTACTTTTTCGAAGTCGTCATCATCTTCTTGTCCTGGTACATATTCTTTATCTGATTCATCATCTTTATAATTTGGTAAATCTTCGTCAGATGGAATATCTACATTATCAGGATCTGAATCCCTATCTTTTATGTCTTCACCATTTTTGTCTTTGGCTTCTGTAATTTCTGCAATATTTGTTAATTTCTTACCAAATTCTGCAGTATCTCTTATTTTACATGCTATTTTTACATCTTTGTAATCTAATTCTACTCCATTAAATGCTTTAATTAGATTTTCTCTTCCTGTTGTTTCTTTTTCTTTAGATAAGTAATCAGTTGTTACTGTTCTACCATCTTCAGATACCTGCCATTCATATTCTATATTTATTTCATGATCTGGTAAAAACTCTAATTCTGCTGGTAGCTTATCCACTATTTTATTTGCATAACCATCAATTGATCCTTCATTATATACTCTTATTGTATATATTACAGTGTCTCCTACTACCATATCTAGTGGGTTCTTTGGATGATTATATATTGCTGTTGTTCCTGTTCCATCTACTAAAGGTGTTACATCAACATCTGGTTCTCTACCTGTTATTTCTTTTTCGTTTTGTCCTGTTATAAATTTTCTTAAAGATAAATCAAAATATCCAACTACTAATTTTTCGAAGTCATCATCATCTTGTTCACCTTTATAGTAATTTTCTGGATCTGATAAATCTTCCTTATTATCTTTTCCTGTATAATCTTCCATGTTATCTTTATTTACATCTGGATGTTTTGCTGGTTCTGAATCCCTATCAGCACCCTCTTCTTCTGTAATTATCTTATTCTCTGTTGCATCATATTCTTCAGATATCCAAGCAACATTTGTTAGTGTTTGTTCTTTATTTGTTGGTACAAATGTTACTGTACATTCTATCTCTATTGTTTCGGAATCCAAATTTGTACCATTATATGGTTCTAGATTATCCGTATTTGCTTCTATTCTTTTTAATTTTAATAAATTATCTTCTTCATTATATGAGTCCAACTCGAAATTTCCAGAAACTACTTTATTAAATACTAAACCTGTTGGTAGTTGATCCTGTATTTTTGTTGCTCTTCCTGGTTTTTCTCCCTCATTATATATTGTAATATTATATATTACTCTGTCCCCAGTCATAACTCTTACTGGATCTTTTCTGTGTTCATATGTTGCTGTTGTACTATTTTCCAATGTACTTGTATCTACGTTTGGAACTCTTGAATTTTCAACTTCCACATCATTTACTTTTGTTATATATTTTCTTAATGCTAAATCGAAATTTTGTGCTCTATTTTCCACTGTTACTGTTATTGTATTTCCGCTAAGTTCTATTTTTGAACCTGTTTGTTCATTTATTATTTTTGCATCTGACATTGTATATGTGTTATTTGTAAATATTTTTGTTACTTCCACCTGTATTGGTGCTGTTATAATTTTTTGATATCCAATTGGTGCTTTTGTTTCTTCTATTGTTATTGTATCTTTTCCTTCTGATGTTACATCTATTGGACCGATATTTATTTCTCCATTTGCATTTGTAGTTGTTGTTTGCTCTCCTAGTGGTGTATTTATTTTAAATTCTGCACCCTCTAGTTTTTTACTTGTATTTCCTTCTTCTACTTTTATTAGTTTTAAATTATATTCACTATTATTTGGTATTAATTTGTTTTCCACCGTTACTGTTATTGTATTTCCATTAAGTTCTATTTTTGAACCTGTTTGTGTATTTACTATTTTTGCATCTGACATTGTATATGTATTATTTGTAAATATTTTTGTTACTTCCACCTGTATTGGTGCTGTTATTATTTTTTCATAACCTTCCGGTGCTTTTGTTTCTTCTATTGTTATTGTATCTTTTCCTTCTGATGTTACATCTATTGGTCCAATATTTATTTCTCCGTTTGCATTTGTAGTTGTTGTTTGTTCTCCTAGTGGTGTACTTATTTTAAATTCTGCACCCTCTAGTTTTTTGCTTGCATTTCCCTGTTCTACTTTTATTAATTTAAAATTGTATTCACTATTATTTGGTATTAATTTATTTTCAACCGTTACTGTTATTGTTGTTCCATCAATTTTTATACTCGAACCGTTTTGACTATTTGTTATTTGTGCATTTGACATTGTAAATTGATTATTAGCAAATGTTTTGGTTACTGTTATTGTTATTGGTGCTGTTATAATTTTTTCGTATCCTTCCGGTGCCTCTATTTCTTCGATTGTTATTGTATCTGTTCCTACTCCTGTTATAGGTATTTTACTTATATCTATTGCACCATTTCCATCTGTTGAATAATTATCTGTTCCTAAAGGTGTAGTAATTTTGAATATTGCTCCTTGTAATTTTTTGCTTAGGTTATCTGCATCTACTTTAATTAGTTTTAGATTATATTCACCAGGTTTTGGAAATGTTACCTCTTTTTCTCCTTCAAAATTATATGGTGACCTGTTAATTTCTACAATTGGCTGAACTGTATTATTACCAGACTTCGTCCAATATGTCGCTGTTGTTAAAGTATAGCTACCATTCATTTCGAATTTTAAACTTGTTATATTTTCTGAGTTTACAGTATTAATTGGTACTCTTAAGTAAAATGTTGAGCCTATTAATTCTTCTAAGCTTTTGCTTGTTTGATTTTTATTACTGTCTAATAATGTATATTTTCCATCCAAACTTTTTCCACTTTGATCAGTTATTGTAAATGTAACATTATATGGTATGTCACTCTTTTTGTTTATCTTAAATGGTCCAACAATATAGTTATTACCATTTACTTCTACAGTTGGTGTTGCACTATCCATTTCTAATGGAACAGTATTTGCTGAATTACCACTATCTGTTGCATTTTTTGCATTGCTTACAAGATATACAAATAGTTTTTCCATTTGGTCATATCTAGTTTGGTTTGTATCCTCTATAGCTTTGTACTCTGTTTTAGCTCCTCCAGAAGATTTCTTTGATTCCAATACTGTTTGGAAAGATGGTGTATTTCCAAAATCTCTATGATATGTTTCATCATCATAATTTGTAAAATACCATATTGCTAATTGTTGGACAACATCTATGTCATCATCATTTATTTCTACATTTCCAGTTATACCCGCATTATTTAACAAATTAGCTTTATCAGTACTTGCTGTTGAAGCATTTGGAATATATGCATGGTTTAAAATCCATACAATTGAGTTATAGTATTGTGATGGAACAGGTAATGGACTCATACTACTTTTATCCATAAAATCATATGACAAGTCATATGTTTCCCTAAATTGTCCAGGTTCATCTGTATAAAATCCTTGTTCTGCTTTTAAACAATATAATGTCTTATCGTAATTAATTGAACTACCTGAATATGTTACGATCTTCCATACATATTTATCACTTACTTTATAGCCATATTGTGATCCATCACTTCTAGCTTTTCTATATTCTTGCAATCCAAAGTCCTGGCTTGCAGCCTGGCTACTTCCAGTAAGTATTGCAAGAAGCATTGTAATTATAAAAATTACAAATAATATCATTCTATTTTTTATTTTCATATAACACCATTTCCTTTTATTTTATTATACGCATCTGCTATAATTATACATCTTCCTAATTTTCTTAGTCAATAAAATTACCATAAAAAAAAGATGCAAGATTTTCCATTTTAAATCTTGCATCCGTTATATTTTATATTATTTATGCATTCTGTGCTTCTGCAACAGTTTCTTTATTTTCTTCTTCCTCTTCTTGTCCTTCTACATGAATTTTTAGATTTTTATATCTATCCATTCCTGTTCCTGCTGGGATTAATTTACCAATCATAACATTTTCTTTTAATCCCATAAGCTCATCTGTCTTACCTTTTATTGCAGCTTCTGTTAATACTCTTGTTGT